>PLIQ01000176.1:0-7792 GCA_003140115.1 Actinomycetota bacterium | reverse complement strand
GTGGGCAAGACCGTGCTGATCCAGGAGATGATCCGCCGGGTGGCCCAGAACTTCGGCGGCGTCTCGGTCTTCGCCGGGGTGGGGGAGCGGACCCGCGAGGGAAACGACCTGTTCCTGGAGATGACCGAGTCCGGCGTCATCGCCGATACCGCGCTGGTGTTCGGCCAGATGGANNCAGGGCCAGGACGTCCTGCTGTTCATCGACAACATCTTCCGCTTCACCCAGGCCGGCTCGGAGGTATCCACCCTGCTGGGCCGGATGCCGTCGGCGGTGGGCTACCAGCCGACGCTGGCCGACGAGATGGGCCAGCTGCAGGAGCGGATCACCTCCACCAGGGGTCACTCCATTACCAGCATGCAGGCCATCTACGTGCCCGCCGACGACATCACCGACCCCGCGCCGCACACCGTGTTCGCGCACCTCGACGCGACCACCACGCTGTCCCGGGCCATCACCGAGAAGGGGATCTACCCCGCGGTCGACCCGCTAGACTCCACCTCACGGATCCTGGACGCCAGGTACATCGGCCAGGACCACTACGACGTGGCCCGCGAGGTACAGCGGATCCTGCAGCGGTACAAGGAGCTGCAGGACATCATCGCCATCCTCGGCGTCGACGAACTCGGCGAGGAGGACAAGATCACCGTGCAGCGGGCCAGGCGGATCGAGCGGTTCCTGTCCCAGCCCATGTACGTGGCCGAGCAGTTCACCGGCATCCCGGGCGTCTTCACGCCGCTGGAGGAGACGATCTCCTCGTTCAAGGCGATCAGTGAAGGCAAGTACGACAACCTGCCCGAGCAGGCGTTCTACATGGTCGGCGGGATCGAGGACGTGGAGAAGAAGGCCAAGGGGCTGGAGAAGTGACCCTGCACGTAGCGCTGGTCGTGCCCGACCGCGAGCTGTGGTCGGGCGACGCCACGATGGTCATCGCCAAGACCACCGAGGGTGACATCGGCATCCTGACCGGGCACTCGCCGGTGTTCGGCGTGCTGGCCGAGGGCAGCCTGGTCGAGATCATCAACGACGACACCAGGGTGCACGCGGCGGTCAGCGGCGGGTTCCTGTCCGTGGCTGACGACCAGGTGTCGGTCCTGGCCGCCCAGGCTCAGCTCAGCGGCGAGGTCAACGCCGACGAGACGCGGCGTGAGCTTGACACGGCGCTCGCCGACGCCGGCTCGGGCGCTGAGGAACCAGCCGACGCCAAGTACGCCAGAGCGCTGCTGCGGGCCGCGGACCAGGCCTGACGGGGGATAACGGTTGGGCGAAGCGCTCGCGCTCGATGCGGCCTGGCTCTTCGCCGCCTTCCTGATCGTGCTCGTGCTCGCCGCCTCGGGCATCGCCGCCCGGCGGTTCCTGCTGGAGCGCGGCGGTGCCACCGTCGAGTGCGGGCTGCGTCGGCCGGGCGGGTCGTGGCGCCTGGGCATCGCCTCTTACCAGCTCGACGAGTTCTCCTGGTACCGCACCTTCGGTTTCTCGATGCGCCCCGAGGTGGTCTTCCTCCGCCGCGACCTGGCCGTGGTGGCGCGCCGGCCCCTCACCGGGGATGAGGTGACCGTCCTGGGCCCGGGCCGGCTAGTGGCCGAATGCCAGCTCACCGGGAGCGGCGAGGTCACCAGCGTGGACCTGGCGCTGGCCGAGTCGGCGCTCACCGGCCTGCTCGTCTGGCTCGAAGGCGCCCCCCCGGGCTCCCACCGGGACGTGGCGCTCTGAGCTTGCCTAAACCGGGCCGCGGTCGCCGCCCGGCTTCCACAGCACGTCGCCGTGCCCGGCGTTGGCCACCCGGGACAAGATGAACAGCAGGTCCGACAGCCGGTTCAGGTAGCGGGCGGGCCACGGGCTCACCGAGTCGCCGTACTCGCCGGCCGCGGCCCACGCGCTGCGCTCGGCCCGGCGGGTCNNCTCGACGACCGGGGTGGCCAGGTCGGCGCCTACGTCGAACATCTCGTTCTGTACCCGCAACAGCAGCGTCTCGATGTCGTCTGACAGTTCGCCGAAGGTGATGGCCATCCCGATCGCGCTGTTGGCCTCGTCCACGTCGGCGTACGCGGCCAGCCGCGAGTCGGTCTTGGCCGCGCGGGTGCCGTCGCCGAGCGCGGTCGTTCCGCCGTCACCGGTCCGGGTGTAGATGCGGGACAACACGACGGGGTTCTCGCTGCGGTCGGGCGCCATGAACCCACCCTAAGGGACCCGCCGGAGCCGACGGCCATGCGCCGCTACCAAAAAGTGATCATCGGACATTCCCAAGACGACTACGAGCTGGCATGTTATAGATACGATGAGTGACGAGAACGATGATCACCAGCGGCTGCGACGAGCAGGGACGGCCGCCGCTGCCACCGTGCGTGTCCGACGCCGCTGATGCGTCCTGGGGTGGTGAACATCGTCCGCGTCCGGAGTCCGGCGGATCTCGGGGGCCCGCCGGACCCGGACGCCCCTCCGCACCGCGGCGAAAGCGGAGCCCGGAGGACCCCTCAAGCCGCCAAGACCGCCCCCAAGACCCACAGCAAACGCCACGGCGCGTTATTGTTCCCTTTGTCCCCGAGAAGGAGACCGCCGTGTATGACTACATCATCGTCGGCGCCGGAAGCGCGGGCTGCGTGCTGGCCGCGCGGCTGTCCGCCGATTCCAGCGTCAAGGTCCTGCTGCTGGAGGCAGGCCCGGTCGACGACGCCCAGGAGATCCAGGCGCCTGCCGCGCTGAGCAGGCTGTTCCAGAGCGCCTACGACTGGAACTACAACACGGTCCCGCAGCACCGCGCGGCCGGCCGGTCCATCTACTGGCCCCGCGGCCGGGTCCTGGGTGGATCCAGCAGCATGAACGCGATGATCTACATCCGCGGTAACCGCCGCGACTTCCAGGCCTGGCGGGACGAGCACGGCTGCGCCGGGTGGGGCTACGAGGACCTGATGCCGTACTTCAGGCGGTCCGAGGACAACTCGCGTGGCGCCTCTGCGTACCACGGCACGGGCGGTCCGCTCGCCGTCAGCGACGTGCGGTACAAGTCGCCCGCGTGCGAGGCGTTCATCGCCGCCGCCCGGGAGCAGGGGGCCACGGCCAACGAGGACTTCAACGGCCCGCGCCAGGACGGGGTGGGCTGGTACCAGGTCACCCAGCGCAAGGGCCGGCGCTGCTCGGCGGCCGCCGCCTACCTGCACCCGGTCATGTCCCGGCCGAACCTCACCGTGCACACCGGCGCCCTGGTGACCAAGATCCTCATCGAGGACGGCCAGGCCACGGGCGTGGACTACCTCCGGCACGGCGAGCTCGAGACCGCCATCGCCGACGGCGAGGTCATCGTGTGCGGCGGCGCGGTCAACAGCGCTCAGCTCCTCATGCTGTCCGGCGTCGGCCCGGCGGACCACCTGATCGAGATGGGGATCAGCGTCCACGCCGACAGCCCGGGCGTCGGCGCGAACCTCAGCGATCACCCCGTGCTCCCGGTCATCTGGTCGACGCCCCGGCTGCGCGGCCTGTGGGAGAAGACCGGCAACGCGGGCGCACTGCGCTGGCAGCTGACCCACCGCGGCCCGGTGGCCAGCAACGTGGCCGAATCGGGCGGCTTCGCCCACTCCGAGCCTGGCCTGCTCGCGCCGGACCTGCAGCTGCACGTGCTCGCCGCGCCCTACAAGAACCAGGGCCTGGCCGACCCGGCCCAGCGGGCCATGACCGTGCTGGTCGGCTTGGTCGAGGTGCGGAGCCGGGGCCGGATCAGGCTGCGTAGCGCCGATCCCCGGCACCGCCCGGCCATCGACCCCGGCTACCTTTCCGACGGCGGCGCGGACGCCCGGGCGCTGGTGGCCGGGCTGAAGATGGCCCGGGAGTTCGTGACCGCCCGGCCGATGGCCGCCATCTGCCGCAGCGAAATCGCCCCCGGCGCGCACATCCGCTCCGACGGCGAACTCCTCGAGTACGTGCGCTCCAGCGTGGCCACCCTGTACCACCCGGTGGGCACCTGCGCGATGGGCAGCGAGGCCCGGTGGGGCAGCGTCCTGGACCCCGAACTCAAAGTAAGGGGGATCGACGGCCTGCGCGTGGTCGACGCGTCGGTGATGCCGACCTTGCCCAGGGGCAACACCAATGCGCCGACCATCGCCATCGCCGAGCGCGCCGCCGACCTCATCGCCGGCCGGGCCCCGCTAGCCCCGGCCGACCCAGCCGACCCGGTGGACGCCATGGCGATCGCCGGCAGCGCGGCCTAGCGGCGCGGACCGGAGGTAGCGGGGTGACGATCGGCGCCGACACGCAGATCACCGACCTGACCGTGAACGACCATGCCTGCCTGACGTTCGGCGAGCCCGAGGACCTGTTCGACCTGACCGCGGCGTTCGTCCGGGACGGGCTGGACGGCGGCCTGAAGGTGATGTGGCTCAGCGCCGCCACCCCGGACCGGGCCACCGCCGAGCTGGCCCGGCGCGGCGTCGCGGCGGAGCCGGCGCTGGCCTCGGGGCAGCTGGCCGCGGTCGGGTTCGAGGGCCGGCTGCTAGCCGGGCAGGTGTTCAGCGCGGGCCAGGCGCTGGCCTGGCTGACCCGCGAGATGGAGGCCAGCGGCGACCACGGGCTGCGGCTGGCGGTGGACATGAGCTGGGCGCTGGGCCCGGTCACCGGGGTCGAGCAGCTGCCGGAGTTCGAGGAGAAGGTCGCGGCGGCGGTGGCCGGTACCGCCGTGTCGGTGCTGTGCCAGTACGACCGGGAGCGCTTCGACCCGGTCACGCTGGCCTCGGTAGCCGCCTTCCACACCCGCTCGGTCGCCGCCGCGACGTACCACGCCGACGTGATGCTGCGGATCTGCCGCCAGTACGCGCCGCCCGGCATCCGGCTGGCCGGGGAGCTCGACTACCAGGCCGCCGAGTCCCTGGCGCTCGCGCTGACCGAGGCGATCCGGCTCGAGGGCGACGTGACCGTCAACATGGCCCCGCTGGCCTTCATCGACGTCCCGTGCGCCCGGATGATCCTGGACGCCGCGCGCGGCCTGAACCCCAGTACCCCGCCCCGGCGGATGATCCTGCGCTGCCGTCCGAGCCTGGCCGCCCGGTTCGTCCTGCTGGGCGCGACCGACATCCCCGCCGTCAGCCTGGTGAGCGCCGATGACCACTGACGGCGACGCCCGCCCAGCCCCCGGCGACACCGGGCCAGCACCCGGCAACCCGGGTAACCAGGGCCACCAGATCCTGGACCAGGCCTTCGACGCCGGCTCCCTGTACGCGCTGCGCGCGGCGGTGGCCGCGCACGCCAGCGACGCCGGCCTGCCGCCGGGCCGGGCCGACGACCTGGTCATCGCCGTACACGAACTGGCCGCCAACGCGGTCCGGCACGGCGCCGGCCACGGCCGGCTCCGTATCCGGAGATCGGACCAGGCCCTGCTCTGCGAGATCAGCGACGACGGCGCCCCGCCCCCGGCTAGCACGACAAACGAAACGGCAGAAGAAACGACAAACCAAACCGACACGCCAGACGCCGCGCAGTGGCGCACCGAACCCGGCCACGGCCTCGCCCTGGTCCGCCAGGTCGCCGACCAGACCAGCCTGCGCTCCGGCCCGTCGGGCACGCTGGCCACGATCAGCTTCGGCCTCGCCACGTCCGGCCCGCCCTTCCGCCTGAACCACCGCGACCTGGACCACTGCACGGTCCTGGCCGTCACCGGCCCGCTCGACCTCGCTTCGGCGAGTGAGCTCAGCCAGACGATAGACCGTCTGCTCACCGAAACCCCGGGCCTCAAGCTGGTCCTGGACCTTGACGGCCTGGCCGGCTGGGACTCGGTCGGCCTGGCCGCCCTGATCACCGCGCAGCAGCGGATCAACGCCAGCCCGCCCGCCCGGATGGTCCTGGCCGGCCTACCGGACCACCTCCAAAAGCAGCTACGCCAGACGCAAATGGCCGACCGCTTCACCCTGGCCGACAGCTCCGCAGCCGCCGCGGGCACGCTCAGCAGCGAGCCTCAATAACGCGCCTTAAGCGCGTTCGCCGCGAACCCCGCGGCCGGTACAGCCGCCCGTGCAGCAACGTCACCAACGTGATAAGCCGCCGCAGATCCTTGTCGGTCCGCCCGAACGTGAGCACGTTGATCAGCGGCCGCATCCGCTGCCGGGTGATGGCCTTGGACCGGCTGAACTCGCGCAGCCCGTCCGCGCCGTGAATCCGCCCGAACCCCGATTCCCCGACCCCCCCGAACGGCAGCGCGGGCACGGTGGCGAAACCGATCACCGAGTTCACCGACGTCATCCCGGTGCGCAGCGACCGGGCCGCGACCATGGCCGCGCGGCGGTCGCGAGCGAACACCGCCGAGCCCAGCCCGTACCGCCCCGCGTTGGCGAACGACACCGCCTCGGCCATGTTGACCACGGACTTCACCGTCACCGTCGGACCGAACGTCTCGTCCTGCACCGCCGCGCTGTTCTCCGGCACGTCGGTCAAGATGACCGGCCGCACGTACGGCGCGGCCACCGAGTCGGCCCCGCCCACCACCGGCCGCCCGCCCCGGGCCAGCGCGTCCGCCACGTGCTTGGCCACCACCTCCGCCTGCGACGGCAAGGTCATCGGCCCGTAAGAAGCCTCAGGGTCCGAACCGGGCCGCAGTTCGGACACCCGCTTGATCAGCCGCTCCAGGAAGCTGTGGTACACCGCGTCGGCCACGTACACCCGCTCGATCCCCACGCAGGTCTGCCCCGCGTTCGACATCGCGCCCCAGGCCGCGGCGTCGGCCGCCGCGTCCAGGTCGGCGTCCGCCCCGACCAGCAGCGCGTCCTTGCCGCCGCACTCGGCCAGCACCGGGGTCAAGGTGTCCGCCGCGGCGGCCATCACCTTGCGCGCGGTAGCCGTCGACCCGGTGAACGCGATCTTGCCCACCCCGCTGCGGGCCAGCGCCTCGCCGGTCGACCCGGGCCCGGTGACCAGCTGGAGCACCGGCTGCGACGAACCGAACACCCCCAGCGCCTCACCGAACGACCGGACCAGCCACTCCCCGGTCGCGGGCGTCAGCTCCGACGGCTTGAACACCACCGCGTTCCCCGCCGCCAGCGCGTAGGCGATCGAGCCCACCGGCGTGAACACCGGGTAGTTCCACGGGCCGATCACCCCGATCACGCCCAGCGGCAGGTACTCCAGGGTCGAGGCCAGGTTGATGGCGGCCAGCCCGCTGTGCACCCGGCGCGGGCGCAGCACCCGGCGGGCGTGCCGCGCGGCCCAGTCGATGTGCAGCACGGCCAGGATGATCTCGAGCTTGGCGTCGTCCAGCGGCTTGCCGGTCTCTTCGTGCATCAGCTGGGCCAGCCGGCCCATGTACCGGACCAGGTACGACTTCCAGGCCAGCAGCCGGATGCGCCGCCCGGACCAGCCGAGCCCGGCCCACCAGCTGGCCGCCTCACGGGCGGCCGCGACCGCCGCCTCGACCTCGCGGCGGCCGTCTACCGGGAAGGTGGCCAGCACTTCTCCGGTTGCGGGGTTGACTGTCTCAAGCATCGGTGACCAGTAAAGCACCGAAGCTACGCTGGGGCGACACCACCCAGGGGGTTCCGTGCCGCCACGCCCGTACGTCCTGCTGAGTTGCGCCACCTCGGCCGACGGCTACCTCGACGATGCCCGCCCGCAG
The DNA here is from genome assembly GCA_003140115.1 of Actinomycetota bacterium. The sequence goes on along the minus strand of PLIQ01000176.1, from coordinate 206 downwards.
CGCCTGATCCTGTCCGGCCCGGCCGACCTGGACCGCGTGGACGAGGTCCGGGCCGGCTGCGACGCGATCTTGGTCGGCGCGGGCACGGTCCGCCAGGACGACCCCCGCCTGCTGGTCCGCGACCCGCGCCGCCGCGCCCGCCGCGCCGCCCGCGGCCTGCCCGAGCACCCCGCCCGCGTCACCCTCACCGCCACCGGCGACCTGGA
>PLIQ01000311.1 GCA_003140115.1 Actinomycetota bacterium | reverse complement strand
CGGAGCAACCCGATGACCGCCGTCACGCGGCCAGGACTCGCGCCGTCCCCCGTAGTCCCGGCCCCGGCGACCGTAGCGGGACCGGTGACCCAGGTCCGCGTCATCCGCGCGGAGTGGACCAAGCTGGGGGCGCTGCGCTCGACCCGGTGGTGCACGCTGATCGCGGTCGTGCTGATCGTGGGCGTGGGTGCCCTGGTCGCAGGATCCGGCACGGTTTATCACGTCTCGGCGGGCAATTCCGCCGCGGCGGGTATATCGGGGGCCCTGCTGGGCGTGCTGTTCGCCCAGCTGGTCCTCGGCGTGATCGGCGTGCTGGCGTTCAGCGGCGAGTACGGCACCGGGATGATCCGCGCCACNNCGGTGACCATGCTGTGCGCGTTCACCGACTTCTTCGCCGCGACCGCCATCGAGTCCTCCCGCGGGGGTTCGGCGATCTCGCTGACCGATCCGGGCGTGCTGCGGACGGTGGCCGGCTCGTCGTTGTACCTGACCGTCGTCGTCATCATCGGCCTGGCCCTGGGGGCCCTGCTCCGCAAGACCGCGGCGGGCCTGTCGGTGTTCGCCGCAGTGTTCTTCGTCATCCCGATCGTCGCGGGGACCCTGCCGCACTCGATCACAGGCTTCGAGCCCTACCTGCCGTCCAACGCCGGCGGGGCCCTGTGGGGCCAATCGGCGACCAGCGCGCAGGCGCTGAGCCCGTGGACCGGATTCGCGGTCCTGTGCGGCTACGCGGTCGTGCTGACCGGGCTGGCCGCCTGGCAGCTGCGCCGTCGCGACGCCTGACCAACCCGGAAAGGCTGCGAGGATTAGGTATGTCCTTCTGGACACCGGTCGAGAACCCGGGAACGCGCCCGCTGCGTTCCTGGGTCTTCGACGTCGGGTGCGCCCTACTCGCCGCCCTGGGCTCCTTCGGAAGTTATTCCTTCGGCCAGGCGGCGCACCCCCCGCCTCCCACGCTGGCGGCCGGCCTGGTCGTGGCGGTCCTGACGCTCCTGGTGGTGTCACTGCGCCGGGTCTGGCCCGGCCCGGTGTTCGGCGTCGTGGTTCTCATGGCCGCGATAGTGGCCTGGTGGCCGGTCCGCGGCGAGCTGGTTCCGGTCGCGCTGGCTATCACCCTCTACACGGTCGCGGCCACGCTGAGCCGGAACCTGGCGCTCGTCGCGGCCGCGCTCACGGTGGCGGCCGAGATCCCCGCGACCGGCCAGGGCGGCTGGCATCACAGCTGGCTGGCCATGATCTACGAGGTCATCGCGATCGCCGCGGTCGTGGTTGCGGGCCTGTACACGAACACTCGCCGGGCCTACCTGGTCGAGCTGCGCGACCGCGCCCAGCGGCTCGAACGCGAACACGATCAGACCAGCGCCCTGGCCGCGGCGGTCGAGCGGGCCCGCATCGCCCGCGAGATGCACGACAGCGTGGCGCACCACCTCACCGTCATCGTGGCGCTTTCCGACGGTGCTCTGGCCGCGGTCACCCGCGCCCCCGATCAGGCCTCCGACGCGATCCGGGGGATTTCGAGCACCGCCCGGGAGGCGCTGGCCGAGACCCGCCGCCTGCTCGGCGTCCTGCGGACCGAGGGTGGACTGGAACTGCGGCAGCCGCTCCCCGGCCTGTCCGACCTTGACGGTCTGTTCACCCGGGTCCGGGCGGCGGGGCTGCCGGTCGAGTACGAACGCAGCGGTCCGCCTGGGGACACAACGCCCGGCGTCCAGCTGGCCGTCTTCCGGCTCGTCCAGGAAGCCCTGACGAACACGATGAAGCACGCCGGCCCGGGCGCGAGGGCGGCCGTCCGGCTGCGGCTCGAACCGGGCGAGGTGCGCGTCGAGGTCGAGGACGACGGCGTCGGCACCGCCGGAGTACCCCGCGCTCCCGGTGGCGGCCTGACCGGCATGTCCGAACGTGTCGGCGCGTTCGGCGGCGAACTGACCTGCGGCCCCCGCCAGCCGCGCGGCTGGCGGGTCACGGCCCGTTTCGATTGCGGCGCGGTGGTGCCACCGTGATCAGCGTGCTCCTGGTCGACGACCATCCCCTCATCCGGATGGGCTTCCGCCTGGTGTTGGACGCCGAAGACGATATCGAGGTGGTCGGTGAGGCTGCCGACGGGGCAGTCGCCGTCTCGATGTGCTCTGCGTTGCGTCCCGACGTGGTGCTCATGGACGTCCGGATGCCCGGCCATGACGGCATCGAAGCGACCCGCGACATCGTGGCCGCCGGGCTGCCGTGCAAGGTGCTGATCCTGACCACCTTCGACCTTGACGATTACGTCTACGCCGGGCTGCGGGCCGGCGCAAGCGGCTTCCTGCTCAAAGACACCCAGCCCGCGAGCCTGGTCGCCGCCATCCATACCGTCGCCGCCGGCGATGCCGTCCTGGCGCCGACCGCCACCACCCGCCTTGTCCGCGAGTTCGCCGCCAGCCCGCGGCCCGGAACACCCAGCGGGCTCCCCGCCGCCCAGCTTCGGCAGACCCTCACCGACCGCGAGCAGGACGTCTTCTCCCGCATCGCGGCGGGCATGTCCAACAGCGAGATCGCGACCAGCCTGTTCCTGTCCGAAGGAACAGTGAAGATTCATGTCGGCCGCATCCTGGCCAAGCTCGGCCTGCGCGACCGCGTCCAAGCCGTCGTGCTCGCCTACGAATCCAGGCTGATAACCCCCGGAACACCCCCACCCGAGGAACCCAGCCAGCCGCACTGACCCGACAGTGCCGGTCGTGGTGATCCGCCGGTCAATCATCAGGATGCGTGGAGACTCCGGTCTTCAGGCCGGGGAGGAAACGCCGCGTCACCTCCCCGGAAATGTCGGCGGTGTCCGATACTGTGTTCGCATATCCCGGTACCGGCTTATCCCCACCCCCGCCCAGGAAGCGGTGCTGCGGGACCACTGCGGCCACGCCCGGTACGTCTGGAACCTCGCCGTCGAGCACGCCGTGACTGCGCGGGGAGGCGACGGGGTTGCCCGGCCTGTGAACCGCGAACCTCACCTGCTGCTCCAATTGGAGTAGTAGCTGAATCCCCCGGCCTTCACTTCAGGCGGGGGAGGATGTCAAAGCGGGGCGGGCTGGCCGCCGCGGCGGAGGCCCAGGAGGCCGACTGCCGCCGCGGCCAGGACCGCGAGCGACGCGGAGTAGACCAGGGCCGTCGAGTGCAGCCCGAACTTCGTGGTCGCTACCCCAGCGATCAGCGCCGGGACGCTGAATGCAAGGTAGCCCACGATGTAGACGGCAGCGACCAGGCCCGCGCGGTCGTCAGGCTCGGCTAGGGCGGTAATGACGCGGAAAGACCCCAGGAACGCCAAACCGAAGCCGACGCCTGCTACCGCGGTGCCGACGAGGAAGGCGGCGGACGCGGTCGCAGCGATTGCTCCGAACGTCACCGCCATGCCCGCGAGCAGGAACAGACAGCCAGCCAGCATCGTCGCCTGGGGGCTGATGGTGCGCAGCGCAAAGGCCGCTACGGCCCCGGTGCCACAGAGCAGGAAGATCACCAGCCCGCCCCACAGCAGATTTGGCGAACCCGTCGCCTGCGCGGCCAGCGACGGTCCGAGCGACAGGTACAGGCCGCCGAGCGCCCATCCCGCGACGATGCATGGAACGGCTGCGGCGAAGGTGCTCCGAGCCTGGCGCGGCACGGCGACGCGGGGCCGCAGCGAGGCCAGGACACCGGGACGCCGGGACGCGGGTTCGGCCATGGCCAGCACGGCGACGATCCCGGCGGCGAAGACGGCCAGCAGCGCCCACCAGATCAGACGGGTCGGCGCCGGAGCATATTGGACCAGCGCGCTGGTGACCAGGGCGCCCAGGGCCAGGCCCAAGCTGGCGAAGACGCTGATCACCATCGGTGCTCGGTGGCTGCCGGGCGGTTGCAGGTCGATCAGCGCGCCGCCGATCGGCCCGCTGGCCAGGCCGGTCGCGATGCCCTGCAGGGACCGGGCCGCATACAGGACCCCGACGCCGTCCGCGGCCAGGAAGACCGCGCACGCGGCAACGCTGAAGGCGAGCGCCGTGATGATCACCGGGAGTCGGCCCAAGTAATCCGACACTGATCCGAACACCAGCAGCGTGACCAGCAGGACCAGGACGTAGACCGCGAACACCGCGGTCAGCGTGGCCGCCGAGAAATGGAACTGGGCCTGATACACCTGGTACAACGGCGACGCGGCCGCCGAGGCGAAGAACAGCATCAGGAACAGCCCGGCCAAGATCCAGAACGTGGCCGTTCTCGGCAGCGTCCTGCGCTCGGAATGAATCAATCCGACCGTGCCGCCTGTTCCCGGATCCAGGCACTCGCCAGCGTGGTCCAGATCGCGACCTCGCCAGCGTTCTGGGCCAGGCCAAGGCCGTGCGGACCGTGGGCGAACACATGCACGGCGTGGGGAACCTGGCTGGCCGCGAGCGCCGAGGCCAGACGGTAGGTGTGTTCGGGGGGGACGTAAGGGTCCTCTGCGGTGTGCCAGACGAAGAATGGCGGCGACTGCGGCGTGACCAGCGCATCCAGCGATGTCGACCGGCGCAGGTGCAAGCTGGCGTCCTGGCCGAGAAGGATCACCCGGGCCGGGCGGTAGGTCTCGGTCTGCATCGAGGTGATGGCGTAACCAAGGACGGCGAACTGCACCGTCTGATCGGCCGCGCCGCCTGGCGCGAGGGCGGCCAGCCCAGCCAGGTGACCTCCCGCGGAGAAGCCGATGAGTCCGATCCGCCGGGCGCCGCCGGCTCGACGGCGGCCGATCTCAGCGCGTAGCGCGTCCAGCGGCACCGGGTGCCGGACGTTGAGCGGATAACGGAACACGCTCGCCTGTATGCCTATCTCGCCGAGCCACCTGGCCACCGGCTCGGCTTCGTGCGGAGCGTGTGCGGCATATCCGCCGCCGGGTAGGACGATCATGTGCACGCCAGAAGATTCCGCACTTGTCGTCATCGCTGTTCTCTCCGCTCCTCTCTCAGGAGTCTGCACTACGGCTCAAGCAATGGTCGTCCGCCCGGTCAAAGCGGCGGCATCCGCATGTTGACTGAACCTGGCCGGCCGAAGCCAGCGATGACACGATGAGAGGCGTCGGCTTTGAGGCGGGACGGGAGGTCGAGGAGGCGCCGTGAACGTGGCGATTGTAGGTGCCCACGGTCAGATCGCTTTGCGACTCGCGCGGCTGCTCGCGGCCGAGGGCGACCGCGTCATCGGGCTGATTCGCAACCCGGATCACGCTACCGAGGTCAGCCGGGCGGGAGCATCTCCCGTCCTCTGCGACCTCGAGCGTGCCAGCGTCGAGGAGGTCGCCACCGCGATCGAGGGCGCAGACGCCGTGGTCTTCGCCGCCGGCGCCGGACCGGGTAGCGGGGCCGATCGCAAGCTGACGATGGATCGCGACGGAGCGATCAAGCTGCTGCGCGCCGCGACGACCGCGGGTGTCCCGCGCTACCTCATGGTCAGCGGGGCAGGCGTCGAGAACCCGCCAGACGGCGACGGGGTGTTCGACGTCTACTTGCGGGCGAAGGCGGAGGCCGATGCGGCGCTCGAGGCGAGTGATCGGGCGTGGACGATCCTCAGGCCGGGCGGCTTGACCAACGATGCGGGGACCGGGAGCGTTCGCATCGACAGCGTGCCATTCAGGGGGCCGGTACCGCGTGACGACGTCGCCAGCCTGATAGCCCGCTTGCTGGCAGATTCACGCAGTGTGGGCCGTATCCTTTACCTGAGCTCCGGCCCGCAGTCGATCGAGCAAGCTCTCGACGAGGTGCTCGGCATTGCCGAAGGGCGCGAATCGTAACGAAGCGCGGAAAGACAGCACGATGGCGCCCCTCTCCTCCTCCGCCGTCATGCCAACGGCTAGGCAGTACAGAATCATGCTCGCATGTCATCTGGAAATGGCTCACTTGTGCCGCGGGTCGTCTTCCGGGTCTAGGTATTCGAGACTAATCGGCCCGATCGCCGTCACCTGGGTGACGTACTCACCGGATTTGGCCCAGTGGAAATGGGGGGTACCGCCGGGCAGGACAATGACGGCACCCGGCGGGTACGCCTGCAGCTTTCCGTCATCGAACTGTTCACCCACGCCGATGTAGAAGACGCCGGACATGACCGTGTAGACCCGATCCTCGTGGTGTCGGTGGGGCATCAGCTTGACGCCGGACGGCAGCTTGACCCGGACCACATACGGAGCGGGCTCTGATGGCTGGCCCACCATGACGGCGAGACGGGCCGAGGGCGGGAACGGCGGGAACGGCTCCCAGTCGATGTCCTCGGGCAGGGTCGGCCTGAAGACAGCCTGATCTGGCAGATGGGTGCTCATTGCCGTGTACCTCCGGGACTGCGTGACGGACTCACCTGACGCCGTTAACCTCACTGTTTCGCTCCGGCCTGCTCCATCGCGCCCTTAAGGTCCCTGGTCCATTCCCTGGCCAGGCTCCCTGCTCTGCCCGCGATCACAAGCCCTTACCTCGTACCCTAGGCCGCCAGTCCGTCACGTGATCGCTGACCGGCGGCGCAATGCCGCTGTTGCCGGTAATGGGATGGTGAGGACCGGGTAGGGCGACTCGTTCAGCAGCCGGCCTGGGACCGAGCCGATGACGCGGTGCGCGGCATGATGAGAGCGGCCGGTCACGATCACGGTTGTGCTGGCGGGCTCGGCGGCGTCGTCGACGTCGGCGGCATGAAGAATCGCGTCCGCGGGTGGTTCCTGACGGCGCTCGAATGTGTACGGGGTGCCTGCCGCGGCGGTGATCTCCTTAGCGGCCTCCGCCACGCGGACGGCCTTCGCGTCGCGGTCCTCGTCCATCTCGGTCCGGCCGAATCCGGACAGGTCGCTGTCGATGAGCACGTGGTCGGCGTAGACGACGTGCAGGGCGCCGGGGCGGGCGCGCAGCAGGTCCGCGCCCCAGATGAGCGCCCGCCGTGCGGGCTCGGAGTCATCGAAGCCGACCACCAGAGTGAGGGACCGCGCCGCACCGGGATCTGGGATGGCGGGGACGGACGCGTGGCCTGGCCGGGCGGACACCGGTTCAGCCAGGACAGGCGGTGGCGCGACGGGCCCGGTCAGCACGAGGGCAGGGCGTCGGAGCGCCGTGACCAGGATCAGGCCGGCGACGCCGGCCAGCGCCCAGGCGGCCAGGGTCCACAGATATGGACTGGTGGCATGGCCGCCGAAGTAGACCACGTTGCGGATGGTGCTGGCCGCTATCCCTAGTGGCAGGACAGGGCCAAAGACGCGCAGGAAGCCGGGCGTGAAGCTGGCCAGGTTGGCCGGTCCGCCGCTGACCGGGATTCCGGCCACGATGAACACCAAGACGGCCAGAGCGACCAAAGGCGGCCGGATCCGGGCCAGTACGGCCGTGGGGGCCGCTACGGCCAGCGAGAACAGCGCGACAATGCCGGCGATCGCTGCGTAGTTCCCCAGGCCGGCAATGCCATCCAAGATCGCCGCGGCGACCAACCCGCTGACGACGGCGGCGGCCACGGGCACGGCGACGGCCCAGGCGCGCCGGGCGCGGCGGAAGGCCAGTGCCGACGCATCACCGACCGCCGACGTGCCGAGCAGGAGCTGATAGCGTCGCGGGCGCGCCTGGTCACCGCGCCCAACACAGCACGTCAGCGCGTTACCAGGGACCTGCACGACGGTGTCCAGCAGCATCTGGTCGCTACCCTTATCAACCTTCAACTGGCCGAGCAGCGCTGGGAGTCGGCTCCGCATCGGGCCAGGGAACTTCTCGGCCAGGCCCTGGAGGACACCAGGCGCGGGATCGAGGACCTGCGCGAGCTGGCGGCCGGCCTGCATCCCGCGATCCTCACCCAGCATGGCCTGGCACCGGCCGTTCGTGGCCTGGCCGACCGGGTCGCCATTCCCGTCGAGATCGACGTTCCCGGCATCAGGCTGCCGGCCTCCGTCGAGGCCAGCCTCTACTTCTTCTGCTCCGAAGCGCTGACGAACATCGTCAAGCACGCGCAGGCTACCTGCGCCTGGGTACGGCTGGAGGTCGCAGCTGACCGGTGCGTCGTCGAGGTCCGGGACGACGGGGTCGGCGGGGCGCGTCCCCAGTCCGAAACCAGCGGCCTCCTCGGGTTGAGCGACCGAATAGGGGCGATCGGCGGCACGCTGGACATCATCAGCCCGCACTCGGGCGGAACGGTGCTCCGGGCATCGGTCCCCATCCCGCAAGGTGTCGTCAGATGACGACTATTCATCGTCCGGCCCAGGGGATTGCCTTGAAACGTGACGCGCAGACCAGGTCGGAAGCATGGGTGAGGTCGCCACTGTTCAAGTAGTCCCGGGCGAGCTGAGACCTTTCCAGATCAGTTTTGACCGGCCCGGCCACGCCACGGTCGAACTGGCGGCGCTAACCGGCGCCGCGGCGTCCGCCGCCGAGCCCAGGACCCCCGATGCTCCCGGCGCTCCTTCCGTCCGGGCCGGGGTTGTGTCTCGCTGCGCGCTGTTCGGGCGGCTGGCCGAATCCGAACGCGTCGCTGCGGTGTCGGCGCCGGCCGGGAGCGGGAAGACGGTGCTGATGCGGTCCTGGATCGCCGAGGCTGGCCTGGCCACCCGCGCCGCGTGGGTATCGGTGAACGGTGAGCAGCGGGATCCGCGGCGGTTCTGGATCTCGGTCGTCGGCGCGCTTCGGGGCACGGCGGCCGGATCGGCGCTGGTCCGGCCGCTGACCGCGGCGCCGGATCTGGACGGCTGGGCGGTGGTGGAGCGGCTGCTGACGGACCTGGCCCAGTTGGAAGACCGGCTGTGGCTGGTGATCGACGATGCGCACCTGCTGGGCCCGGGCGAGGTGCTACCGCAGCTCGAGCTTCTGGTCCTGCGGGCGCCGCCGGAGCTGCGGTTCGTCCTCGCGACCCGGCACGATCTGCGGCTGGGGTTGCACCGGCTGCGGCTGGCCGGGGATCTGACCGAGATTCATGCGGCCGATCTGCGGTTCAGCCTGGCCGAGGCGCGGGCGCTGTTCGGCGCGACCGGGGTGAAGTTGCCGCCCGACGCGCTGGCCCGGTTGCACCAACGGTGCGAGGGCTGGGCGGCCGGGCTACGGCTGGCCGCGCTCTCGCTGGCCGGGCACCCGGACCCGGAGCGGTTCGCCGCGGAGTTCTCCGGCACCGATCGCACGGTGGCTGAATTCCTGCTGGCCGAGGTGCTGGACCGGCAGAGCGAGGAGGTGCGGCGGCTGCTGCTGCGCACCTCAGTGCTGGAGCGGGTGTCCGGTCCGCTGGCGGACGTGCTGACCGGCAGCTCAGGCGGGGAACGGATCTTGCAGGATCTGGAGCAGGCCAACGCGTTCGTGGTGTCGCTGGACGCGGGCAGGACGTGGTTCCGCTACCACCAGCTGTTCGCGGACCTGCTGCAACTGGAACTGCGCCGCACCGAGCCGAATGAGCAGGCCGCGCTGCACGGCGCTGCCGCCGGGTGGCTGGCCGAGCACGGGCACCCGGTCGAGGCGGTCCGCCAAGCGCAGGCCGCCGGGGACTGGGGGACGGCGGCCCGGCTGTTGTCGGACCACTGGCTCGACTTCTACCTCGCCGGGCGGGGAGCAACGTTGGTCGAACTGCTGGCCACGTTCCCCCGCCGGGTCGTCGCGGCCAGCCCCGAGCTCACCGCCGTGCAGGTGGCCGGTGATCTGGTCCGGGGAGCCCTGGAAGATGCCAGGCGGCACCTGGCCATGGCCGCCGGCGCGCTGACGGCCGTGCCCGCAGAGCGTCGCGGACGGGTGCAGGTCATGCTGGCGGTGCTGCGGCTCTTCTTGGCCCGGCGTTTCGTCGATTTCCCGGTCGTGGCCGAGGAGGCACATCGGGTGTTCGCTCTCACCGAGGGTGCCGATGCCGCGCACCTCGGGCTGAGCGAGGATCTGCGTGCCGCGGCGTTGATCAGCCTCGGTATCGCCGAGGTCTGGGCGTTCCGGTTCGCGGACGCGGATCGGCATCTGAAGCAGGGCATTGCTCTGGCGCGCCTGATCGGGCGGCCGTACCTGGAGTTCACCGGCCTGACCCACGGGGCGCACGGGATGCTGCTGTTCCGGCCCGGTGCGTTGCAAGCGGAGTGGAGCAGGCAGGCGATCGAGCTGGCGGAACGGCATGGCTGGGGGGAGGAGCCGCTCGCCGGGGTGGCCCACGCCCAACTGGGGATCGTGATGCTGTTCCAGGGACGGCTGGATGAAGCGGAACCGTGGCTGGAGCGCGCCGAGCGTACCCTGCGCACCGAGGTGGAACCGGCCGCCGGGATGATCCTGCGTTACGCCCGCGGGGTCCTGGAGCTGGCCCGTGGCCGTTACCAGGAGGCGCTGGCTGCTTTCCAGGCCGCTGAGAAGCTGGCCAAGGTACTGATCACCCCGCACACCCACGTGACGTCGATACGATCACGCATGCTGGCGACGCTGGTCCGGCTCGGCCAGACCGGACGGGCCGAGCAGGTTCTCGCCGAGCTGGACGAGGGCGAGCGGGTCAGCGCAGAGATGCGCATCGCAGCGGCGGCGCTGCGACTGGCCACCGGCGATCCGCAGGTGGCGACCGATGCGCTCGCGCCCGTCCTGGACGGCCCGGTCTCCGGGGCCCTGCGGGTGCAGACGGTAACGGCGCTGCTGCTGGCGGCGCGAGCCCGCGACGCCCTAGGCGACCAGGCCACCGCCGGACGTGTCCTGGAGCGGGCGCTGGATGTCACCGACTCCAACGGCATCCTCCTGCCGTTCCTCCTGGACCCCGTCCCGGTTCTGCTCGAGCGGCATCGCCGCAGCGGCACCGCCCACCCCGTCTTGATCTCCAAGATCCTGGACCTGCTGCGCCGGCCGGCCGGGGCCGCACCGCCGCCCGGCAGCCAACCGCGATGGCCCCTCAGCCGCGGCCTGGATGAACAGCTCACTGACAGCGAGACCCGCGTCCTGCGCTACCTGCCGACCCACCTCACGGTGCACGATATCGCCAATGAGCTATTCCTCTCGGTGAACACCGTCAACACCCATCGGCGCCACCTGTACGCCAAGCTCGGCGTCCACAGCCGCCACGAGGCGGTGGACCGAGCCCGCGCCCTGGGCCTGCTCGCGCCCTCCGTGCGACGGGCGTAAGGCGGAGATCGCAAGAACGCAGGTCGCATCACGTCGGACGAGTAGGGCCGGCCTCGGCTTGGGTCGGCCTTACCCCGCGAGCGGCTTGGGCTGGCGCGCCGGTCCGGATCAGCGGCCCGTTGCGGAGCAGAGCGCCGCAGATGATCGCGCCGCCGGCGAAGATCCCGGCGATCCACCAGAACGCCGTGTCGTACCCATGGGCCAGCGCCAGCCCGGTCAGGGCCTGGCGGCCGATGAGCCGGGCCGAGGCGACGTGCGCGACGAGGTAGGAGGTGACGGCAGCGGTGAACAGTGTGTTCAGCAGCGAGGTGCCGATGGATGCGCCAAGCTGCTGGCCGACGTTGACGGTCGCGGAGGCGACGCCGGCGTCCTGCGGGGCCACGCCGAAGGTCCCGGTGCTGATCGACGGCGCGATCACCAGGCCCATGCCGATGGCGGCGACGATGAGCGGGCCGACCACGCCGGTGGCGTACCCGGTGTGCGGGCCAGCTGGGCCAGCCAGACCATCGCACCTGCTGCGGTGAGCATCCCGGACGCGACCAGCGGCCGGGGACCGAACCTGGGCATCAGCACGATCGTGGCCAGGTTGGAGGTGGCCGCCGAGCCGGCGCTGATCGGCAGGAACGCGACGCCGGTGACGAGGGGTGAATACCCGAGCGTTTGCTGAAGGTAGTAGGTCAGGAAGAAGAAGGTGCCGAACAAGCCAGCTTCGGCGATAAACGTCGCGACGTAGGCGCCGCCGCGGTCGCGGTCCAGGATCACACGGGGCGGCAACAGCGGGTGGGGCGCCCCGCCCTGCCAGGCCGCGAAGGCCGCCAGCAGCACCACGCCAGCGGCCAGGAACCCGTAGGTGGAAGGTGCGCTCCAGCCGCGGGTGCCCGCGTTGGAGAATCCGTAGACCAGGCAGAACACGGCGCTGGAGGCCAGCAGCACGCCGGGGATATCCAGCTTGGGCTTGGTCGGGGATGGCTGCCGCTGCAGCAGCAGCGCTCCGCCGGTGATGGCCACCACCGCGAAGATCAGGTTCACGTACAGCGTCCACCGCCAGGACAGGTACTCGGTCAGCGCGCCGCCCAGCAGCAGACCCACCGCGCCGCCGGCGACGGCGATCGCCCCGAAGACGCCGAACGCCTTGCCGCGCTCCTTCGGCTCGGTGAACGTGGTGGTCAGTAGCGACAGCGCCGACGGCACCAGCAGCGCGGCGAACACGCCCTGGCAGGCCCGCGCGGTCACCAGCATGGTGAAGTTGACCGAGGCGCCGCCCACGGCCGAGACGTTCGCAAAGCCGACGAGCCCGACCAGGAACGTTTCCTTCCGGCCCAGCAGGTCAGCCAGCCCGCCGCCGAGCAATAGCAGGCTGCCGAACGCCAGCGCGTACGCCGTGACCACCCACTGCCGGTCTACCTCGGTGAAGTGCAGGGCCCGCTGGATCGTCGGTAGCGCGATGTTCATCACCGTGAGATCCAGGACCACCATCAGTTGCGCCAGGCCGATCACGCCCAAGATCAGCCAGCGCCGCCGACCCAGGCCGCTGCTCACGAGGGTGGCATCAGACATCTCTGCCGGGTAGGGGATGCTCATGCCGTCTCCTTACCGTGCGCTCGGGACGGGACCCAGGCTTGCCGCCGCGCAGGTGATTGGTCCTCACCGGATCCTGGTGATCCGTCAGACCGGACAGCGTTTGCCGCTGCTATCACCAGATTCCGGCGATGCGGGTTCACCCGCCGATCCTCAAACATGGGGATCATGGACCGAGGTCGGCCGTGGCACCGGGACCGTCGACTGAGGGTGGCGTGCGCACTGCCCGGCTGATCGCTCGCGACGATCTTGTCGCTCGCCTGGACCGCGCGGTCGAGGGAAAGGTGACGATTATCTCTGCGCCTGCGGGCAGCGGGAAGACGTCGCTGCTGCGCGCCTTGACGGGGCGCCCAGGCCGGGCGCATCGCAAATCACCGGAATCAGGTGACACTCGCTCACCACGACGGCCGCTAGCTTCGGGCTCATCGAACTCTGATACGAAAAGGAGCCGCTCCCATGACCAGCGCCCCGGTGCGTGACCCGCTCGCCGACCATCTCCTCACGCCGGAGAACGCGGCGTTCCTGTTCATCGACTACCAGCCAAACCAGCTGGCCACGATCCGCTCGATGGATCCCGCGCTGCTGCTGAAGAACGCCGTCTCGACGGTCAGGGCCATCAAGACCTTCGGGGTCCCGGTCGTGCACTCGACCGTCAACGTCGCCGCCGGTCAGGGGTCAACGCTGCCCGAACTCGCCAGCCTGCTGGCCGAGGACAAGCCGCTGGACAGGACCACGGTCAACTCCTGGGAGGACGTCGAATTCCTCCAGGCCGTCCGCGCCACCGGCCGCAGGAAGCTCATCCTCTGCGCCCTGTGGACGGAAGTGTGCATGGCCTTCACCGCTTTGGATTCCCTGCGCGACGGGTACGAGGTCTACCCCGTCGTCGATGCGATCGCCGGCTCCTCGCCCGAGGCCCACCGTGCCGGCCTGGAGCGGGTGACCCAGGCTGGCGGGCAGCCGATCAGCTGGGTCTCGCTCGCCTGCGAACTTCAGCGCGACTGGGCCCGCCAGGAGACCGTCCCGGCGATTTACGAGCTCGTCCTCACCGACCGCCTACTGAAGGAGTAGTGCCATGTCTGGCGCCGACGTTCTCGAGCGCGGCCTGCTGATCGGCGGGAAAAGTGTCCCCGCGAGTTCCGGCAAGCTTGCTGACGACGTCTCCCCGTGGGACGGCGAGGTCTACGCACGCGTCGCCGCCGGTACGCCGGCGGACATCACCCGGGCGGCCGACGCGGCCGAGGCCGCGTTCCCCAGCTGGTCCAAGGTAGGGGCGTTCGAGCGACGCGAGATCTTCCTGAGGGCCGCTGACGTGATGGCCAAGCGCGGCGAGGAGGCGATCACCGCCTTGGCTCTGGAGACCGGAGCGTCCCGCGTGTTCTCGCAGTTCAACCTGGCGTTCTGCATCCAGGTGCTGCGCGAGGCCGCCGCGGCGATCACCCGCCCGATGGGCGAGCTGTTGCCGACCTCCATCCCGGGTGCCTACTCGATTGCCCAGCGAATCCCCTTCGGCGTGGTGGGGGCGATCTCACCGTGGAACGCGCCGCTGGTCCTCGGCATCCGCTCCATCGCCATTCCGCTGGCCGTTGGCAACACCGTCGTGATGAAGCCGAGCGAGGACGCCCCGATCACCTGCGGACTGCTGCTGGCTGATGTCCTGACCGAAGCAGGGCTCCCGGCCGGGGTCCTCAATGTCGTCACCAACGATCTGGCCGACGCCGGCGACGTGGTCGCTGCCCCGGTCGCCGACCCGCGAGTGCGGATGGTGAACTTCACGGGCTCGACCAACGTCGGGCGCATCATCGGGGTCCAGGCAGCCCAGCATCTCAAGCCCGCGGTGCTCGAGCTCGGCGGGAAGAACCCGCTGATCATCCTGGCGGATGCCGACCCGGACCTCGCGGTTGACGCCGCCGTCTTCGGGGCGTTCATGAACTCCGGGCAGATCTGCATGTCAACCGACCGGATCATCATCCACCAGAGCCTGGTCGAGAAATTCATCCCCAGGTACGTGGAACGGGTCAAGGCGCTGCCCGTCGGCGACCCCGCCGATCCCACGACGATTGTCGGGCCCCTCATCAACACCCGTGGTGCGCAGCGTGTCTCGAAGCTCGTCAAAGACGCAGCCGCCAAGGGAGCCACCCTGCTCACCGGCGACGGAGCGATCGAGGGCCCGAACGGAACGCTCATCAGGCCGGTCGTACTCACCGACGTGACGACCGAGATGGACATCTTCGCCTCCGAGATCTTCGGGCCGGCGACGGTCATCCACCCGGTCGACTCGACCGACGCCGCCGTCGACCTAGCCAACGACACCGAGTACGGGTTGACCGGCGGGGTCATCTCCCGAGACCTCGATGCCGCCTTGGATGTCGTCTCGCGGGTCCGGTCAGGGATCATCCACATCAACGATCAGGGCATCAACGACGAGCCCATGGCCCCTTTCGGCGGCGTCAAGAACTCTGGTTACGGCAAGTTCGGTGGCACGGCCGGTATCGAGTCGTTCACCGAGCAGCGTTGGGTCACGATCCAGCACAGCGGTCGCCCCACCTATCCCTTCTAGGGACGATGGTGACCGTGGTCTTCGCCGGGTTGTCTTGCTGGCTCCTGATCGCAGCACGAGACGGCAGCGGTGACCTCGGTCTGGTCGAGCGGCTGACGGCTGCGGTTCAGAGCCTGTTTCCGCTTGTCGTCGCGCTCGGCTTGCGGCAGACCGCACGGGACGTTCGGGTCAGGGTTTGACGCTTCGGCTACCTGCTGACCACGGGCAGGATCAGCTGGCTGGGATAGTCGGGGCCGTGCAGCACGCGGTTGACGGCGATGGTCGCCTGGTCGGCCGATTCGTCGGCGATCACGCCGCCGGTGTTGGTGTTGCGGTCGAAGCGCGGGAAGTTACTGCTTGAAACCTCGAGCCGGATTCGGTGCCCAGGCAGGAAGACGTTCGAGGTCACCGACAGATCCAGGCTGAGCTGGTAGGGCTCGCCAGGCGTGAGCGGCTCCGGCTCGGCCAGCGACTTACGGTACCGGGCCCGGATGATGCCGTCGGTGAGGAAGATCGCGCGTCCGTCCGGGAACACGTCGACCAGCTTGCCGGTGAAGTCGGTGTCTGGTGCCGAGGAGGACGCGTATAGCGTCAGCGACACGTGCCCGGTGACCTCGAGCGGCTTGGTCAGCACCGCAGAGGTGAAGCACAGTACGTCGTCGCGGGTCTCGACCGGCCGTTGGTCGACCGGGCCGGCCGCGTTGGCGGTTGACGGGAGCATCAGCCGCCCGCCCAGGCTGGGTACCGGCCGCTGCGGGTCGTACAGGAAGGTGTCCGCCGCGGTCTGCGCGGGCGCCTCGGTGCTGAGCTCCCCATCGCCCGCGGCGGTGTTGGCCCGGCCCGAGCTGTGCAGGTAGTAGGGGACGTAGCTGGTTCCTGGCAGTGGCCAGTCCTGCTCCTCGCGCCACCGGTCGATGCCCATCACGAAGATCTTCACCGAGGCGGAGCCGTCCAGCGCGCCGCGCCTGTCCCGCAGCCACCGGTCGAAGAACCGCACGTGCTGGCCGGTCAGGTCCTGGGTGATGGCGTCGGCGGTCAGGCCGAACTTGCGGTCAGGGTAGATGCCGGTCGAGTTCAGGTGGTCCCAGGGCCCGATGATCAGCCGCTGCCCCTCCCGGGCCTCCGCGGTCCCGGCCCGGGCCCGCAGCCCGGTGAACGACCGGGCCGTGTTGGCCACGAAGATGTCGAACCAGCCGCCGATGTGCAGCGCGGGCACCGTGACCTGCTCGGCCCGGTCGAGCACGGACAGGTTCTGCCACCAGGCGTCGCGCGCGGGGTGGGACAGCAGCTCGCCCCACCACGGCCAGACCTTCTCGACCGCGGGCTGCCGGCTCGGCGGCATCGCTGCCAGGTGCGGCTGCGGGTCGGCCATCATGCCAGCCAGCTCACCGAGTAGCTGCGGATCGCCGCTGCCCCGGCCGAGCTGGCGCAGCGTCTCGACCATGGCCATCTGGGTGGTCCACGACTGTACCGTGTGCCAGGAGGCGGCGCCGCCTTCGGAATACCACGGCGCGGTGTAGTAGTCGGTCGTGGTCACGGCCGGGGCGATCGCCTTCACCGGCGCCCCCGCTGACACGCTGGCCCACTGCACGAAGCCCAGGTAGGACGCGCCGTAGCTGCCGATGTTGCCGTCGCACCACGGCTGGCGGAGCACCCAGGCCACGGTGTCGGCGCCGTCGGCGGCCTCGTTCAGCATCGGCACCAAATCCCCGCCGGATCGGAACGTGCCCCGGCAGTCCTGATACACCACCGCGTAACCCGCTTCGACCAGGGCAAAGATGTTCGGCATCAGCCCGTAGGCGAGCAGCTGGGGCAGGTCCTTGCCGTATGGCAGGCGCACCAGCAAGGTGGGCGCAGGGGTGACGGCCGGGATCCAGGCGTCGGTCGCCAGCTCCACGCCGTCCCGCATGGCCACCATGACGTCCTTTTCCACCGTGAAGGTCATGCCCGCTCCCATGCCACGCCGGTGACCATAATGACCCAGCATAAACTGGCCCCTCCGAGCAGACGAGGCCTGAGGCAAGCAGGCTATTGGTCCAGCCACGGCTAGGGGCTAACGGATAACGATCACAGTCGCGTGGTGGCCAGCGGCGTTCTTTAGCTTGACGTCGCCGGACAGCAGTTCACAGCCGAGTGCCTCAGCTAGCGCGATGTAGGCGGCGTCGTACGCTCCCAGATTGTGGCGCAGCTCCCACATCCGCGGATGATAGGGCCAGACCGGATGGCGGGTGATCCGCAGGCGGGAGTAATCGGCCAGCATCTGTTCCCCGCGGTGATCGGTGATCTTCTTTCCGGCCGAGAGCCCCCGGACAGTGGACGCAACCTCCACGTCGAGATGATGCGGGGCATGCAGCGTACGCGGTGCGGACAGTCGCTGCCGCAGCACCTCATCCCCCTCCCGCGCGGACAGCGCGTCGACCACCAGGGAGCTGTCCACCACGTAGGTGAGGGTCAACGGCGCCCCTCGTCGCGCGCCGCGAGAATGTCATCCATGGTCAGGTCCACCGGTTCCCGGTCACGAGCGATCCGGGCGATGACCTCGGCGTTAGTCTCCGCGGCGGCATCGGCGTCCATCAGGTCGCGCAGGTAACCCGATAGCGACTGACCAAGTGATCTGGCTCGGTCGCGCAGCACGGCGAGTGTCGCCGGGTCGACGTCGCGGACTTGGACGATACCCGTATCCGTAGGCTCGCTCATCACCGTAGCCTACCATCATTCATGCGCCATGCATGAATTGGTGGTGCCGGTCTTGTCGCTAGCCACGCCCTTGTGGCAGTTTCGCTAGGTTGGTTACGCTGTGTGCGGCAACGAGCTGAGCGCGGCAACGAGCCCTGGCGAGGAGATCCCCGGTGGCCAGCGCGGCAGAATTCAAAGGCAAGGCGGCCCTCATCACCGGGAGCTCGGGAGGTATCGGACTGAGGGTGGCGGAACAACTCGCCGAGGCAGGGGCTCAGGTCTTCATCAACGGCCGCTCCGGGGATTGCGCCTCGTATCAGGACGTGGCGACCGTCGTCGATACCGTCCGGTCAGCGGCCGGTCGGCTCGACATCCTGGTCAGCGCGGGGGCGGAGGGAGAGATCGGGCCGACACCCTTTGCCAAGCTGACCCCGGAACAGATCGAAAGCGCCTGTTCGCTGTCCACCGGGTCGGGCAGGGCGTGCAGGGCCTCCTCGGCCATATCCGGCAATCCTGCCTTGCGCAGAACGTCAATCACGTGCTGTCTGGTGAGTTGCATCACCACCACCGAGCTTCGACCTGTCTGCGAAATCGCCCTGCCATGCTATATAGCGCTCTGGTCACGGCCACGCGTCGACCCTACGGCCGGAATATAACCGGGGTAAAGTCCGCTTACGCTTCCAGTGCGGCACTCTCGCCCAGGAAGGGTGGTCGGGTTCTGATGCGGGAACTAAGCAGGCTGGCGGTGCTCGGCGCGGGTCATGTCGGGCCGGTCGTCGCGCGGCTGGCCATCAAGGCCGGATACCCGGTGGATATCGCCACATCGGGCGACCCCGAAGACATCGCGCTGATCACCGAGCTGGTCATTCCCGGCGCGCGGCCGCGGTGGGCCAGCGACGCGGTGGCGGACGCGGACATCGTGGTACTCGCGATACCACTGCACCGCTTCCTTGGCCTCGATCCCGCGCTGCTGGACGGCAAGCTCGTCGTCGACGCGATGAACTACTGGCCGGCCAGCGACGGCGTGCTGCGCGCATTGCAGGACGGTGGGAGCAGCGAGGTCGTGGCCGGCCGGCTGGCCGGCTCGGCCGTGGTCAAGGCGCTCAATCACATTGGCTATCACGAACTCGAGGACCGGGCGCGGCCGGCCGGCGCCCCGGACCGCAGGGCCGCAGGCGTCGCGGGCGACGACCCCGCGGCGGTGGCCACGATCGCGGGCCTGGCCGACCGGATCGGCTACGACCCGGTTCGCCTGGAAAGCCTGCGGGCGGGCCGGGTGCTGCAGCCGGGCGGTCCGGTGTTCGGGGTCGTGCTGACCCAACCTGAGTTCGAGCGGGCCGTGGGTCAGGACGCGAGGAGTCTCACATGACGTACACCTTCGGGCTGGACACCTTCGGCGACCGCAACAGTGACGCCGACGGTACGCCACTGTCACACGCCCAGACGATCCGCAACGTGGTCGAGCAGGGCGTTTTCGCCGAACGGGCCGGCGTGGATTTCTTCGGGATCGGCGAGCATCACACCGCGTACTTCCCGATGCCAGCCGGCGACGTGGTGCTCGGCGCGATCGCGGCCCGCACGACGAGAATCCGCCTCGGCTCGGCTGTCACCGTGCTGAGCTCCGACGATCCGGTCCGGGTGTTCCAGCGGTACTCCACGCTGAACGCGATCTCCGGCGGCCGGGCCGAGGTCATCCTGGGCCGCGGATCGAGCATCGAATCGTTCCCGTTGTTCGGGTACGACCTGGCCGACTACGAGGAACTCTTCGAGGAGAAGGCCACGCTGTTCGCCGAACTGCTCAAAGGCGGGCCGGTCACCTGGGAGGGCAAGACCCGCCCGCCTCTGCTGAACCAGGACGTGGTGCCGCACCTAGAGTCGAGCCCGTTCCCGGCGTGGATCGGTGTCGGCGGCAACCCGCAGTCGGTGATCCGCGCCGCCCGCCTCGGGTTCTCGCTGGCGCTGGCCATCATCGGCGGCCCGCCGGACCGGTTCGCCGCGTACTCCCAGCTGTTCCAGCGAGCCCTGGAGAAGTTCGGCCGCCCGCCACTTCCGGTGCTCGTGCACTCGCCGGGCCACGTCGCGGCCACCGACGAGCAGGCGAAAGCGGAGTTCTGGCCGCGCTGGCTGGAGATCATCGCACTCATCGCCCCGGAGCGCGGCTTCGCGATCCCCACCGAGGAGTCCTTCAACTGGGAAACCGGGCCGCACGGAGCACTGTACGTCGGCTCACCCGAAACCGTCGCGCAGAAGATCGCCACGAACCTCCGCGCCCTCGATGCCACCCGGTTCGACCTGAAGTACGGCATGCCGGGCCTGACGCAGGACCAGCTCATGACCAATATCGAGCTGTACGGCCGTCAGGTCATCCCGCGTGTCCGCGAACTGCTCAGCTAAACGCCAAGGAACGGTCATGCACGTCATGGGCGGGGTGGCGAGAGCGGCGGCATGACGGCCGGACAGGTAGCCGAACACCAATCCGGGCCCCAGGGTGCCGCCGTGCCCGCCATAGGTCATGCCCATCACTGAGCCCATCGCGTTGCCCGCGGCGTACAGGCCCTCGATCACGTCACCGTCGACGTCGAGCACCCGCCCCTGCGTATCGGTCCGCGGGCCGCCTTTGGTGCCGAGCGCTCCGCACCGTACTCGTACCGCATAGTAGGGCGGGCAGTCGATCGGGCCCAGCGTGCCCAGGTGGGTTCCGCCGAATGCCGGGTCGCCCCACGCGCGGTCGTGATGGCTGTCCCCGCGGCGGAAGTCGGGGTCGGAGCCTGCGGCGGCGTTGCCGTTCCACCGTTCGACAGTGGCCCGCATGGCATCGGCCGAGACGCCCATCCGCTCGGCCAGCCCGGTGACGGTTGGCGCTTCGATCATCCAACCCGGAGTGGGCGCCGGCGGTCTGTGTCCCGCCAGGCCGTATCGAGAGAGGAAATGGTGGTCCAAGACCAGCCACGCCGGGTGGTTGACGTAGGCAAACCGCTGCACGTCGACGACGTGGAACGCGTTGCCGAGCGCGTTGTAGTTGGCGGCCTCGTTGGTGAACCGCACGCCATCATCGTTGACCATGATCGTGTGCGGGCGAGTGCGTTCGGTGTTGACCTGCCAGGGCACGCGNNCGCATCGCCATCCGGAGCCCATCGTCGGTGTTCGTGGGCACGCTGACCGCACGCGCCAGCGGACCGCGCAAGAATGCCTTGACCAGCCGCTCGTCGTGTTCGAACCCGCCGGTCGCCAACACCACGCCGCCGCGGGCGTGCGCCTCGAACGGCCCGTCCGGCCCCTCGATGAGGACGCCGGTCACCCGGCCGGCGCCGGGCAGCAGCCGGACCCCGCGACTCCCGACCTGCGGTTCCACGCCGCGATCCAGACAGCCCCTGAGCAGGCGCCCGACGAGCGCCTGCCCGGCGCCGCGCTCGTCGCGGAGCTTGCGCCGCTCCAGTTCTTCGGCCGGGACTCCGCCAGGTGCCTTGCGCCCCAGCGACGACTCGCTCATGGTGATCTCGCCGGTAATCTGCCACCCGACGGTGACCCGGTGCGCCCAGTCGCCGAGGTCGGCGAACGGGAACAGCGTGCACTCCAGCGACCGGCCCTCCTGTTTCCCGCCCGGATGCTCGGGGTGGTAATCGCTCATTCCGCGCAGCGTCTCGAACTCGACCGGACTGTGGTCCTCGAGCCATGCCACGACCTCTGGTGCGGTGTCGACGTACGCTTCCACCAGCGGCTGTTCCATCAGGCCGTGCGACAGCGACATCAGGCAGGTCAGCACCTCCTCGCGGCTGTCGCTGAACCCGAGTTCCACCTCGTGGCGGTTGTTGGGCAACCAGACCGTCCCGCCCGACCATGCGCTCGTACCGCCGACCGTGTCGGCCTTCTCGAACAAGCCGACCTGCGCGCCGTCCGCCGCGGCCCCAACGCCGCGGTCAAGCCGGCCGCGCCGGTCCCCAGCACCACGACGTCGTAACCGTGCTCCTGCATGCGCTCTTCCGTCAGTTGATGGGTCTGGTCCGCTCACTGGCTGGTCGCGACCGCCACCGCCGATCATAATACAACGGACGTTCTACAACAACGGCTCAGTGGTCAAGCTTCAAGCTTCAGAACGGCCGTCGGCGTCGGCGTGCCGCGGGATCGGGGCCTTGTTTGATGGCGGCGAGGATTTCCTTGCGCAGCCTTCTGGTCGCGGCATCACCAGCGAGTCCAGCATGCTTCCGCGGCGGCGGCGCGCGGTGGCCGAGCGAGCTCAGCTCGTCCGCCAGAACTCGCCGCTGGTCCGCCGGCGACCAGTGGTCGGGATCGAGCGCGCTGTGGGCTCCGAGCCCGTGCACGAGCGTGACCAGCCGTCGTGCCACGACCTCGGGCTCGCCGTCGGCCTTGTCCGAGCGCTGCTGACGCAGCAGCGACTCGATCCGGTGCTGCGCCGAGCGGACGTGCCGCGCTTGGGCATCCGCCAGGTTCGGATCGCTCACCGCCATGCCCCAGTAACACGTCAGCAGGCGCCACTCGATCTGGCGCTCGGGGTCAAGCGGAAGCAGCGCCTCCAAGCACTCGCGCAGGCCGCCGCCGTGCCGCTGCGCCTCGTCGAACCGGGCACCCGACCGCTCCGCGACGGCTTCGAAGGTAGCCTGCAGCAGGTCGTGCTTGTCAGCGAAGTAATGCGTGAGGACAGTGGTACTCGAGCCCGCGGCCTCGGCCACGTTCCGGAAGGTCAGCGCGTCCAGGCCGCGCGTGCCGACGAGCTCGGCGGCGGTGGCGGCGATGTGTCGGCGGCGGACGTCGTGGTCAACGTATCTAGGCATTGACATCCACCGTACTACTTATGTACAACGGTTGTAGTACAACGAGCGATGTAAAACGACAATTGGCGTCCCGCTCGTGGGCGACCCGAGAGGAGATCGCGCCGATGCATCCTGAGCGGGATGTCGATGTCCTGGTGGTGGGATCTGGCGCCGCTGGTCTGGCCGCGGCGCTGTCGGCGCGGGAAAGCGGTGCGCAAGCCGTGTTGATCGCCGAGTCCGAGGGAGTGGTGGGCGGCTCGTCGCGCCTGTCCGGCGGGCTGATGATGGGCGCCGGTACGCGCTATCAGCGCGCGCTGGGCATCGTCGATGACGCTGGATCGCTGTTTCACGACTACATGCAGCTCAACCAGTGGAAGGTGGACTCGGCCGTGGTCCGGCGGCTGGCCGAACTGTCCGGGCCGACGGTGGAATGGCTCGGCGACCTCGGGGTGCAGTATTACGACCAGCTGGTCTTCGGCGGCGACGAGCCACTGCCGCGTGTCCACTGTCCGATCGGGCGAGGCCAAGCCGTGGTGGACGTGCTCGCCAGCCGCTGCCGCGCCGCTGGGGTCGAGATCGCGCTCGGACGGCGGGTCGGCCGCCTGCTCACCGAGGATGGCGCGGTCGTGGGGGCCGGCGTCGGCGAGGACACGCTGACCGCCGGCGCAGTCGTGGTGGCGACGGGCGGCTTCGGCAACAATCCCGAGAAGCTAGCCCGGTATTTCCCGTCCGCGGCGGACACCGGATGGGCGTGGTACATCGGAGCCGACGGCAGCCGCGGCGACCACCTCGACCTCGCGGACCAGGTTGGCGCGCAGGTAGCGGGTTTCAACCGGGGCCTGCGGCTGCTGCACGCGGACTTCGCGCGGATCTATGAGGCGTACCTGCCGGGGTGGCTGGTCCTGGTCGACCGTCAGGGCCGGCGCTTCTGCGACGAGACCGCCCCGTACGGAATCATGGACGGGCTCATTCAAGAGCAAGGCGACGTCGCCTACGCAATCTTCGACCGGGCCGCCCTCGACGAAGCCACGGCCGCCGGAGTCGCCCGGTACAAGCAGCAGGTTCCCGGGTCCACCAAGAAGCAGAGCCCGCACTGGAACACCGACATTGTCGAGTCGATGGTGACCGCCGGCAAGGTGCGCTGCGGACAGTCCGTCGCCGAGCTGGCCGCCGCATTCGCCCTGCCCGCAGAGCACCTGGAAGCCACGGTCCAGCGGTACAACGCGGCCGTGGCGGCGGGCGAAGACTTCGATTACCTGAAGGACCCCAAATTCCTCCAGCCGATCGTGAGCCCGCCGTTCTATGGCGCGCAGATCCGCCCGGCGACCGTCTGCTTTACCGCCTGCGGACTGCGGATCGACAGGGACGCCCAGGTGATCGGCGAGTCCGGCCGGCCGATTCCCGGGCTTTTCGCGGCCGGCGAGAGCGTCGGCGGGGTGGTGGGACCGCGTTACGTCGGCAGCGGCAACTCCTACGCCAACTGCGTGACCTTCGGCCGGGTGGCCGGCGGGTCGGCGGCGCGCCGCGCCATGGCCACGCCGTGACCGGCAGCTAGCTTACGGAAAGGCGCCATCCATGTCAGATTTCACCGCGGCCCTGATCACCGCCCAGCAGACGGTGACGTTCCGGACGTTCACCCAGGTACCGCCGCTTCCTGGGTTCGTCACCATCAACATCACCCTGTGCGGGATCTGCGGGACGGACATCCACTCGTTCCGCAGCGGGCACCTGCACAGCCCGGCCGTGTGTGGCCATGAGTGGGTCGGCACGGTGGCCGCTGCCGGAACCGGCGTGGAAGGTCTGTCAGACGGCGACCGAGTCGTTCTCGCGGTGCCGCCCGCCTGCGGCCGCTGTCCGGAGTGCCGCAGGGGACTCGGCGACTATTGCCGGACGGCATCGCTGGTGGCCAGGGGGAGAGATTCGCTCGCGCCGCCGCACGGCGGGTTCGCCCGGACGATCACGGTCCAGGCGACCCGGGTCCTGCACGCTCACCCGGACCTGACCGATGAGGTGGCCGCGCAGGTCGAGCCGGCCACGGTCGCCTTTCACGGAGTGCGCCGCAGCGGGATCACGGCCGGCGACATGGTCGTGGTACAGGGCGCCGGGCCGATCGGGTTGCTGGCGCTGCAGTTCGCCCGGGCCGCCGGCGCTGGGGAGGTGCTCGTCGTCGAGCCATCGCCGACACGTCGGCGGCTTGCTAGCGAGCTCGGGGCGACCAACGCCTTGACCCCGGACGAGGCGGCCGAATACGTCCTGGACCACACGCAAGGCGTCGGCGCGGACGTGGTCATCGAGTGCGCCGGAGTACCGCGGCTGCTGCAGACCGCGGTCGACCTGGCCCGTTCCGGCGGCGTGGTCCAGCTCCTCAGCTTTCTCGCCGAGCCGGCCACCATTAACGCCGCCCGGTGGCTGGCCAAGGAGGTCACGGTCGTCGCCTCGAACGCATACACCCATGACGACTTCCGCCGCAGCATGGCGTTCCTCGCTGACGGCCGGGTGCGGGCGCAGCCTCTGCACAGCCGGACCGTACGGCTCGATGAGCTGGAGGCCACGTTGTCCGGGCTGTCGGCCGGGCCGGCGGACGATGTCAAGGTCCTGGTCGACCCGAGGCGCGGGAGCGTGGGATGACGCGAATGGTCGAGGAGGAGATGTGGAGCACCTGCAGGACCGAGTAGCGGTGGTCACCGGTGCGGCCAGCGGTCTGGGTTTGGCGATGTCGGAACGGTTCGCCGCGGCTGGGATGAAGGTGGTGCTGGCCGACATCGAAGCGGAACGGCTGGATGCTGCCGTACGAGGGCTTCGCGCCGCCGGGCATGACGCGACCGCTGTGGTGACCGATGTGGCCGATGCCGACGCGGTCAACCACCTGGCGGCGGCCGCTTTCGACACCTACGGCGTGGTCCCGCGGCCCTGGCCGACCAGGCGCCTCCTCCCAACGTCCCTCGCACCACCGCTGGGGTGGTCGCGACGCTGACGGCAGCGGACGTTGCCGAGCAGGTCGTTGAGGCGATCACCGCGAATCGCTTCTGGATCCTCACCCACGACCAGTACCGGTCGGTGATCATGCAGCACGCCTTTGGCGTCGGCACGGCCGCTCGGCCAGCCCCGGCCCCGATCTGGTAACCCCGGTCGGACCAAGCGTCCCTTCACCGCGGTGCGGCGGCCAGGCGGCGGCCTTGCTGGAGCACTGAGATCATCGCGAGCGTCGACTCCGCGCCCTGGTTACGGCTGCGATTGGTGGGGCCGAGACCGTCGCCGCAGCCGCCCGTCCGCTCATCGAAGAGCGGAATCTTGGCGTCGTTATCACCGAGGAACCACGCCACGCTCATTTCCACGCCCGCGAGCCAACTGCTGTCGCCGGTCACCGTCGCCGCGCGCACGCAGGCATCCGCCAGCGCAGCCACCTCGATCGGCTGCTGGTTAAAGGCGGGGCGGATCTCGTCAGGACTCCAGCCCCCGACCGGAACCACCGACAGGTGACCGTCTCGGGTCTCGATGCTCAGCAGCCACTCGAGCATGCGCAGGCCGTTCCGCAGGCCCAGGCCGTCACCGAGTTTGTCGCCGGCCACGATGACGGCCTCGGCGATGGCCGCGTTGGCATAGCTGAGCCTGGGTGCTGGCCACGGCCATACCGTGGACGCGGGCGGCTCGCCGATGACGTCCTTCGCTCTGCTCAGCAGCGCGAGCGCGCCGGAATGGTCCGGCCATCTCTCGAGTATCTCGGCGGCACCGAGCGCCGCGAACGCCATGGCGTGCGGCGATGGCGAAGAGACTTCTGCGCTGCGTTCGAATCCGGCGAATGAGTCCTGGCAGATGTCCGTGGTGGGGCCCCGGGCGGCAGCGGTGCCGAGCGCCCAGAGCGACCGGCCCCAGCAGTCCAGCGCCCCCGGCTGGTCACGCCAGTGGCGATCGTAGCCGAGGCGGTTCCGGAACCTTCCGTCTGGCGTTTGTGCTTGCGCGAGGAAGTGGAGGTAGCGGCGTCCCAGCGCAATGAGTTCCTGGGACGGCGACGGCTCCCGGCATACCACTATCACGCCGCGGGCGACGTCATTGGCGCAGTAGCCGTGCTCGTGCCTGGGCACGATTCCCTCGGCGCGCTCGACTAGGCCGACCTGATCGGTCAGCCGCTGCAAGTGCCGGAATGGCGCATCCGGATATCTCATCCCACGGGTCGGGCCGCTGCCTTGGACGGACCGGGTTAGTCCAGGGGCCCGCGGCTGCGGACCGGAATGATCCGATGGAGCTCTCATGACACACCGGAGGCTGGCTCGAATGGCCTCGCGTGCCCGCCGACGTCCCGAGCAGTGGCTGAGCGTCCTCCGCGGCCTCGCGTAGGGAACGCATAGTCAGGATAACCGAGAACTTTCCTGAGCCCGGTCAGCGCCGCGACCAGGGAGCCCGAAGGCAGGCGAGCATAGACCGTCGGGCCCAGCGTTCCGGCCGCTCCAGCATTTATCCAGCCGAACGATCCATGGTGAAAGCCCAGGTCAAACGGACGCCGCGACTCGGCCCGCAACATCACGGAGGTTCGGCGGCAACCAGCGCTACGTCCGTGGAGCCGCCTGGTGCTGGTATGCAGCATGCCCGGCGTGGCCGTGGTCTCGTGGCCGGGGGCGGGAGCCGGGCATATTGATCCTCGGGAAGGGTGCGTGCCGGGGGCAGCGGGGGTCATACTGGTAGTGATGAAGCCTGCCCACGGCGCGACCAGGCGTTTCCTGCCCGGTAGTCCGTTCAATAACATGCCCGCTTATCCGCCTGTTGAGCAGTTCGACGTGCAGGATCAGGTGACGCACGATAGCTACGGCCTTGGCCGGGTCTTGGTGGTCGAGGATGACACCGCCGTGGTTGTCGCCTTTGGTTCGCGTAACGTACGGATCATGTGGCCCTACGCCAAGCTGACCAAGCTGTGACGCACTGTTCCCGCGTTGACCCAGGCCTGGGCGGATTGCCTTGACGCAAGCGTCATAGGACGCCGCGTGTAGTACCTCAAGGGTGGCTACCAGCCGCCGTTTGGCAGCATGCCGGAAACAACTGACCGCTACTTGATCAGCGGGTCCCGGGGGAGACCGAGTATCCGTTCGGCGATCTGGTTCCGCTTGATCTCCGACGTTCCTCCCGCGATCGACATGGCCCGGTTCATCAGCACCAGCCTCGCTGCTATCGCGCCGCCACCATCGAGGAACGCCGCGTCCGGCCCCGCCAGTTCCGCCATGATCGCCGCCGTCTCATGGCCGAGCTCGGACAGCAGCAGCTTGGTGATGTTGCCCTCCGGTCCCGGGCCGCCGCCGGCCACCGCACGGTAGGCGCTTCGCTGATTCAGCACCCCCATCACGTGTGTGCGGGCTATATGCCTGCCCACCCGTCCAGCCCCGCCGGCCAGCCGCTCCGGGTGCGCGTCGAGCGGCGCGATGAACACCTCGGCCGGCATCGTCCGGCCACCGTCGCCGCCGCCGATACTGACGCTCTCGTTGCCGAGCGTGGCCCGCGCCACGGTCCAGCCGCCGTCCACCGGCCCGACCACGTCCGAACCGGGCACGAACACGTCGTCGAAGAAGACCTCATTGAAGTCCGAGCCGCCGTTCGGCATCTTCAGCGGACGCACCGTGACTCCGGGCGCGTGCATGTCGATCACCATCATGGTGATGCCCTCGTGCTTGGGCACGTCCGGGTTCGTCCGCACCGTGGCCAGGCCGAAGTCGGCCAGGTGCGCGCCGCTGGTCCAGACCTTCTGGCCGTTGATTCGCCAGCCCCCAGCCGCCTCCCCATCGCCCTTCACTGCGGTCGCCCTGGTCCTGATGCCGGCCGCGTCGGACCCGGCGCCTGGCTCGCTGAACAGCTGGCACCAGATCACGTCCTGGCTGAGCGCCGGACGGACCCAGCGCGTTACCTGGTCCGGGCTGGCGTGCTGGATCAGGGTCAGGATGATCCAGCCGGTGATGCTGAGGCTCGGCCGCTTGATCCCAGCCGCGGCGAACTCCTGCTCGATGACCAGCTGCTCAATAGCGGTCGCGTCCCGGCCCCACGGCTTCGGCCAGTGCGGCATCGCGTAGCCGGTATCGATCAGCGCCTGCTTCCGCTCCTCGCCGGTCAGGTCCCGCAGCCGGGTCACGTCGGGCCCGATCGCCGCCCGGATCGGCTCCGCTTCGGGGGGCATTTCGATCGCGGCGGCCCTGCGCACGCCCCGGCGGACCAGGTCGGTCACCTCGATCGCCGCCTGCTCGGTGTCCAGTACCGCGGCGATGGCCGCGGCCCGCCGCAGGTACAGGTGAGCGTCGTGCTCCCAGGTGAACCCGATCCCGCCGTGCACCTGGATGTTGAGGTTAGCGTTGCCGACCGCGGCCGGCACGGCCAGGACGGCGGCGATCGCCGCGGTGTAGCTGAACTGGTCGCCGCCGCCGAGCGCGGCCCGCCCGGCATCCCACGCGGCGGCCGTGGCCAGCTCGGCCGCGACACCCATGTTCGCGCAATGGTGCTTGACCGCCTGGAACGTCGCGATCGGCCGGCCGAACTGCTGGCGAACCTTCGCGTACTCGGCCGCCTGCTGGGTGGTCTCGGCCGCGACACCGACGGCCTCGGCGGCCAGCACAGCCCGGGCCACGTCGGTCAGCAGCCCGCGTGCGCCCGGCAGCACCGTCGCCCGCGCCGCGTCGAGCCTGACCCTGGCCGCAGGCCGGCTCGGGTCCAGATTGGCGGGCACCTCGGCCCGGACGCCGCCCGCCGACTTCTCCACGACCAATACGTCGTCACCGGCGGGGACCAGCAGCACGTCCGCCAGGTGACCGCTGAGCACGACGCCGACCTTCCCGGTCACGGCACCGTCGGTGCAGGTCACATCGCCGCCCAGCGCCGCCGCGCCGATCATGCTGCCGTCAGCTAGCCCTGGCAGCACCCGCTTGCGCAGCTCATCGGGTCCGGCGGCGACCAGCACGGCGCTGGTGATCACGGTCGGGACGAACGGCCCCGGCGCGAGGTGCCGGCCCATCTCCTCGGCCACGACCAACGTTTCGGCCAGCCCGAAGCCCGAGCCGCCAAGTTCTTCCGGAACATGCAGCCCGAGTAGGCCCAGGCCGCCCAGCTCGGCCCAGAACGCCGGTAGCGCGTCCGCCTCCGCCTCGAGCAGGCTCCGGGCCGCCGCGCGGGACTCGTGGTTGGTCAAGAAGTCCGCGACGCTCTGCGCGAGGGCCCGGTGTTCTTCGGAAATGGCGATCGACATACAGAAATACTTCCCGTTCATCCGGCGCCAGCACCTGTGCGGAGGCGAACTATTAGCAGCAGCGTAAACGCCATCCCGCCAGCGGGCGTGGCTGCCAGGTCACAGCCTGCTCGGGGTGTACGGTGCCAGCAGATTCACCGAGGAGGCACCGTGAAAACGGCAATACTCAACTCAGTAGGAATTATCCTCGTGGTCGCAGCCTGCCTCATGCTGTGCGTGGCACTGAATAGTGTTGCCTAAGCAGCACCATTCTCAGCCGGCCATCTCGGCTGGGCGCAGCGCCCGGCCGATGTAGGACGCGGCCTGCGGCTGCCAGATCTGCCAGAGCCCGGCGAGCTGCCCGACCGGATCGTCGTGCCAGTCGACCCGCAGGTCGGTGACCGGCCACGGCACCGCCTCCGCGATGACCATCCCGGCCGACCGCACCGGGGAGACTTCGCCGCCCGCGGCCAGGCCGGCTTGCAGGCCGGCGATGAGCCGGTCGCCGAGGCTGTCACCGGCCCGGCCGGCGAAGGCCGCGAGCATCGCGGCCGGGACACCCGGATCGGCCAGCAGGTTGCCCGCTGCGGCCGCTCCCGCGGCGCGGACGTCCGTCGCCTCGCCCAGGGCCAGCTCACCGGAATAGCTCGCCGAGCCGCCATCGGCGTCGACCGCGGCCAGCTGCCGGTACCCGACGTCGGTCGCCCGGCCGAGCACCACCGCGAGCGCGTCGCTCGCGGCCAGGCCACCAGCCATCGCCTCCAGCAGCGCCTCACGCAGCCGCGGATCGGTCGTGCTCTGGCTGCACACCGCGCCCACGCCCGCCCGGACCGCCACGCACCGCGCGGCCACCGCCATGCTGGCCGAGGCGATGACGGCGCCCACCGAGCCGGTACGTTCACAGCGGCCCGCCAGCGAGAACGTCATAGCTTGACCGCCACCACGGTGACCTCGACCAGCCATTCCGGGCGGGCGAGCGCGGATACCACCAGACCGGTGAACACCGGGTAGACACCCTTGAGCCGCCGTCCGAGCACGCGGTACACCGGCTCGCGGTAGCGGATGTCGGTGAGGTAGACGGTGCAGCTCACTATGTGCTCGACGGACGCGCCAGCCTCCGCGAGCAGCGTCTCGATGTTCGTCATGACCTGCTCGGCCTGGGCGGCGGGGTTTCCGAGGTGGACGTTCTCGCCGGTGTCCAGGTTCTGCGGTACCTGACCGCGCAGGTAGACGGTGTTACCCGCCACCACCGCCTGGCACAGGTCGTTATCCAGCCGCTGTTCCGGATAGCTGTCTGCGGTGTTGAACGGCCGGATCCGCAGGTGACCGCCGACGACGATCGGGTCGCTCACTTTCGCACCGCGTCCGCGACCGCGGAGTACCTGGCTACTACGTCGAGCGGCCCGCTGAAGTCGTAGTTGTTGTAGACGGCCAGCAGGTGCGAGAACGGCGGCGACTGCGCGAAGAGCTGGAACGTCAACCGGTGCCCGGCGTAGTCGGAGTTGAGCAGGTCGCGGGCCAGCGCGAAGAGCTTGCGCCGTTCCTCCGCCGGGATCTCCCCGATCGTGAAATATTTCCGCAGCCAGTCGCCGCCGCCCGGGGCGTCGAACATGGCCTTGCTCGGCATCAGGCTGACCTGGCAGCCGCACAGGTCGCGGACCAGGTGCATAACCGCCGGCAGCTGGGTAGACGCAAACACCCGGCCCGCGTACATCATCGGCTGGTTGGGCATCAGCAGCCCGCCGGGGCTGGGCTCGGCGAGTTCGATCGCCGCGGTCAGGTGCGCGTTGATGCCCTCGCGGTAGCACGCTATCTGCGCAATCTTCTCCCGCACGGCCTGGTGCATCGTGACCCCGGTCGACCTGGCGCTCGCGTACGCGACGCCGAGGAGGAAGTCGGCGAAGCGCGCGTAGCGCTGCACGTACGGGAAAATGCTGTACCGGTGCAGGCAGGTGCGGATGAACGCGGCCGCCTTGGTGTGCCGGTAGAAGAACACGTTCTCCCAGGGGATCTCCACGTTGTCGAAGACGATCATCGTGTCGATCTCGTCGTACCGGCTGGTCAGCGGATAGTCATCGGGGGAGTGCTGGGCGGCGAACGGGGACCGGCAGATGTGCTTGATGCCGGGCGCGCCCATGTCGGCTAGGAAGCCAACCGCGTAGTCGCTGAGGACCTCGTTGTTCCATTCGCCGATGGTCGGTTTCACGAACGCCTGGTTGGCGTAGGCCGCGGCGGTCTCGAACTTGGCGCCGCGCACAACGATGCCGTTGTCGGTCTCGCCGACCACGTGGAGCAGGACGTCGGGGTCCTGGTCTTGCGGCCGCAGGGAGCGGTTGCCCTTGGGGTCGGTGTTGGCCGAGACGTGGAACGGGTCGAGCAACTGCGCGCGGCGGACATGATGGGTGATGTTCGCGGAGAACGCCGGGTCGATCTCGTTCAGTACGTCCTGCCCGTCGAACAGCGACCACATCTCGCCGACCGTCTCATCGCCCACGCGGGTGACCACGCCGCCGGCGTCGTCGAGGATGGCGTCGACCGACGCCCGCTTGGCCCGCCAGTCCTCGCGGGTGCGCGGCGGGCGCGAGGTGGTGGCGCAGCGCTCGGCGCTCTGGTCGTCGACGTAGGTCAGCAGGTCCCGGGGGCCGGCTTCGCGGGCGAGGTCGTAAATCCGGGCGCGTACGTTCACNNATCCAGACCTCCCGGCCGTCGCGGAGCGACTCGATGTAGTCCTTGCCGGTTCGCAGCACTTTTCGGCCCTCCGCTTCGATGGATGGGCGGGTCAGTCCCGCGCGGTGCTCGGGACGAGTTCCAGTAGTTCGGCCAGGATAGAGCGCATCGGGACCACCTCGGGTATTTTCGTTTCGGCGAGCGCTGGTTACGATAGGCGATGACATGGGTACGAAACGTATCAACAGCATGTTTCGGTGAAATGTGCGTAACCGTCGCACCCATCCGCCCGGCGGCACCCATCCGCCCGGGGCGGCGCCGAGAAGGAGGGACACCCCATGACCGCGCCAGCAAGTCCCACGGTGCGGCGCCGCCGCCTGGCCGCCGAACTGCGTGAGATCAGAGAGCACAAGGGCAAGAGCGGAGACTCGGTCGCCGCCGCGTTGCGGTGGTCGCCGTCCAAGATCAGCCGATACGAGCGGGCCAGGACCGGCTTGCGCCCGCGAGAAGTCGAGCGGCTGCTCGACTACTACCAGATCACCGGGCCGCGCCGTGCGCTCCTGCTCGGGCTGGCCGAGGACGCGGCCCAGAAGGGCTGGTGGGAAGAGTTCGCGGTGAGCCTTTCCGAGGACTATAAGCAGTTCATCGGCTTCGAGCACGAAGCGGCGGCCATGGCCATCTGGCATGTGGACGTGGTTACCGGGCTGCTGCAGACCGAAGCCTACGCCCGGCACATCATCAGCAGCTA
>PLIQ01000594.1 GCA_003140115.1 Actinomycetota bacterium | reverse complement strand
CACAGCTTGGTGATCCACTGCAGCCCGAAGGCGGCCTCCGGCTGCAGGGCCGGGTAGGAGCCGGGGAAATCGCGGGCCGCGATCAGCATCAGCGCGTCGGCGTAGCTGGCCGTGTAGGCGAACTTCTCGTACCCGCCGCCGGCGTCGAACCAGCCGCCCGCCACGTCGACCGGCCCGCCGATCTTCTTCAGCGTGCCGAGCAGGTTGTCATTGCCGTCGTAGGCCGGATCCGCGTAGATGTCGGCGTTCTCGTCGGTCAGGTTGGCGGGCTGGCGGCCCAGGACCGACCCAACGACGTCCGGGCCGTCCCGCTCGGAGGTGAAGTACCGCACCGCGTTATCCACCAGCTGGCCGTATAGCTGGGCTCCGGTGCCGATGGTGAACGCCGGGGAGACCGCGGCCGCGGGGGACAGGACCCGGACCTGGTACTGGCCCGGGGTATCCAGGCCCGAGAAGCTGAGCTGGTACACGGCGCGGTAGGCGGCGTTCCACGATCCCACGTCGGCGGCGGACGTGCCCCGGTAGGCCACCCCGTACGGTGTCGTGACCTCGAAGCTCACCGCGGTCACCGGCCGGGCCAGCATCACGAACGCCACCTTCGGCCCGTTGGTCGGGTACCCGACCTGGTTGACCCGGACCTGCGGGGCGGCCAGCGTCGCGCTCGCTGAGGCGGGTGCGGCCACCGCCGCTCCCGCGACCACAGTAACAATCGCACAGGCGCTGGCTACCACGCTGCTGCGCAGGCTCATCCTCGGTCTCCTTACGCCCAGGACAGGAAGGGTGCGTTCTCGGCGATGAGGCGGTCGGTCAGGCACTGCGCCGTATCGGCCTGGCCGACCAGGGGGTGCGCGAGCAGGGCGTCGTACACCCGGTCACGCCCGCCGCGGATCGCCGCGTCGAGCGCGAGTTCCTCATACGCGTACACGTGCGCGATCAGGCCGCGCAGCAGCGGCTCGACCGGTGGATCGACCGGGACCGGCGCGGCGCCGTCGGGGCCGATCACGGCCGGCACTTCGATCACCGCGTCGGCGGGCAGGAACGGCAGCGTGCTCCCGTTGACCGTGTTGACCACCTGGACGTCGCGCCGGTCGCCGCGCAGCGAGACGAGCAGGTCCACCGCCGCCTCGGAGTACCACGCGCCGCCGCGCTGGGCCAGCTGGGCTGGCTTGCGGTCGAGCCGTGGGTCCGCGTACAAGCTCAGCAGTTCGGTCTCCAGCCGGGCCACTTCCTCGGCGCGGGTGACCGACCCGCGCTGCGCGGCGACCACCGCGTCGTGGTCGTAGTAGTAGCGCAGGTAGTACGAGGGCACCATGCCCAGGTGCCGGACGAGGCCGGCGGGCAGTCCGGTGTGCGGCGCGATCTCGTCCGCGTGGGTGGCGAGCAGGCCGGGCAGCATGTCCTTGTCGTCCACCAGCACCGAGCGCTCCCAGGTCAGGTGGTTCAGGCCAACGTGGCCGAGCTGCACCCGGTCCGGGGGCACCTCCAGCAGGGAAGCGAAGTGACGCTGGAACCCGATCGCCACGTTGCACAGGCCGATGGCGCGGTAGCCCGCGGACAGCAGCGCCCGGGTGACGATTCCCACGGGGTTGGTGAAGTCGATGATGAATGCTGAGGGCGAAGCCCGGCGGCTGGCCCGTTCGGCCAAATCCAGAACAATGGGTACGGTGCGGAGCGCTTTGGCCAGGCCGCCCGCCCCGGTGGTCTCCTGGCCCACGCAGCCGCAGTCCAGCGGCCAGGTCTCGTCGCGCCGGCGGGCCGCCTGACCGCCGATCCGCAGCTGGAACACGATGGCATCGGCGCCGTCGGCGCCGTCCTCCAGGCTGGCCGTCCAGCGGACCCGGGCGCGATGCCCGTGCGCGGCCATGATCCGGGCCGAGACGGGCCCCACGGCGGACAGCCGCCCGGGGTCCGGATCGACGAGCACCAGCTCGCTGACCGAAGGCAGTAGCCGGCCGATGCCGTCGGCCAGCTCGGGCGTGTAGGTGGACCCGCCGCCGATCACCGCGAGCTTCACGAGAACGCCTTCACCTGATCGGCGCCTGCCTGCTGCGCTACGTGGCAGGCGGCGTCGTGCCCTGGTCGCAACTCGGCCAGCACCGGCGTGACCTGGGCGCAGGTGTCAATGGCGAGCGGGCACCGGTAGCGGAACCGGCAGCCGGGGGCCGGATCGATGACCTTGGGCGGCTCGCCGCGGTCGGTCTCGGCCGCCACCGACAGCGGCGCTCGCGGGTCCGGTACCGCGGACAGCAGAAGCTGGGTGTACGGGTGCCGAGGGTTGGCCAGCACCTCTTCGATCGGGCCCGACTCGGCGATCTGCCCGGCGTACATGACGATCAGCCGGTCCGCCACGTACCGGGCGCTGGCGATGTCGTGGGTGATGTACAGGACGGACACGCCCATCGTGTCTCGGAGCTCGGCCATCAGGTTCAGCAGCCCGATCCTGATCGACACGTCCAGCATCGAGACCGGCTCGTCGGCCAGGATCAGCTTCGGCCGCATGGCCAGCGCCTGCGCGAACCCGACCCGCTGCCGCTGCCCGCCGCTCAGCTCGTAGGGGAACCGCTCCAGCATGTCCGCGCCCAGCCCGACCGTCTCGAACACCCGGGCCGCCTCGGCCGAACGCCCCTGCGCCGATAGCTCCGGTCGGTGCAGCTTGAGGCTGCGCAGCACGCCGTGCTGGACCCGGAGCACCGGGTTCATCGAGCCGAACGGGTCCTGGAACACCATCGGCACCAGGCCGCTGTAACGCAGCCGGTCGCGGCGCGAGCGGAGCTGCGAGACCGGCTTGCCCTCGAAGTAGACCTCGCCGCTGGTGGGCTTGGAGATCCGGGCCAGCACGCGGGCGATGGTGGACTTGCCGCTGCCGCTCTCGCCGGCCAGGGCCACGATCTCCCGCTCACCGATGGTGAAGTTCACATCGTCCACGGCGTGCAGGGTGCGGCGGGACAGCGCCCCGCCGATCTTGAAGTGCCGGGTCAGGTGATCGGCCCGCAGCAGCTCCGTCGAGGTCATCGGGTCAGGCTCCCCTCGTGGCCGGCGTCGACCGATCCGCCTCGACCGGCAGGCTGCCGTCCTGGCGGCGCAGGCAGCGCACGAGCGCCTGGTCCAGCTGGTACAGCTCGGGGGCCACCTCGGCGCACCGGTCGACCGCGTACGGGCAGCGCGGGTGGAACCGGCAGCCGGTCGGCAGGCGGCCTAGGTCGGGCGGGTTACCCGGGATGCCTTTGAGCGGGACCTTGGGGCCGCGGATGGACGGGAAGGCCTCGAGCAGGCCCTGCGTGTAGGGGTGCAGCGGCCGGTCGAAGACGGTCCGGGTGGCACCGAACTCGTCCACCTGGCCGGCGTACATCACCATCAGCCGGTCGGAGAAGTGGCTGATCAGCGACATGTCATGGGTGACGAAGATGACCGCGAAGCCGTACGTAACCTGCAGCTCCTTGATCTGCACCATCAATGAACGCTGAGCCACCACGTCCAGCGCGGACGTGGGCTCGTCCATGATCACCAGGTCCGGCGTGAACAGCATCGCCATCGCGATCATCGCGCGCTGCCGCATCCCGCCGGACAGCTGGTGCGGGTAACTGCTCAGGTGCACCGGGTCGATGCCGACCATGCGCAGCACTTCGGCCGACCGGGCCGCGATCTCCTCCCTGGTCGGCTTGCCGTGCGCCCGCATGGCGTCCTTGAACTGCGCCCCGATCGACTTGACCGGGTTCAGTGCGTTCATCGCGCTCTGCATGACCAGCGACATATCCCGCCAGCGGATCGCGGAGAGCTGCTCGTCGGTCATGCCGACCAGGTCGGTGCCCTGGAACGTGACGCTTCCCTCGGCGACGCGAGCCGGCGGAGAGAGCAGCTGGGCGATGGCGAACAGCAGCGTCGACTTCCCGCAGCCCGATTCGCCGACTACGCCGAGGAACTCGCCACGGTTGAGCGTGAACGAGACGTCGTCCACCGCCCGGACATCACCGCGATCCAGGACGTAGTCGACGCACAGGCCGCTGACCTCGAGCACCGGAACGTCAGACACGCTGCTCTGTACCCTTCATCTGGCGCACCTTCCTCACCGGTCGCAGGGCCGGGTTTCCGATCTCGTCGAAGGCATAGTTCAGCAGGGCGAAGCCCGCGCCGAGGACCGCGATGCAGGCGCCCGGCGCGATCGCCCACAGCGGCTCGCCGGTCTGCAGCGCCGCGTTGTTCTGCGCCCAGTACAGCGTGGTGCCCCAGCTCACCGTGTTCGGGTCGCCCAGCCCGATGAACTGCAGGCTGGACGCGAACAGCACCGCGTACAGGGCGTTGGTCAGGAAGCTCGCCACGATCAGCGAGGTCATGGTGGGGATGACTTCCACCACGATGATGTACAGCTTCCGCTCGCCGCGGACCCGGGCCGCCTCGAGGAAGTCTCTGTCACGCAGCGTGAGCGCCTGCGACCTGAGCTGGCGCGCGGTATAGGACCAGCTGGTGAGCGTGATCGCCGTGATCAGCACCAGCGTGGTCCCGCCGCGGGCGTAGGCGGCGATGATGATCAGCAGCGGGAACAGCGGGATGACCAGGAGCACGTCGGTCAGCACGTTGAGCGAGTTGTCCCAGATGCCGCCGAGATAGGCGGCCGCGATGCCGATCAGGACCGCTATCCCGGTCGCAGCCAGCCCGACCGCGAACGCGATGATCAGCACGTTCCTCGTGCCCCAGACCAGCTGCGAGAACAGGTCCTGCCCGTAGTGATTGGTCCCCAGCAGGTGGGCGGTCGAGATCCCCAGCTGAGGGGTGTAGGCGTCCTGGGTCGGGCTGTCCCGGGCGATGACCCACGGGAACAGGGCGATCAGGATGAAGATCACCAGCAGGATGGTGCCGATGGTGGCCTTGCGGTTGGACCGGACGGCGCGGCCCACGCGGGCGAACGCCCGGCCGGCGGGCAGCTGGGCGCTGCCTCCCCATTGTCTCGGGCCCCCCACGGTCTCGGTGGGAACCCCGGAAACTGGCATGGCCATGGCTAACGCGCCGTCCTTGTCCGCGGGTCGAGCAACGCGGTAAGGAGGTCCGCGACCAGGATCGCGAACAGCACCGCGACGGTGATCAGCAGGAACAGCCCCTGCATCAGCGGGTAGTCCTCGCCGGACACCGCCTGCAGCAGCATGTACCCGACGCCGGGATAGTTGAATACGTACTCGATCAGGATCGCGCCGCTGACCACGAAACCAAGCGACATCGCGAAGCCGGTCAGGTTCGGCAGGATCGCGTTGCGCGCCGCGTAGTCGAACATGATCCGCCGGCCCGGCAGCCCTTTGGCTCGGGCCATCCGCACGTAATCCTCGGCCAGCGTGGTGATCATGGTGTTCCGCATGGTCAGGATCCAGGTGCCGATGGTGGTGATCAGCAGCGAGACGGCCGGCAGGAACGCATGGTTGATCACGTCCTGGAAGAAGGTGAAGTTGAGACCTGGTGTGTCGGTGGTGACGTAGTAGCCGCCCTGGCTGGGAAACCAGTGCAGGGTGAGGCCGAAGATCAGGACCAGCACCATGGCCACCCAGAAGTACGGGATCGCCGAGGTAATCACGAACGTCGGCGGCACGATGCTGTCCAGCTTGCTGCCCCGGCGCCACGCCGACACGATGCCCAGGCCAGTGCCGAGGATAAAGGCCAAGATGGTGGCGACGCCGACCAGGCCGAGCGTCCACCAGATCGCGCTGCCGATGACCGTGGTGACCGGGGTCGGGTATTCGGAGAGCGAGATGCCCAGGTTGCCGGTCAGTATGTGCCCCAGGTAGCTGCCGTACTGCGAGAGCAGGCTCTGCTGCGAGTTGACGCCGAACAAGATCTCCAGCGCGTGCAGGGTTTGCGGGGTGGCGCTCAGGTCGCGGAACTTCGTCAGCATGGCCAGCGCGGGATTACCCGGCATCAGCCGCGGCAGCAGGAAGTTCAGGGTGAGCGCCACCCATAGCGTGACGACAAAGAAACCGAGGCGGCGCAGCGCGTATCTCAAGCTTGTCTGCTCCAGTGAAACGGGAAGGGTCGTTCGGCGGTTAGCTCACTTCGGAGCCAGATGCAGGAGCACCTGCTCGTTGTCGGGGAAGGCGTAGGCGGACGGCTGGGCGTACGGGTCGCCCGGCGTCGGCCAGCCGGTGAAGGGCCCGGTGTCGTACTGGTACCAGTCCACCGCCTCGGTGACCGGGATGAACGGCACCTGGGTCACCATGACCTGCTGGATCTGGTTCATGATGCTCTGCTGCATGGACGTGCTGGTGGTGGTGGCGTACTCGTTGAGCAGCTTGTCGGTAGCCGGGTTGCTGTAGCGCTCGTAGTTGCTGGCCGCGGTCTTGCCGACCGGCGCCGTGTCCGCGGAGTTCAGCCAGTTGTTCAGCTCGTAGTACGCGCTCGGGCCGAAGGTCTGCTGGTCGTAGTAGGCCAGCTGGTACTTGCCGAAGAACAGGTCGGCGTCGAAGTCGGTGTTGGACAGGTCGTCGGGGGTGATCTGGATGCCGACCGCCTTGAGATCCTGCTGGATCACCTGCATCGACGCGACCCAGTCGGAGTAGTCGCCGATGTTGATGACGGTGAAGGACAGCTTCTGCCCGG
This sequence comes from Actinomycetota bacterium, assembly GCA_003140115.1. The sequence continues at coordinate 2,957 of PLIQ01000594.1, read as the reverse complement.
CCGCGTTGGTCATGATGCCGCCGGCACCCGGGTGGAAGCCGGCCGAAGCCAGCAGCGCCTTCGCCTTGGCCGGGTCGTAGCTGTTGCCCCAGCTCGTCAGGGCCGCGTTATCCAGGCTGCTGGAGAACGTCGGCGTGACGATGCCGGCCTGGTTCGCCGGCGGCTCGTAGCCGGACTCGCCGATCGTGGAGACCTGGTTCCTGTCGATCGCGTACGACATGGCCTCGCGGACCTTGACGTTGCTGAGCAGCGGGTTGGTCAGATTCGGGAGCAGCGAGACGTTCACCGTGGGCGGGAACCAGTAATGGAAGTTCGGGTTCCTCGCGGTGTAGAAGGTCTGGATGCTCGGGATGTACTGAGCGCCCCACTGCGCGCTGCCGTTGGCCAGGTCGTCGTTGGCCGTGTTGTTGCTCGTGTAGGCCGGGTACTGGATCTTGGCCACCTTCGGCTCGCCCGGCTGCCAGTAGTGCGGGTTGGCGGTATAGGTGATGTTCTGCGGGCTGCACTTGCTCATCAGGTACGGACCGGTGCCGACCGGTTTCGCGATGGGGTTCGTCACCGGGTTGCCGAGCGTGGACCAGATGTGCTGGGGCACGATCGGCGTCTGGTCCGCGATGTAGTAGAAGTACGGCACGGCGCCGGCTGTGCTGAACGTCATCGTGACCGTGTTGCCCGTCGCGGTGACGCTGGCCAGCACCGACCAGACACCGGTCAGGTCGAGGGCCGGGTACTTCTTGATCAGGTTGAAGGTGAAAGCGACGTCCGCTGCGGTCATTGGCGTGCCGTCGCTCCACTTGACTCCCTGGCGGATCGTGAAGGTCAGCGACTTGTTACCCGGTCCCCAGGTCCAGGAGGTGGCGAGCATGGGTGTGGTCTTGCCGTTCTGCAGCGGGTTCACAAAGACCAGCGGCTCGTAGACGAAGCCGACCGACAGCAGGGTGTCGGACGTATTGAGCGGGCTGAAGCCGCAGGTCCAAAGCGCGCCGTTCTCGTTCGAGATGGTCAGCGTGCTGTTCGTCGATGTCTGGGCGCTGCCGGAGCCGGAACTGGAGCTGGCGCCGGCGCTACAGCCGACCGCGAGCAGGCCGGCCGCGATGATGACCCCGTATCTGGTGAGGCGTCTCATGCCGTTCGTCCTTACTGCCGTTTCGTCCGTGGAGCACGTCCGCGAAGCACGTCCGTTGAGCGGGTCGCGGCGGGGGAGCGTCCGAAGCCGATGCCAAGATTGGCCAATACGGAGTTGCCCCTTCCGCGAAGTTTGTTAGGACAGTATCCTAACTATCTGTCCGGGACAAGACTCCGGACGAACTGACGCCGGGCCTAAAGGAGGCCGCAGTGACAGCCCTGTCGGACGATGCTCGCGTGGACACACCCGGGCGTCCGGTGTCGGCTCTTCCCCCGCCGGACGGCCCCGGGGCGGGCCTGTTCGCGGCGCGTCCCTCGCTGATCAGGGCCATGAACGAGCAGTTGCTGCTCGAGTACATCCGCCAGCGGGGCCCGTGCTCGCGGGCCGAGCTGGCCCGGGTTTCCGGCCTGTCCAAGCCCACCGTGTCCCTGGCCCTCGGCAACGTCGAGCGGGCCGGTCTGGTCCGCATGGCCGGGCAGCGGACCGGCATGCCCGGTCGTTCGGCCCGGCTGTACGAGATCCGGCCCGACGCCGGGCTGGTGCTGGGCCTGGATATCGGGCACGAGTATGTCCGCGGCGCGATCGCCGACCTCACCGGCGAGATCAGGACCAGGGCCTCGCTGCGGGCCCGCGCCACCAGCGTCCGGGCCCGGGTGGCCGAGCTGGTCGAGCTGGCCGACCTGCTGTGCGCGAAAGCGGGCGTGACCCGGTCGGCTGTCACCCAGACGGTGATCGGCAGCCCCGGTGTCTACGACCAGCGCCGGAACGCTATGAAGCTCACCGGCGGCCTGCGCGGCTGGGACCGCCCGGCAGCGCTGGCCGGGCTGCGCGAGGCGTTCGGGTCATCGCTGGTGATGGAGAACGACGTGGACGCTGCCGCCCTGGCCGAACGCGCGCTCGGCCACGGCCGGGAGGTCGACAACTTCGCCTTCGTACACATCGGCACCGGCATCGGCATGGGGCTCATCCTCGGCGGTCAGCTGGTGCGCGGGGCCCACGGGGTGGCCGGGGAGATCGCGTTCATGCCGCTGTCCGGCGGCGCGGGCGCCGATGAGCACGAGGCGCGCAAGCGCGGCACGCTCGAGTCGGCGGCGTCGGCCGCCGGGATCGTCCGGGCCGCGCGTCGCGGGGGGATGCGCGGCCCGGTGTCCGCGCGGCGCGTCTTCGAGGCCGCGGCGGCCGGCGACGGGCGGGCCCAAGCGGTCGTGGTCGAAGAGGCGCGGCTGGTGGCCAAGACCATCTGCGTGGTCATCACCGTCGTCGACCCCGACCTGATCGTGCTCGGCGGCGGGATCGGCCGGGCCCCGGGCTTCGCCGAGTCGGTGACCACCGAACTCGACCGGATCGCCCCGGTGATGCCGGCGATCCGGGTCAGCGCCCTCGGCACCGACGCGGTCACCGACGGCTGCCTGGCCGCGGGCACCGAACTGGCCTGGGGCCAGGTCATGACCGCGCTGCCCACCGCAGGATCGGGCGACGGCGTGCGGCCGATGCCGTGAGCCGCCGTAGCTGGTAAGGAGCGCAGGTAGGAGGCCCCGTTGAGGTCCACAATGGTGCCGCTAGCCCATTCGGCCTGGTCAGAGGCAAGGTAAACGACCGCGGCCGCGATCTCCTCGGGCGTCGCGACCCGGTTGAACGGGCTCTGCGCGCGGATCTCGTCGCCCCGTGCCGAGTTCAGGTCGGCCGCGGCCATCTCGGTTTCGACGTACCCGGGCGCGACCATGGCAACCGAGATGCCGAACGGCGCGAGCGCTCGGGCCATAGACTGCCCGAACGCGTTCAGTCCCGCCTTGCTGGCCCCGTAGGCCGGGTGCCGGGGCTCGCCGCGGAA
>PLIQ01000179.1 GCA_003140115.1 Actinomycetota bacterium | reverse complement strand
TGGTGCTGGCGGGGCTGGCCGCGCTGTTGTCCCGGATGGGCGCGGGGACGGATATCCCGGTCGGCGCGCCGGCGGCGGGGCGGACTGATGAGGCGGTCCACGACCTGGCCGGGTTCTTCGTGAACACGCTGGTGCTGCGGGCGGATGTGTCCGGCGACCCCGGCTTCGCGGGGCTGGTGGGGCGGGTCCGGGAGACGGTGCTGGCGGCGCAGGCGCGTCAGGACGTCCCGTTCGAGCACCTGGTCGAGGTGCTGAACCCGGTCCGCTCGGCGGCCCGGCATCCGCTGTTCCAGGTCATGATCGCCGACGAGGACGTCGCCGCGGTGGACTGGCAGCTGCCTGGGCTGCGGGTCGCACCCGAGCCGGTCCCTGGCGGCGCCGCGAAATTCGACCTGACCCTGAGCTTCCGGCAGGATCGCGATCCCGGCGATGCCCCGGCCGGGATCAGCGCCGCCTTCGAGTACGCCGCCGACCTGTTCGATCGGACGACCGTGCAGGCCCTCGCCACCCGGCTGACCCGGCTCCTACGCCAGGCCGCTGCGGATCCGGGCCGCCGCATCAGCCAGCTCGATTTGCTCACCGCCGTGGAGCGGCGCAGGCTGCTGCTCGACTGGAACGACACCGCCCGGGACATCCCCGACGCCACCGTGCCGGAGTTGTTCGAGCAGCAAGTGGCCCGTACCCCGGACGCCCCCGCGGTCCTGTCCGCCGCCGCCGAGCTGACGTACGGTGAGCTGAACGCGCGGGCCAACCGGCTGGCCCGATATCTGATTACGCTGGGTGCGGGTCCCGAGCGTCTCGTCGCCATCGCCATGCCCCGGTCGCCCGAAATGATCGTCGCACTGCTGGCCGTGCTGAAGTCCGGCGCCGCGTACGTCCCGGTCGATCCCGGCTACCCGCCTGGCCGCCAGGCCTTCATGCTCACCGACGCGCGGGCGGCGATCACGGTCACCACGAGCGGCGTGGCCGGCTCCCTGCCAGCAACGGCCCCGGTCATCCTGGATGACCCCGTGGTTGCGGAGGTGATCTCGCGCTACCCCGCCGGCGACGTCGGCGACGCTGAGCGCCGGGGGCTGCTACGTGCGGCGCACCCGGCGTACGTGATCTACACCTCGGGGTCCGCCGGCCGGCCCAAGGGCGTGATGATCACTCATGCGAGCCTGGTGAATTACCTGGCCCGGGTCCGGCAGACCTACCGACACCTGGCCGGCCGCACGCTGCTGATCTCGCCGGTATCGTTCGATGGGAGCGTCAGCGCGTTGTACGGCTGCCTGCTGTCCGGCGGGCAGCTGTGCCTGGGCGCGGTGGATGAGGACCTGCCCGCGCTGGCCGCCAGGGCCGGCGGTTTCACCTTCCTCAAGGGGACGCCCAGTCACCTGCCGCTGCTCGCCCGGCTGCCTGCGAGCTGCGTTCCCGCCGGGCAGATGATGCTCGGCGGAGAGGCGGTGCCGGCCGCGCTACTGCGCGAATGGCGGCAGCGGCATCCCGATCTGGGCCTGGTCAACCAGTACGGGCCGACCGAGGTGACGGTAGGCTGCCTGGACTATCAAATGAGCCCGGCTGACCCGGTCCCGGACCTGGTCCCGGTCGGCCGCCCGGTGTGGAACACCCGGGTGTTCGTGCTGGATGAGAACCTGCAGCTGGTGCCGCCGGGGGTGGCGGGGGAGCTGTATCTGGCGGGCGCTCAGCTGGCGCGGGGGTACCTGAGCCGGCCAGGACTGACTGGGGAGCGGTTCACCGCGTGCCCGTTCGGCGCGGCCGGGGAGCGGATGTACCGGACCGGGGACCTGGGCCGGTGGAACCAGTCCGGACAGATCGAGTACCTGGGCCGGGCCGATGACCAGGTGACGGTACGCGGGTTCCGGATCGAGCTCGGCGAGATCGAGGCCGTCCTCGCGAGCGTGCCAGGGGCGGGGCAGGCGGCGGCGGCGGTGCGAGAGGATCAGCCCGGGGATAAGCGGCTGATCGGATACGTCGTGCCGGACCCCGGTGCCGGGCTCGACCCGGCGGTACTGCGGGAAGCGTGCGGGCGGGTGCTGCCCGGATACATGGTGCCAGCCACGGTCATGGTGCTGGACGCGCTGCCGCTGACCACCAACGGCAAGCTGGACCGGCAGGCGCTGCCCGCCCCGGAGTACGCCGCGGGCGGCGGCGGGGCTCCAGCCAGCCCCCGGGAACAGGCCCTGTGCGAATTGTTCGCGCAGGTGCTGGGCCTGGACCGGGTCGGGGTCGAGGACAGTTTCTTCGACCTAGGCGGCCACTCCCTGCTCGCCGCGGTACTCGTCGCCCGGCTCGCGGACCGGCTCGGCCTAAAGGTCAGCCTGAGAACCTTCATGACCAACTCCTCCGTCCGCGCCATCGACGGATACCTGGGGACCGCCAAGACAACTAGCGATTACCAGGCCGGGTGAGGTTAGAGCTGCCTCCAGTCCTGGCCGGGGTCGCGCACTGCGCTGGCCAGGATCCGCTTCAGCGCGACGGTCCAGACCTCCGGCGTGCTTTCCTCGAATTCGTCGAGGTTGAAATGCAGACTGCCGTTCACGGCGCCGTCCGGCTGCGGGGTCAGGTGCCACTCCGTGCCGCTGAGGATGTCGGAGCTCTCGGCCTCCGCCAGCAGGACTTCGTCTACCTCCTTGGCTCCCTCGGCGATGGGCAGGACCATCTCGCCGTACTGAGACGGCGTTTGCAAGATAAGAACCTGCGACGTCCGCGTGTCCTCGCGTGACCTGATGAAGTCAGGGAACGCCCGCTCCAGCATGCTGGTCGGCAGCTCGTTCGCCATCGCATCGATGAACGTCTGCCTGGTTTTCAGGACGATATCGCGGAAGCTGGAGCAGTCGGCGATCTCGGTCCGGAACGGCACGACGTTGAGGAACATCCCCATGGTGTTATGGAACTCCAGCTCAGTCCGGCCCGCGGTGACCGCTTTTACCGCGAGGTCGGTAGCGCCGGTGATCTGGTGCGCGAGCACGTAGATAGCCGAGAGCAGGACCGTGAACGGGGTACCGCGGGTGGCGTTCGCGAGAGCGGCCGCGGCGCCCATGGTGTCCGCGTCGATGCCGAACACGTGCAGCGAGTACGGCCGGGAATACCGCTCCGGATGCCCGTGGTCGTTCGGCATGACGAATTCCCGTGCGCCGTCGAGTTGGCCGGCCCAGTATTTCAGCGCTCCGTCGTCGGACGTGTCCTCGGCGTTGGCCCGCTGCCACTCGGCGTACTCGCGGTACTGCCGCATCTGCGGCAGCTTCGGCGGGGTGCCGCTGAACCTGGCCGCGTAGAACGCGCCGAGGTCGCGCAGGATCACCTGAACCGACCAGCCGTCAGAGACCGAGTGGTGCACGGTCAGGAGCAGGGCGCTGTCCCGGTCGTCGAACCGGCACAGCAGCGCGCGCAGCAGCGGCACCTCACGGGCGCTGATCGTGCCCGCCTGGACCTCGAGGATCAGTTCCTGGATGATCATGTCCCGGGACTTGCCGGGAACCGGCGGCAGGCCCCGGACCTCCAGCGGCACCGGGCACGGCGGGCACACCATCTGGTACGGCGGATCGGCGTCCCTGATCACCACGGTGCGCAGCAGCTCATGGCGCGCGACCACGTCATCGAGCGCACCCTGCAGCACCGCCAGATCCACCGCACCGGTGATACGGAGCGCGGAAACGATCAGGTACCGGCGGCCGAACGGCCCGCCTTCATCACCCTGGTCGAGGCCGATGAACCATTCCTGGGTGAAAGACAGCGGGTACCGCTTGGCCGGGTGAACTGAGGTTATAGCTGCCTCCAGTCCTGGCCGGGGTCGCGGGCGACGCTGGCCAGGATCCGCTTGAGCCCGGCGGTCCAGCCCTTCACCGTGCTTTCCTCGAATTCGTCGAGGTTGTAGTGCACACTGCCGCTGACGGCGCCGTCCGGTTTCGTGTTCAGGTACCACACCGTGCCGGTGGGGATGTCGGAGCTCTCGGCCTCCTCCAGCAGGACTTCGCCTACACCCCGGGCCCCCTCGGCGATGGGGAGAACCATCTCGCCGAACTGAGCCGGCGGTACCGAGATGATGAACTGTGACGTCCGCTTGTCCTCGCGTGACCTGATGTAGTCAGGGAATGCCTGCTCCAGCACGCCGATCGGCAGCTCGTTCGCCATCGCATCGATGAACGTCTCCCTGGTTTTCAAGACGATATCGCGGAAGCTGGAGCAGTCGGCGATCTCGGTCCGGAACGGGACGACGTTGAGGAACAACCCCATGGTGTTATGGAACTCCAGCTCGTTCCGGCCCGCGGTGAAGGCGCGCACCACCAGGTCGGTAGCGCCGGTGATCTGGTGCGCGAGCACGTAGATAGCCGAGAGCAGGACCATGAACCGGGTACCCCGGGTGGCGTTCGCGAGAGCGGCCGCGGCGCCCATGGTGTCCGCGTCGATGCCGAACACGTGCAGCGAGTACGGCCGGGAATACCGCTCCGGATGCCCATGATCGTTCGGCATCTCGTATTCCCGTGCACCGTCGAGTTTCTCCGCCCAGTAGCGCAGCGCTCCATCGTCGGACGTGTCCTCGGCGTTGGCCCGCTGCCACTCGGCGTACTCGCGGTACTGCCGCATCTGCGGCAGCTTCGGCGGGGTGCCGCTGAACCTGGCCGCGTAGAACGCGCCGAGGTCGCGCAGGATCACGTCAAACGACCAGCCGTCAGAGACCGAGTGGTGCACGGTCAGGAGCAGGGCGCTGTCCCGGTCGTCGAACCGGCACAGCAGCGCGCGCAGCAGCGGCACCTCACGGGCGCTGATCGTGCCCGCCTGGACCTCGAGGATCAGTTCCTGGATGATCATGTCCCGGGACTTGCCGGGAACCGGCGGCAGGCCCCGGACCTCCAGCGGCACCGGGCACGGCGGGCACACCATCTGGTACGGCGGATCGGCATCCCTGATCACCACGGTGCGCAGCAGCTCATGGCGCGCGACCACATCATCGAGCGCACCCTGCAGCACCGCGAGATCCACCGCACCGGTAATACGGAACGCGGAAACGATCACGAACCGACCGCCGAACGGCCCGCCGTCGTCGCCCTGGTCCATGGTGAGGAACCATTCCTGGGTGAAAGACAGCGGGTACCGCTTGGCCTCCTGGTCCAGTGCCACCGAGGTGTCCGTCATTGCCGCGTGTCAGCCTTGCGGTTGAGCACGTGGTCCATCTCCCCGGCTGTGGGTGCCTTGAACAGGTCGGCCATCGAAACCCGGACCCCCAGGGCGGCGCTGATGCGCCCGGCCAGCACCATTGCCTCTATCGAGCGGCCGCCGAGGTCGAAGAAGTCGCTGTCGATGCCGCACCTGGCCACTCCAAGTACCTGGGCGAACAGCTCACACAGCAGTTCCTGCCGGGGCGTCGTGGGCGCCTGGTACGGCAGCAGGCCGGACAGTTCCGGCACTGGCAGTGCGGCGACATTGACCGTGCCCGCCGGCGTGGCTGGGATGTCATCAACAATCACGATAGCCGCTGGCATGCTGCCGTTACTGAGCGTTTTCCTGGCGTAGGCATGCAGCTCAGGTACGTCCAGGCCGGGGCCGGCCGGGACGACGTAGGCGATCAGGCACTGGTCAGCCTGGCCGGCGGCATGCTCGATGACCGTAACGTCGGCGAGCCCAGGATAGGCAGCCAAGGCTGAGCTGATTTCACCGATGCTTTCAGAATCCATCAACGGCTCACCGTCCATCTGCGGGTGCGGCATGGATGCCGGACTGGCTAACTGCCGGGTCACCCCCTCACGGTCGCAGGGCGGGGAAGCCGCTGCACCTTCCCGATTGCGGCCTGACCTGGGCCAGCGTCCCTGGTGCTGAGCCAGTTCGCGCGCAATGCCGGAGGTGCTGACCCACAGCCGGACCTGCGAGAGTGCGGGGACGGGAGGCTCTGAGCCTGATCAAGGCTCAGGGCGGCTGATCTGCGTCCCAGCATCGTAAGAGAGGAAAAAGGGCTTCCGGGCAAATAGCTTTGTATCGAGTCGCTAATCCAATTTACCTTGGATGATTCCGGGTACTCCACGGGAAAGTGAGAAGAAAGATGACCAGCACGACGTCCGCGTCAAGCACACCAAAGATACCCGACGCGCTGATGGCGGAACTCGCCGCCGTGCCAGGCCGTTTGGTCTCGGCTTGGGCGGCGCACGACGCCGAGGCTTTCTCCCAGCTATTCATTCAGGACGGCACGATGATCCTGCCGGGCGTGTACAAGAAGGGTCGCGACGACATCCGGCAATTCATGGAGGCTGGATATGCCGGACCGTACAAGGGAACCAGCGTCACCGGAACCCCGCTCGAGGTCAAGCCGCTTGGCGCCGACGCCTTCGCGCTGGTGACCGTCGGTGGAGTGCTCGAGCCCGGCGAGAAGGAAGTGTCGACCAAGCAGGCGATCCGCGCGTCCTGGATTCTCGTCAAGGACGACGGCACGTGGCGGCTGGCGGTCTATCAGAACTGCCCGCGCGACGCGATTAGCTGAAGGTGCGTCCGCCAGGCCCGCCTGGCGGCCAGGAGGGTTCGCCTAGTGGCCGATGGCGGCGGCCTTTTAAGGCTGCTGGGACGTGTAAGTGTCCTCGTGGGTTCGAATCCCACGCCCTCCGCGCTGAGATCCGCACGTCCAAAGCCCCTGGTAATTCGCTTGGGTGTCGAAGCCCGAGCGATGCCAGGGGCTTTGCGTGCCGTGGAACGCACCGGTACTGGCCGCGTCCCCGCAGTCAGCCAGCTGCCGGCTGGTGCAAGCCGAACGGCACGCCCTGGTTGTCCCGGCACGAACTCGCGTATTTCCCGGCTGGCCCTTCGGACCTGCGCGGGTCAACCTCGCCGCCCAGCTCACGGACGCGCCGGACCGCAGCGTCAAGATCAGGGACGCTGAAGAAGACCACGAGCCCGGGCTCGGGAGCTTCGTGCACTCCGCCCGGGACCCCTGCCGTCTGGATCGCCGCGCTGTTGCGGCCACCTTCGTTGAACTTCCAGCCGAGCAGTGTGCCGTAAAAAACCTGCGCCCGCCGCGGGTCTGGCACCCCGATCTCGAAATGCGAAGGCTCTCCCATACCACCCACCTACTCAGCTCTGCTGAACAGCATCGTGTCCTGGATGCAAACTACCGGCACGATCTGCTCGCGGTCACCGCCCAGTCCACCCTGATGGTGATGTTCGTGACCGCCGCCGCCTGGTCGTGCTGGCGGCGACGGTCACGTCGCTACAACGTTGGCCCTTCAGCTACCCAGCTGGGGCAGCGTCAGGAGGAAAGGCAGGCCGCGTAACCCTTCGGCGCGGTCTGGTACGGGTTCTGGCTGAAGAACAGAGTTGCGCACTCAGCCGTGAATCCGGGATCCTCATCGGGCACGTAGTGCCCCGAGTCGGGCGCGATGATGGTGTGCACGTCGGTGTCCACATTCTCGAAGGACTGTGCCACGCCGCTCCCGAAGCTGTCCTGGCCGCCGACCGCCGCGACTGGGATGGCCAGCTTCGGCTTGGCGGTCGCCAGGTCCCAGGTCTCGTTCGCCGGGAAGGCCCGGTAGTAGTTGTATCCGGCCTCGCGGTTCGCCGGACAGGAATAGGCGCCGTACCAGGTGTCCTTGTCCTGTGGGGTGATGGCGGCCGCCTTGTTGGCGAAGCTGTACAGGTAGTTCAGGTACGCCACCTCTGCCTCATGGTTGTTGATGATGTCCTCCGGAGTCGGCGGAGCTGCCATGTTCAGCAGGAAGTGGAAGCTGAAGCTGTAGGCGGACTCCAGGCCGAACCCGTTGAGTTCCGAGTCGAGCACCATCAGCCGCTGTACCTCCGCTGGATAGAGCCGGGCGTAGGCGTAGCCGATGTTCACCCCCAGGTCATGGGCGAGGATTGAAATGTCCCCGAAGCCCAGCGCGGCGACCGCCTCGTGGATCCGGACCGCGGTGTCGGCCGTGGTATATCCACCACTGGTGGGAACGGCCGAATTGCCCAGCCCCGGCAGGTCGAACGCGATCACCGTGTGGCTCTTGGCCAGGGTCGGCATCACCAGGTGCCACTCCCACCAGGTCATGGGCCAGCCGTGCAGGAGCACGAGGACCGGTCCTGACCCGCCGATGACGTAATGAAGGGAATCGCCGGGGATGGCGACCATTCCCTGCTGGAACCCGGCCAGCGTGGGACTCGGGGGCGGCACGCAGACGCCGGAGTTGCTTGACGTCGTCTGGGCCGGTAGCCCGTGCGCTGCCTGCGCCGGTTGGGCACCCACCGCCGCGAGCGTGACGGATACTCCCAGCGCGACCACCAGGCCGCCGATGGCGTAGCGTCGCCATCCGCGCGCGAGATTGGCCTTGCGCAGCAGCCCCGCTACGGCTGCTGCGGACCGTTTTATTGCATGTGACATGCCAACTCCTCCGATTCGGGCAGTGATACGGGCTTGCGTACGGACCAGCGTCCACCGCACCACCTAGTAGGCCTGTCTCCCGATGCGCACGCACCTCCTGGATTGCCAAGCTGATCAGGCGTTTCCTAAACAACGCAGAAATTCAGATTTCGTAGATTCGCCGCGGTAGCCGCTTATCCGCAACCCGCAGTATGCGGGAGTGGGTCAGCAGCTGCGATCGTCGACAGTAAGTCTCGTTAGCGGTGTAGCTATGGGAGGATATGGTGCAGAAGACCGATATTCCGGCGCGAGAGCAGCTTGTTCAGCGCGCGTCCGGACTTGTGCCGGTGCTGCAGAAGCACGCGGCCTGGTCGGAAGAGAATCGGCGTCTTCATGAGGAGTCGATCGAAGCCCTCGCCGACGCCGGCGTCTTCCGTATGCGGGTACCCGCGCGTTACGGCGGATACGAGTCCGACACGCGAACCCTGGTCGACGTGGCCGCCGAGCTCGGCCGGGGCGACGGCTCCGCCGCGTGGACCGCCTCGGTGTACTGGATTCCGGGCTGGATGGCGTGCATGTTCCCCGACCAGGTTCAGGATGAGGTGTTCTCGACCCCGGACGTCCGGGTGTGCGGGACGCTGAGCCCGAGCGCGCTGGCCATCCCGACCGACGGAGGCATCGTCGTCAACGGCAAGTGGGGATTCGTCAGCGGGGCGCTGCACAGCCAGTGGCAGGAGATCATCGCGATCCTGGTCGGCGGCGAGGGCCCGCCGAGCCCGGTCGTCGCGCTGGTGCCGATATCGGACCTGCAGATCATCGACGACTGGTACACCTCGGGGATGAAGGGCAGCGGCAGCGTCAGCACCGCCGCGACGAATGTGTTCGTCCCGCAGGAGCGCGTCCTGCCGATCGGCGCGATCCTGCAGGGTATGTCCGCCTCGCCGGAGAACGCGGCTGCGGAGATCTACCGGGCGCCCCTGCTCCCGGTGGCTTCCGCATCTTCCCTGGGCTGCGTCCTCGGCATGGCGAAGGCCGCGAAGGAAGCGTTCTTCGCGCGGCTGCCCGAACGCAAGATCACCTACACGGGTTACAGCAAGCAAGCCCAGGCACCGCTGACCCATCTCCAGGTCGCCGACGCGGTCAGGAGGATCGACGAGGCGGACTTCCATGCCCACCGCGTGGCGACCCTGGTTGACACCAAGGGCGCCGAGAACGCCCCGTGGACCATCGAGGAGCGCGTCCGGGCGCGCGCTGACCTCGGCGCGGTGTGCCGGCTCAGCAAGGAAGCCGTCGACATCCTGGCCACGGCCAGCGGCGGCTCGTCCATCTACAGTAACCAGCCGATCCAGCGGATCGCCCGCGACGTCAACGCGGTCACCATGCACGCGCTGATGCACCCGGACACCAACGACGAGCTGTATGGCCGGGTCCTGTGCGGGATCGAGCCCGACACGCTCTACATCTGACCAGCCGAACGAGCGGGCGGCCTGCGTGCAGGCCGCCCGCTTTGCGTTTTCCTAAGGCAGCACCACATGCGCGGAGCCCGGTACCTGTCTGGGGTACCGGGCTCCGTGGAGAGCGGGTCGGACGGTCACTCGTGCAGGGAGCGAGCGAACGCCCGTATGTCCCCTACGAAGAGTTCCGGCTGCTCCATGGCGGCGAAGTGACCGCCGCGGTCGAACTCGGTCCAGCGGGTCAGCGTGGGCAGGATGTTCTCCGCCCAACTGCGGATCGGCCGCGACGCGTCCTTGGGGAAGACCGCCACGGCGACCGGCATGGCTAGCGGCCACGGCCCGGCCCACGTGCGGCCGAAGTCAGCGTCGAGGTGCTCAGATTCGTAGTACAGCTGCGCGCTCGACCCCGCGGTCGCGGTCAGCCAGTAGAGCGACACGTTGGTCAGCATCTGGTCGCGGCTTACCGCGTCCTCGGGCCGGTCCGTCGAGTCCGTCCACTCCTTGAATTTCTCCGCGATCCAGGCGAGCTGCCCGACGGGTGAGTCGGTCAGGCCGTAGGCGAGCGTCTGCGGGCGGGTGGCCTGGATCTTCATCCAGCCGAAGCCGTCCTGGAAGAAGTAACCGCCGAATTGCAGCCGCTCCATATCCGACTCGGACAGCTGAGATATGAGCTGAGCCATGACGGCGGGGTCGGGTGGCGGGAGCGTCACGCACATGTTGATGTGCACGCCCGCGACGTGTTCAGGATCGGCGAGGCCGACCCGCAGCGAGATGGGCGAGCCCCAGTCGCCGCCCTGCGCGATGTAGCGGGTGTACCCGAGGCGCCGCATCAACTCCTTCCAAGTTAGCGCCACCCGCTCGGTGTCCCAGCCGAGCTTGTGAGTCGGGCCGGAGAAGCCGTAGCCGGGGATCGACGGGATGATCACATGGAACGCGTCGGCCGGGTCGCCGCCGTGCGCGGTCGGGTTGATCAGTGGATCGATGACATCGAGGAACTCAACGAAGGATCCGGGCCAGCCGTGGGTGAAGATCACCGGCATGGCGTTCGGTTCGGGCGAGCGAGCGTGCAGGAAATGCACCTGCACGCCGTCGATCTCCGTGAGGAAGTGAGGGAACTGGTTCATCCGCGCCTCGGCGGCGCGCCAGTCGAAGCTGGTGCGCCAGTACTCGGCCAGCTCCCTGATATAGCTCAGCGGAGCGCCGCGGCTCCAGCCGACACCGGGCATCTCATCGGGCCAGCGGGTGGCCGCGAGTCTTTGCTTCAGGTCATCGAGCTGCGACTGCGGGACGTCGATCTTGAACTCACGCATCGTGCACCTCNNGCCGACGGGCGCCCGGCACGTTGCAGCACCCGCCCCACCCGGATTGCGATGTCCGGGCTCATCAGCGACATGGGGTCCGCGACCAGCCCGGCCACTCGCAAGAAGGCGTCGGTGACGACCGGGTCGTACGCCGCGGCGCCTAGGACCGCCGGGATGTACTGGTTGATCAGGCGGATCTCGTCAGTCCGCTCGCCCTCGACGCCCGGGTAGCCGAGGTCGGCGATGGCGGAGAACTGCCACGGCCCGGCGATCTGGCCTGCCATCTCGCCGAAGAACGCGGCCGCGTTCAGCGGTCCGGGGATCTGCAGGTGCTTGCGCAGCGTCAGCGCCTCCATCCCGGCGACGGTCATGCCCTGGGCGTAGACCGGGTTGAAGCTGCACACGGCGTCGCCCATCACCAGCAGGCCGCCGGGGAAGCGGGTCAGCTGCTCGTAGTGGCGCCAGACACTGGCGGGGAACTTGAACTGCACCGGCTCGTCGACCGGTTCCGCGTCGTGGACGTACTCGTAATGGTCGGGGAGCGGCAGCGACTTGATGTAGGCGAGGAAGCCCTCGGGGTCCGTTGGCGCGTGGTCGCCGAGGACCCCGGTGAGGGACAGCTCGACGGTCTCGCCGTCAGGCAAGAGGTAGCAGAACACGCCGCGCGGAAACGCGGGCGTCCCGGCCTGGTTGATCGCGATGTCGGTGGTGAACGGGTTGCGCTTGAAGCGGTAATGCCGCGTGGTGTAGGCCAGGTTGACCTTGATCCTGTCCTCCGGCGGCGCCTCGTAGCCGAGCTCACGCAGCCAGGCCGGCATCCGCGAGCCGCGGCCGGTGACGTCGACCACCAGGTCGGCGGACAGCACCTCGGGTTCGCTACCCTGCTCGCGACGCTGGATCCGCGCCCCGGTGACCCGCATCTTGTCCGGCGTTGTCTCCAGGCCCACGATGTCGTACTGCTCGAGGAAGCGCACGTTGGGAATGGCCTGGACGTGCCTTCGGACGTGCTCCTCGAGTATCGGCCGGCCGGACGACACGCACACCAGGTCCGAGTCCGACGCCGCTAGCCGGTGGCCGTTGAAGTTCCACTGGATCTGGCCGTTGAAGTCGCCGAGCGTGACCCCGGCCTCTTTCATTCCCGCAGTGAGCCCAGGGAGCAGCTCCTCAAAGATCTCCTGGCCCCTGGCGACCAGGCAGTGCGCGTGGCGACCATGCGGTACGCCGTTGCGGAAGCCGGTCACGCCGGTCAGCTCGTCGCGATCCACGACGACGACGTCGGCGTACTTATCGGCGAGGACACGGGCGGCCAACAGGCCAGCCATGCCACCGCCGAGCACCACTGCGCGTTCTCCATGCTGGTCCTGCATCACGGTTGCCTCCTTGCCTGGCCCGCTGCACTACAAGCGGCGCTGGCGTCCTGGATCACCGGTTCACGCCAGGGCCAGCTGCTAGCTGTCGTGCAGCCAATCCGGCGGCGCCCGGTGGGCACGGCCTTTCCTGCCGGCTATCGCCGTCCTGCATTCCCGACGGTGACATCTGACCTTAGGTGGCGCATCTCTCGGATTGCGCTGCACAAATGCCGAGCGCAATCCGGGAGATGCAGGTGACAGCGGGCCGCTGTCATCGTCGCCTTAGACGTGCGCGGTGCGAGTTGGATCGGATCCGCGCAGCTTGGGCTGCGCGGCGGCTGTCACGAATAGTCGGATCGGGGCAACATGGTGGATTCCAATTCCGTTCAGGAGCGCTTTGCCTGGGTAATGGCGCGGACGCCGGACGCGATCGCGGTGTCGTCGCCCGCGCAGGCGCTTACCTACGCCGAGCTCGACGAGCGGGCCAATCGCATTGCGCACCGGCTGCTCGGCCTGGGCGTCAGGCCAGAAGACCCGGTCATGGTGCTTCAGGAGCGGTCCGTCGAGATGGTTGCCTCGATCTTGGGCATCGTGAAAGCCGGCGCCCTGTACCTGCCCCTACACAGTGCATATCCGTTGCCGCGCCTGCAGTGGATCGCCGACAGCGTGGACCGGCCCGTGCTGCTAGCGGACGCGATCATGCGCGAGCGCGGCTTGCCCGAGGTTCCCACGGTTGTTTTCGTGGACTCGGACGCAGAACAGCGCTCGCTGCCCGGCACCGACCCCGACGTGCGGACCGGGCTTGATCATCTGGTGCACGTGATCTACACCTCGGGCTCGACCGGCGACCCGATGGGAGTCGCCGTCACCCACCGCGGCGTTCTCGGGCTGGCCCTCGATTCCTGCTGGGACGGCGGGGGCCAGGAGCGGATCTTGATGCTGGCGCCGTATGCGTTCGCCGTGTCCACCTACGAGCTGTGGGTGCCGCTGCTGCGCGGTGGCCGCCTAGTCCTCGCACCGCCAGGCCACCTCGACGTCGGCACCTTGCGGAGGCTGATCACCGAGCACCAGATCTCCGCCGTGCACGTGACGGCTGGCCTGTTCCGGGTCGTCGCCGACGAGGCGCCGGAGTGCTTCGCTGGCGTGCGTGAGGTGCTGACCGGCGGCGACGTGATCTCGGCCAAGGCGGTGCAGCAGGTGCTCCAGGCGTGCCCTGACACCGTGGTCCGCGCGACCTACGGCGCGAGCGAGCTGGCGGCGTTTATCACCAATTCGCCGATGCGGGCCCCCTACTCCATGGGCCTGACCGTGCCGGTCGGACGCGGCATGGACAACACCCGGCTGCACGTGCTCGACGAGGACCTCAGGGCGCTGCCGACGGGTGAGGTCGGTGACCTCTACGTCGCCGGTGACCGCCTCGCCCGCGGCTACTACCGGCGGCCCGACGTCACGGCCGAGCGTTTCGTCGCCGATCCGTTCGACGGGGCTGGTCAGCGCATGTACCGCACGGGGGACCAAGTGCGGATGCGGCAGGACGGGCTGATCGAATTCGTCGGACGCTCTGGCGACCAGGTCAAGATCCGTGGCTACCGGGTCGAACTGGCCGAGGTCGAGAGCGTGCTCGCGAGATACCACGGGCTGGCGCACACGGTGGTGGTCGCACGCGAGGTCGAGGACGGCGAGAAGCGCCTGATCGCTTACGCTGTCGCCGAGGCGGGCCCGGTCGACACTGTGCCGTTCGACATTGGCGGGCTGCGGGCGCACGCGACGGAGCTGCTGCCCGAGTACATGGTGCCGTCGGCGTTCGTCACGCTTGATTCGCTGCCGCTGACCCCGAACGGCAAGGTGGATCGCAAGGCACTACCCGAGCCTGTCGTGGAAGTCTCGTCGATCTACCGCGCCCCCCAGACCGCGCGGCAGGAGGTCCTTTGCTCGCTGTTCGCCGAGGTCCTCGGGGTGCCCAGGGTCGGACTCGACGACAGCTTCTTCGAGCTGCACGGAGAGTCGCTCATGGCCATGCGGCTGATCAGCTCGATCCAGGACCGTTTGAGTATCGAGCTGCTGGTCTCTGACATCTTCGACGCGCCCACGGTTGCCGAGCTTGACCAGCAGGTTGAGAAGGCCCTGCAGCAGTCGCGGGCCTGAGTCCAGTTCGAGCTGGAATGACGCCGGCCATGGCGAAGCTCGCGACGACGGTGGGACAGGCTCTTGCCGCCGAAGGGGTCAGGGTTGCGTTTGGCGTCGTCGGCAACGCGAACTTCCTCGCCGTGGCCGGGCTCATGGCGGGTGGCGCCAGGTACGTCGCCGCCCGGCATGAGGGCGGGGCCGTCGCGATGGCGGACGCATATTACCGGGCGACGGGGGAGGTCGCGGTCGCCGCGACCACGTACGGGCCGGGCCTGACCAACACCGCGACCGGGCTGGTCGAGGCGGTCAAGCACCGCAGTGGCGTACTGCTGCTCAGCGGCGACCAACCGGCGGGCAGGCCGCGGCCGATCGACATCGACCAGGGCGCGTTCGCCGCGGTACTGGGGGCTAGGACCGTTCGTGTCACCGACCCGGCGACGGCCCGTGGGGCTGTCGCCCGCGCGCTCGAGCTAGCGCGCGGTGGCCCGCGCCCGGTTGTGCTCAGCCTGCCCGCCGACCTGCTCGGCGTCGGTGTGCCTGACCAGCCCGCCTGTCATGAGCTGCCCCGCACATGCTCTGGGTCTGACCTTCGCCCGGTGTCGGCTGCCCGCCAGCTCGACGCGGCGCTTGACGTCCTGGCCAGCGCGCGGCGCCCGCTGCTGCTCGCCGGGCTCGCAGCGTACCGTTCCGGCGCCGCGCTGCCAATCGCCGTGCTCGCTGACCGGATCGGCGCGCTGCTTACGACCACGGTGATGGCCGGCGGCCTGTTCCGCAACAGCCCGTGGTCGCTCGGGATCTGCGGTGGCTTCGCCTCGCCGCGGGCCGCCCGGCTCATGGGCGAGGCCGATGTGGTCGTCGCGTTCGGGGCGAGCCTGAACGAGTTCACGCTGCACGGCGGCATAGTGCTCAATCCAGGCGCCACGCTCGTGCAGGTCGATCTGGGCGCCGCCCCGACTGTGAGCCGGGTTGACCTGTGCGTCACGGGCGACGCGGCGCGGGTCGCCAGCGCTCTGCTGGACGGCGTGCGCGCCCGCGGCCTGGTGGCAGCTAGCTGGCGAGACGAGGTGGCAGCTGACATCGGGCCGGCCGACTGGGAGCACGAGGCGTACGACGACGCGAGCACGGTCAGCCGGATCGACCCGAGGACCTTGTCGCTGGCCCTGGCCGGCCTGCTGCCGGCGGAAAGGACGCTGGTCATGGACGGCGGCCACTTCGTCGGGTGGCCGGCTATGTACTGGCCGTCCGCCGACCCGTCCGCGCTCGTATTCACCGGCGCGGCGCTGCAGACCATCGGTCTCGGCTTCGCGGGCGCGGTCGGTGCTGCGGTCGGCAGAACGGACCGGACGACGGTCGTGGCCCTTGGCGACGGCGGCGCGCTGATGGGGCTGCCTGAGCTCGAGACCCTCATCCGCGTCGCGCACTCCGCGCTCGTGGTGATATTCAACGACTCCGGCTACGGCGCGGAGGTCCACATGTACCGCCCGCTGGTCGCCGACACCAGCCCCGCAACCTTCGGCGATGCCGACTTCGCCGCCGTGGCTCGCTCATTCGGCGCCAAGTCGGCCACGGTGCGCACCCTCGCCGACCTGGCTGGGCTGCGCGCCTGGAACGAGACGGGCGGCCACGGCACCTACCTGCTCGACTGCAAGGTCGTGCCCGACGTAGTTGCCGAATACCCCGGCAGGCATCAGCTGGCCCACAACACGGATATCCGCGAGAAGGAGCGTGAACCATGAGCACCACCAGTGCCGGACAGCCAGCGGTGACGGAGACCGAGCGAGCCCCGTTGTCGCTGAACCAGGAATTCGTCTGCCTCTTCGACTCCGGCGGTCAGGACGGGCCGTTCGGTCCGCATTACCACATCGTCGAGGCCTGGCGCGTCACCGGGCACGTCGATGCCGTCGCGATGCGGCGCGCGCTGCGCAATGTAGTGGAACGGCACGAGGCGCTGCGCACCGTGATCGTGCGCGACGGCGACGACAAGTACCAGGAAATATTTCCTGCTTCGACGCCTGAGCTCTCGGTGCGTGACCTACCCGCCGAGCCGGGGAAGTCACGTGATCAGCAGGCAGAGGAACTGATCAGGGAGCTCGAGAACGGCGAGATCGACGCGAATCAGCCGCCGCTGATCAAGGCAGTGCTCGCCAGGTTCGACGACCAGGACTCGGTGCTCGCCCTGATCACGCACCACATCGCCACCGACGGCTGGTCGGTACGGCTGATCATCCGCGATCTGGTCAACCGCTACGCGGCCCATCAGGGCTTCGACGTGCCCGAGTTGCCGAAGGCGCCGCAGTACCGGGAATTTGCCGCCTGGAGCCGCGAGGCGTCCGACGCTCAGCCGGCCGGCGCCATCGATTACTGGCGCAAAGCATTGTCGGGCGCCCTGATCAGCGCGCTGCCCACCGACTTCGCCCGGTCGGCCGGCGTGCCGCATACAACCGGCGCGTACCGCTTCTCGATCCCCGCCGACCTGGCCTCCGCCGCTACGAAGCTGGCCGCCGCGAGCCGCAGCACGACCGCCATCGTGCTGCTCGCCGCGTATCAGATCGTCGTCCAGCGAAAGCTCGAGTCCAAGGACGTCATCGTGGCGACCTTTACCCCGGGCCGCGGCGGTCGGCGGTTCGAGGACACCGTCGGGTCGTTCTTTAACTTCATCCCGCTGCGCACCGAACTCACCGGATGCGCGACGTTCCGCGAAGTACTGGAGCGGACCCGCCGGACCTGCCTGGACGCCTACTCTCGTGACATCCCGAGCATCCACATCTTCGGCCTGGCGCCAGAACTGATGGGGCCCGCCATGTCCGATAACGCGGCCGCCGCTGTGTTCCAGGTGTTCCCCGACCCGGTCATGCTCGCCGATAACACCCCTGGCGACCTGAAGTTCGTCGAGATATCGCGGGAGCCGCGGGGCCAGGAGCGGACCTCGGCCATGCCGGACGGGGTCCTGTGGACGCTGAGCGCCGCCCCGTCGGGCGACATGATCGCGGCGATCACGTTCAAGCGCAACATCTTCGGCGAGGCGACCATCGCCGCGATGGCGGAGGAGTTCTCGCAGGTGCTACGCCAGGTCCTGGCGTCGCCCGACGCGCCGCTCCGGCTCGGCTGAGCGAGAAGGGCCCGGGCTGGCGTTGGCGAGCCAGCCCGGGCCCGGCGCGTGGGCCCGGCCAGGTTCAGTCATCAATGGCCTGATAGGCCAGGGTCCAGAAGTCTCGGTAGATATTCGGCGGAGTGAAGACGAACTTCGCGCAGCCGGTCATCAGGATCATGTCCAAGTCCTCGCTGGGGTCGGCGTACCAGACCGAGCCGAGCCCGCCATTCCAGCCGAACCGCCCGGCCGGCTCGCCGAAGCCGTCCCGCTTGGTGACAACCGACATGCCCAGCCCCCAGCCGTGGTTAGCGAAATACGGGGCGAACAGCCCGGCTTCCTGCTTCTGTTCGGGCGTGAGCTGGTCGGTGGTCATCATCTCGATCGACGTCCTGGACAACAGTCGACCGCCGTCATACGTGCCCTGGCGCAGCATCATCTCCCCGAAGGCCAGGTAGTCCTGCACCGTCGAGACTAGGCCGCCCGCGCCGGA
Source organism: Actinomycetota bacterium (assembly GCA_003140115.1). The sequence goes on along the minus strand of PLIQ01000179.1, from coordinate 57,269 downwards.
GGGGAACGCCGGCGGCTGGCGCCACTTGCTGTCAGCGGCGGCGTCGTAAACATCGACCCCGTTGTCGTGGTAGCCGGTGGCGAGCCGAGTCAGGCTCGCCGCCGGCACGCTGAAGCCGGTGTCAGCCATCTTCAGCGGCTCGAATATCCGCTCGCGGAGGAATTCGTCGAACGGCTGGCCTGCGGCGCGCGCGACTAGTACGCCAAGCACGTCCGAGCCGGTGTTGTACATCCAGCCGGCACCGGGTTGATGCATCAGCGGCAGCGTGCCGAGGCGGCGGATCCACTCATCGGGCGCAGGCGACACCGCCGGGTCTGGCGGACCCTGGCCCAGTTGCAGGTCGTCCATCGCCTGCTGGATGGGATAGGTGCCAGGCGGTGCGATAACCATGCCGAGGCCCCAGACGAACGTCAGCAGGTCACGCACGGTTACCGGCCGGCTGGCCGGAACGGTGTCGTCGAGCGGGCCATCCGGGTGCCGCATGACCACGCGGTCGGCCAGTTCGGGCAGCAGTCCGTCCACCGGATCCTCGAGCCGCAGCTTGCACTCCTCCACGCAGATCATCGTTGCGGCGGCCGTGATCGGCTTGGTCATCGAGGAGATACGGAAGATCGTGTCATTGTGGATGGGCGTGCCAGCCAGGTCGGCCGCGCCGATCGGCTCGATCAACGCGTCGCCTCGCCGGCTCACCGCCAGCACGAGCCCGGGTACCTCGCCGCGCTCGACGTAGCCCGCCATGACGTCGCGCATGCGGGCCAGCCGCGATTTCGACAATCCGCCGCCGCTCATGTCCTGTTTCCTCCATTAACGTAGTTAATTCCCGACGTTGGCATCCGGCCCCTGGCCGCGCATCTCCTTCCTTGCGTCGCGACGATCCGGCGGCCGGTCGGTGCCGCGGGGCTCAATGGCGGCCGTGGGCGGGGGCAATCTCGAAGATGTGCGGCTATGCGGCATCGCCGCAAGGTGAGGGAGTTAGGGTGCCGCAGACTTCTCGCGCAAAAGCGAGCTGCCCCTCTGACCGGCGTTGCCGTGCAGTAGCAGATTTCGCCGGATTACACCGGTGATCGGGTTACCAGGGAGAAGTCTGTGGAAGCAGTGAAGAGCCCGTCGCGAGCCGAGCTTGTTCAGCGTGTCGCGGACATCGCGCCCGTGCTACGAGCGAATGCGCTGTGGGGTGAGCAGAACCGGCGCCTGGCCGACGAGGTGGTTGACGCGATGATCGGCGCCGGGGTGTTGCGCATGCTGGTTCCCAAGCAATACGGCGGCTACGAAAGCGACATGCAGACGGTCGTCGACGTGGGCATCCAGCTCGGCCGGGGAGACGGGTCGCCGGCCTTCTGCGCGACCGCCTGGTGGGCGCAGTGCTGGGCGGTCGCGCACTTTCCCGACCCGGTCCAGGATGAGATCTTCGGAGACAGCCCGGACGTGCGGATCTGCGGCACCCTGGTGCCGAACGGCAAGGGTGAGATCACCAAGGACGGCGTCCTGGTGTCCGGCGAGTGGGGGTTCAACAGCGGCGCCTGGCACAGCCAGTGGAAGTTTTTCTCCACGCTGGCGCTCAACCCGGCCGGCGAGATCGAGCCGATCGCGTGCGTCGTGCCGATGAGCGACCTGGAGATCGTTGACGACTGGGATGTCGCGGGCCTGCGCGGCACCGGCAGCATCACGCTGGTCGCCAGGGACGTGTTCGTCCCGCGGGAGCGCTACCAGTGGATGAGCCAGGTCGCCCGGCAGGAATACGACTCCGAGCGGAACGCCGACTCGCCCTGTTACCGCGGCCCGATCATCGGGGTGCTCTCGAACATCAACACCGGCAAGCAGGTCGGACTGGCGCAGGCCGCCAGGGATGCGTTCCTCGAGCGGATCCACCGCCGTACCATCCAGCACACCAACTACGCGACGCAGGCCGAGTGGCCGGTCACCCACCTTCAGGTGGCCGAGGCCGACCTGAAGATCGACGAGGCCGAGTACCACGCCCGCAGGCTCGCGGCCCTGGTGGACCTCAAGAACTTCAGCAACGAGCCGTACACGTTGCGCGAGCGGGCGTACTGCCGGGTCGCGGTCGGCCGGGTGTCACAGCTCTGCTGCGACGCGGCCAATATCTACAACATGGCCGCCGGTGCGGGCGGCATTTACACCTCGATGCCCATCCAGCGCATTCAGCGCGACCTCCAGGCGATCAGCCTGCACGCCGTCAACATGCCGGTCAAGAACTATGAGCTCTACGGCAGGGTCCTATGCGGCCTAGAGCCGAACACGTTCTTTATCTAGCGCCCCATCAAGTTCCTTTTGCCTCTGCAATAACCGCCGGGCCAGCGAGCCAACCGGCACGATGGAACATTGAGCCGGTCCTAAGCGGCCCAATGCGGCGTCGTGGCGGATCCGGTGCTGGTTAGACGGTCTGCTGCGACTCGGCGAGGAGGCCTACGTAGCCGATGTCCACGATCCGCTGAGCGCGGGAGGCGTAGACCTCCTGATCGTCCGGGGCGAACGTGCCCAGCCCGTCGACGTAGCGGTTGAACATGCAGAACGCGGCGGCGATCAGCACGCAGTCATGGATCTCGGCATCGGTAGCTCCCTCGGCACGTGCAGCGTCCACCAGGTCCTGGGTCACCGACAGCCCGCCTTTCTGCACCGCGGCCGCGATGTCCAGCAGCGCCCTGAGCTTCGGTGACACCGGCGCGTTCGAAACATCGGTACAGACCTGCCGCACGAGCGGCATCCCTTCGGGCAGCTGCGCCGCCGCGTAGGCCGAATGCGACGAGCAGCAGTACTTGCACTCGTTCAGCGACGACACATAGGACGCGATCAGCTCCCGCTCACCCCTGGTCAAGGTGTTCGGCTCCCGCAGCAGGACTTCCACCAGCTCATTCAGCGGCTGCGCGGTCTCCGGCCTGAACCGGAACAGGCCGCGGATGCCTGGTTCATCTGAGTTAAGAGTGATGTGCGCCATGACGGGTTCCTTTGAGTCGGCCGGTACGGATGCTCACCGTGCAGCATCGGATACCCGCGCAGACCTGTCAACCCTGCCGGATAACTCACCGAAGCTCGCGGCCGCGGCCTCGTAGAGCCAGCCGATATCTTCGGGCAGATCCTCCTGGTCACGGCCCAGCTCTAGTAGCACGAGGCCGCAGAGCGTGGCCCAGCCGAGTATGGATGCCGGAGGAACGGACAGGCGCGGTAGCCGCGTTATCAAGCTCTGGCCTGCGGTGCGGTGGCCACCCAGTCCCAGTGCCAACCTGAAGCTGGCCGGGTGATCCAGGGCCCAGCCGCGGAACTCCCGGGCCATGCCGGACTGATCGCGAGCGGATTCAACCGCGGCGCACAATTCGCTGATCACGGACTCGCTCAAGGCGCTCATAAGCGCATCCAGGCTCGGGTAATAACGGTAGATCGCGGGAGCGGTCACACCCACCTGACGCGCGATAGCCCGCAACGAGATTGCGCTGGGGCCGTCCTTTTCCAGCAGCAGCCGCGCGGTGCCGATGATCTCATCGGTCATTTCTCTGCGAAGTCGTTCACGGCGGAGCTGTTCGGCCATGCCATGCACTCTCCTTCACCGACGTTATACGACGCGATACGGTTCCGGGCTTCTCGTGAATTGCTCTCATGGCCAGGGATTCTCATGCAATGAGCAAGGTCCGAGATGGGAGCGGGACGGCGGCTGCCGCAGATTTGAGGCGTATGCACATCGACATGCCGCCATGTCCCAGGCAACGCTACTTGTCAGCTGTGAGGTAGAAACATGTCAACTACGCGCACCAGGCTCCGCCGCCTCGTGCCCGCATTCGTGGCTATCCCGCTACTGTTGGGCCTTTTGGTCGGCGCGAACATGGCAGTTGCGTCACCCGTAAATGCGAACCAGGTCGCGACGGCGTACAAGTTCCAGGGCATGCCGATCGCGATGCCGCCCGGTTACCACCCGACTCAGACGATCCGCCAGGTGAACGGCGCCTATCAGCACCTGGTGTCGTGGATCTCGTCGGTGGGCGCCAGCATCGCGATGACCGACGTAACCGGTCATGGCCTGGCCGACGGCATGTGCATCGTCGACACGCGGACCAACGACGTGATCATCACGTACGCGCCGACGGCGCCGGCCGCAGACCGGTTCACGCCGTTCGTGCTCAACCCGGCGCCACTGCCCTACAACTCGACCATGGCTCCGATGGGCTGCGTGCCCGGCGACTACAACGGCGACGGCCGGATGGACTTCCTCGTCTACTACTGGGGCCGCACTCCGATCATCTACCTGGCGCGGTCGAACGCGACCACTCCTTCGGCCAAGGCCTACAAGCCGGTGGAGCTGCTGCCCGAGGACGTGAACGGGCAGTACAACGGGCCGGACTGGAACACCAACGCGGTCGCCGTCGCCGACTTCGAGGGCAACGGTCATCCCGATCTGTTCCTGGGGAACTACTTCCCGGACTCCGCGGTGCTCGACCCCAACGGCATCGACAACGTGCAGATGCCCTCGTCGCTGTCCGACGCGCAGAACGGCGGCGGTGACTACATGTTCCAGTGGCTCGGCGGCACCTCGGGACCGAATCCGACCGTGCGCTACCAGATAGTCGACAACGCGATCCCGTATGCCGACTCGACCGGGTGGACGCTGGGCGCGGCCACCGCGGACCTGACCGGTGACGGGCTGCCCGACCTGTACATCGCGAACGACTTCGGGCCCGGCCACCTGCTGTACAACGAGTCCACCCCCGGGCATCTGAAGTTTGGCCTCGCGTGGGGACAGCGCGGGGCGCTCACGCCCAAGTCGTTCGTGCTCGGCCGGGGATCGTTCAAGGGCATGGGCGCCGACTTCGGCGACCTGGCCGACAACGGCCGGTACGACCTGATGATCAGCGACATCACCACCCCCTGGGGCCTGCAGGAAAGCAACCTCGTCTTCATGAACCAGGCCACCAGCGGCCAGCAGATGCAGCAGGACCTGGCGCGGAGCGTCGCGCCCTTTAACCAGGAAGCCGAACAGATGGGCATGGCCTGGACCGGCTGGACCTGGGATGTCAAATTCGGCGACTTCCTGAACAACGGGAACCTTGATGTCGTCCAGACGGACGGTTTCATCAAGGGGACGATCGACCGCTGGAACTGGCTGCAGGAAATGGCCATGACCAACGACGATCTGCTCAGCAATCCGGCGAACTGGCCGCTGGTCGAGCCGGGCGACGACATCGCGGGCCACCAGTGCCCCGCGTTCTACGCCGACGGCGGCAACGACAAGTACGTGAACATCAGCAAGCAGCTCGGCATGTGCACTACCGCCGACCAGACTCCGACCAGGGGCGTCGCGACGGCCGATGTTCAAGGCAACGGCGTGCTGGACTTCGCGCTAGCTCGTCAGTGGGGACCGCCCGTCTTCTACGCGAACGAGTCGCCGAACCTCGGGCACTACCTCGGCCTGAACCTTTACCGGCCAGCTGTGGACGGCGGTACGCCGGGCCAGGGCCTTGAAGGCCTCGGCGCCCCCGCGTATGGGACGACGGTCACGATCGACACCCCTGGACACACCCAGATCTCTCAGCTCGACGGTGGCAGCGGCAGCGCGGGCAAGCGCAGCTTCGAGGTCTCCTTCGGGCTCGGCTCCTACGACGGTCCGGTCACGGTGCACCTGCAATGGGTCGACAACAGCGGCCAGCAGCACCAGCAGACCATCGCGCTCACCCCCGGAACCCACAACCTGATGCTCACCAGCACTGCTGCGGAGGTTGCTAGCTCATGACCGCCACGATCCAAGCCCAGGACGGCGCGCTTGCCACGCCGCCGCCCGCGAAGGCGAAAAAGCCGGCTGACCCCCGCTATCTCGCGCTCCGCAACTTCGCGATCTCGATCAGCGCGTTCAACGTCTTCGGCTACACCCTGCTGGGTTTCGAGCAGCCCTGGCTGTTTGCCCTGTTCGCGGTCATCACCGCATACACCACGGAGATCACCTTCGAGACGATCAGCGCCTGGGCCTACAAGCGCCGGCCGGAATACCGCGGCAAGGGGCCACGCGGCGTGTACGAGTTCCTGCTACCCGCGCACATCACGGCGCTCGCCGTCAACATGCTGCTGTACGCCAACAACCAGTTCTGGCCGATCATGTTCGGCGTGATCCTGGCGGTCAGCGCGAAGTACGTGCTGCGGGCGCCGATCAACGGCAGGATGCGCCACTTCATGAATCCGTCCAACTTCGGCATCAGTGTCTGCCTGCTGCTGTTCGCCCGCTGGCTCAGTATCTCGCCGCCGTACATGTTCTCCGAGTGGGCGAGCTCCTACTTCCGCCTGTTCATCCCGATCGTCATCCTGGTCTCCGGGACCGTGCTCAACACCATGCTGACCAAGCGGGTCGCGCTGATCGTGGGCTGGATGGGCGGCTTCTTCATCCAGGCGTTCGTCCGGCACTGGCTGTGGGGCGTCCAGCTGAACACCGCGCTCAGCGTCATGACCGGTATCGCGTTCATCCTGTTCACCAACTACATGATCACCGACCCCGGCACCTCCCCGACGCGGCCGCGTGCTCAGTTCATGTTCGGCAGCAGCGTGGCCTTCGTCTACGCGGTGCTGATGCAGTTCAACATCGTCTACACGCTGTTCTTCGCGACCTCGATCGTCTGCGCCTTCCGTGGTCTGGGCTGGTGGGGCGCGTACTGGCTCAAGAGGCGCCGGTCCGCGGACGCCGGACCCACGGGCGCGACCATGGTCGACCCAGGCGCAGTGAAGGAGGTTCCCGCCAGCAACGGCGCTGGCGGGAAGGTAGCGGCGGGAGAAACGGTTACCGCATGAACACGCCCATCGCCATCGTCGGCATCGCCTGCCGGTATCCCGACGCCAGTTCTCCCGGGGACCTGTGGGAGAACGTGCTCGCCGGGCGCCGGGCGTTCCGCCAGATCCCGGACGAGCGGCTCAGGCTCGAGGACTACTGGTCACCGGATCCGGCCGCGCCGGACAGGTTCTACACCCGCAAGGCCGCGGTCATCGAGGGCTTCGAGTTCGACCGGGTGAAGTACAAGGTCGCCGGCAGCACGTTCCGCACTACCGACATGACGCACTGGCTGGCGCTGGACACCGCGGCCCGGGCGCTGGACGACGCGGGCTTCGCCGACGGCGACGGGCTGCCCAGGGCCAGCACGATCGTGATCGTCGGGAACAGCCTGGCCGGGGAGTTCACCCGGGCCAACCTGATGCGGCTGCGCTGGCCCTACGTCCGGCGCACGCTGAGCTCGGCGCTCACCGAGATCGGCTGGGATGACGACCAGCTGGCCGGCTTCCTGCCCGGCCTCGAGCAGCGCTACAAGAGCGCGTTCCCGCCGATCGACGAGGATACGCTGGCGGGCGGCCTGTCTAACACGATCGCGGGCCGGATCTGCAATCACTTCGACCTCGGCGGCGGCGGGTTTACCGTGGACGGTGCCTGCTCGTCGTCGCTGCTGTCGGTGGTGACCGCGTGCGCCGCGCTCAACGACGAGGCAGCAGACGCGGCGGTGGCCGGCGGCGTCGACCTGAGCATCGACCCGTTTGAGATCATCGGGTTCGCCAAGACGGGCGCGCTCGCCACCGGCGAGATGCGGGTCTACGACCGGCACTCCAACGGCTTCTGGCCGGGGGAGGGCTGCGGCATGCTCGTGCTGATGCGGCAGGGCGACGCGGAAGCGCGCGGACTGCGGATCTACGCGACGATCGCCGGGTGGGGGTACTCCTCCGACGGCAAGGGCGGCATCACGCGGCCGGAGGCGGCCGGGCACAAGCTGGCGCTCAACCGAGCCTACGGGCTGGCGGGATTCGACATCGGCACCGTCGGCTACCTGGAGGGGCACGGCACCGGGACCGCCGTCGGTGACGCCACCGAGCTGCAGGCGTTCAGCGAGGCCCGCCGCGCCGCCAGTCCCGCCGCGCCGACCGCTGCCATCAGCACCATCAAGGGCAACATCGGGCACACCAAGGCGGCCGCGGGCGTCGCCGGGCTGATCAAGGCCACCATGGCCGTGCATCACCAGATCATCCCGCCGGCTACCGGTCATGCCGATCCTCATCCAATCCTGACCGGGGACTCGCCAGCCCTGCGGGTGCCGCTGACCGCAGAGTTGTGGCCGCAGGAGCAGCCCATCCGCGCGGGCATATCATCCATGGGCTTCGGCGGGATCAACGCGCATGTGGTCCTCGCCGCGCACAGCGACGCACAGGCGATGCGTCGTACCAACCTCGACTCACGCACGATCCGGCTGGTCGCCTCCCGCCAGGACAGCGAGCTGCTGCTGCTGGACGCCGCGAGTACCGCCGACCTGAGCGGTCGCGTGGCCAGCCTGGCGTCCCTGTGCAGCCGTCTGGCCTTCGCCGAGCTAGGTGATCTGGCCGCGACGCTCGCTCGGGAACTCGGCGGCGGCCCCGTGCGCGCGGCCGTCGTCGCCGCGACACCGGACCAGGCCGCGGACCGCCTCGCCATGCTGGTCCAACTGCTCGATAGCGGCGCCAGCGAAGCGATCGACGTTGCGGGCGGGCTGTTCCTCAGCCGTGCGGTCGACGCCCCCCGGATCCGGTACCTCTTCCCCGGCCAGGGCTCCGGTAAGGGAACCGAGGGCGCGCTGCGGCGGCGGTTCGCGGTGGTCCGTGACCTCGGCCAGACGTTCAGCGTTCCCGAGGACGGCGACCTGGTCGCCACCGCGGTCGCGCAGCCCCGCATCGTGAGCTCCTCCATCGAGGGCCTGCGGGTGCTCGCCCTGCTCGGCATCGAGGCCGAGGCCGCCGTCGGGCACAGCCTCGGGGAGCTGACCGCGCTGCACTGGGCGGGCGCGATGGACGAAGCGGAGCTGATGGCCCTGGCCACCGAACGGGGCCGGGTCATGGCGCAGGCCAGCGAAGGCGGCGGCGCCATGGCCAGCATCGCGGCCAGCCCGGACCAGGTCGAGCCGCTGCTGCCCGGCGCTAACGGCACAGGCGGTAAAGGCGGTGCGGGCGGTAAGGGCGGTTCGGGCGCTAAAGATGGCGCGGAGGTCGTCATCGCCGGCTACAACGGTCCCGCTCAGACCGTCATCTCCGGACCGGCCGAGGCGGTCGAGCGGGTGTGCCGCGTGGCCGCGGCGGCCGACCTGGTCACGAGCCGGATCCCGGTCTCGCATGCCTTCCACTCACCGATGGTGGCGCCCGCCGCGGAGGGGCTTGCGCGCTACCTGACCGGCCGCGAGTTCAAGCCGATGACCCGGCAAGTCCTGTCCACCGTTACCGGTGGCGCGCTGGCCATCGACGCGGACTTGGCGGAACTGCTGGTGCGGCAGGTGCGCGAACCGGTCCGCTTCAGCGCGGCGGCCGGCCAGATGGCCGCGACCGCGGACCTGCTTATCGAGGTCGGGCCCGGCCGGGTGCTCTCCGGCCTGGCCGCTGGGATCGCGCCGGACGTTCCGGTGATCCCGCTGGATACCGACGGCGCGTCGCTGGCCGGTGTGCTGTCCGCAGCGGCGGCTGCTTACGTGCTCGGCGCCCCGGTCAGGACCGATGTCCTGTTCGCCGACCGCTTTACCAGGCCGCTGCCACTGGACAAGCAGTTCCGGTTCTTCGCCAGCCCATGCGAATCCGCGCCCGTGGACTCGGCGACCGCGGCCTCGGTGACCGTCGGCTCGGTGACCGCGGGCTCGGTAGTCGCAGGCTCGGTGGTCGGGGCGCTGCCCACGGAACCGCACGCAGATTCCGGAACTCCGAACCACGGCCCGTTCGGCGAGAATGACGGCGAACAACCACGCGACAGCCTGCAGATCCTGCGCCGCCTGGCCGCCGAGCGGGCTGAACTGCCGATCGATTCGGTGCAGCCCGACAGCCATCCGCTAGATGAGCTGCACATGTCCTCGATAACCGTGGGGCAGATCATGAACCAGGCGGCGCGCGAGCTCGGCGTATCCGCGCCGATGGTGACGTCCGCCTTCGCCACCGCGACGCTGGTCGACCTGGCGCAGGCTCTGGACGAGCTCGCGGACACCGCACTGCCAGGTGACGCCGATGCGGACCTGCCGCCCGAAGGCATCGGGCCCTGGGTCCGGTCGTTCTCGGTGGAGCTCATCGAGCACGACCGGCCGGCCCGCGTGGCCGCCCAGGCCGACGGGACCTGGGAGATTTTCTCCCCGCCCCGCCACCCGCTGAGCAGGGCACTGAGCCACGCGCTTGGTGCGGCCAAACTCGGCGACGGCGTCGCGCTCCTGCTGCCGCGGGAGTGCGGTGCCGAACACGCCGGCCTCATGCTCGCCGCGGCCCGGGCCGCGCTGTCGCACACCGGACCGTGCCGTTTCGTGGCCGTTCAGGACCGGCGCGGTGCGGCCGGACTGGCCAAGACGCTGCACCTGGAAGCGCCCGCCGTGCCAGTGACCGTCATCACCCTCCCGCTGGCCGCTCCGATTCCCGCGACGCGGGCCGCGGAACTCGCGGACGCGATCGTGGCCGACGTCGCCGCGACCGAGAGCTTCAGCGAGGTGCATTATGACGCGGCGGGCAGCCGCCGGGTGCCCCTGCTGAGGCCCGTCACGGACCTGGCCGACCACACCGCCGAACTCCCGCTCGGGCCCGGTGACGTGCTGCTGGTCAGCGGCGGGGGGAAGGGCATTACCGCCGAATGCGCGCTGACGCTGGCTCGCGATACCGGCGCGGCTATCGCCCTGCTCGGGCGATCCGATCCGGCGGCGGACGCGGAACTCGCCGCCAACCTGGGCCGGATGGACGCGGCCGGCGCGAGGTATGCCTACGTCAGAGCCGACGTAACCGATGCTGGTGAGGTCGCGGCGGCAGTGGCGCAGGTCAGCGCCGACCTGGGGCCCGTCACGGCGATCCTGCACGGTGCTGGGCGCAACGCGCCAGTCCCGCTCGCCCTCCTGGACGAGACCTCCTTCCACGCGACGCTGGCACCCAAGATCGGCGGGCTGGAGGCACTGCTGGCCGCGGTGGACCCGGCCTCGCTCAAGCTGGTGATCACGTTCGGCAGCATCATCGGGCGAGCCGGGCTGCGCGGCCAGGCGGACTATGCCACCGCCAACGACTGGCTTACCGATATGACCAAGCAGCTGCAGGCCCAGTCGATTGAGCAGGGCAGCCCGCAGTGCCGGTACGTGGCACTGGAGTGGTCAGTGTGGTCCGGCGCCGGGATGGGCGAGAAACTCGGCGTTTTGGAGTCGCTGATCCGGGAGGGCATCAGCCCCATCTCCCTCGATGTCGGCATCGAGATGCTGCGCAGGGTGCTCGCCACCCCGGCGGCGCCGTCCAGCCTGGTGGTGATGAGCCGTTCGGGCGACCTGCCGACCATCACGCTCGAACCGAGCGAGCTGCCGCTCACCCGGTTCATCGACCGGCCGCGGGTCCACTACCCCAGCATCGAGCTGATCGCGGACGCTGAGCTGTCCGCGGACCGCGACCCGTACCTCGTCGATCACCTGCTCGACGGCGACCTGCTGTTTCCCGCGGTGCTCGGTATGGAGGCCATGGCCCAGGCAGCGGCGGTGCTGGCCGGCCCTGCCGGTCCGGTCGTGCTGGAGAACGTGGAGTTCCTGCGCCCGATCGTGGTACCGCCGGACGGCACGGTGACGATCCGGATAGCGGCGCTCAACCGCGGCGACGGAGTCGACGTGGCCATCCGCAGCAGCGATACCGGTTTCCAGTCCGATCATTTCCGTGCCACGCTCCGGCACACCGGCACCCGTCCCTTCGACGCTCATCGGCCGGTGCCGACGGCGGGTACCTCACGGGTTCCGCTCGACGCGGCGGCCGACCTGTACGGCGGCGTCTTCTTCCAGGGCAAGCGCTTCCAGCGTGTCCTCGGTTACCGGCGGCTGGCCGCCACGTCGTGCGTCGTCGATATCTCGGCCGGATCCGGTGACGAGTGGTTCGGTTCCTACTTCTCCCGGGCCATGATCCTCGGCGATCCGGGTGCTCGCGACGCGTTCATGCACGGCATCCAATGCTGCGTTCCAAACGCGACACTGCTTCCGGCGGGCGTCGAGCGGATCTACCCGGCGCACCCGGAGGAGCTCACCGGGCAGGTCATCTTGCACGCGGCGGAACGGAACAGGGACGGTGACACGTACACCTACGACCTGGACGTCTGCGCCGAAGACGGGCGGATCCTGGAGCGCTGGGAGGGGCTGCGCCTGCAGGCCGTGCGCAAGACCGATGGCCGCGGGCCGTGGATTCCCGCGCTACTCGGGCCGTTCCTGGAACGGCAGGCGGCGGAGCTCACTGCGAGCGCAGTGCGGTGCGTCGTAGAACCGGACCCCCCGGCGGGCGCGGACGGCCGTGACGCCAGGCGCAGGCAGACGAAGGTCGCCGTGGGCCGGATGCTGGACCGGCCGACGGTGGTCACCTACCGCGGTGACGGGAAGCCCCAGATCGCTGACGAAGGCATCGCCATCTCGGCCTCGCATGGGGCCGGCGTGACGCTGGCCGTGGCGGGCAGCGAGCGCGTGGGCTGTGACGTCGAGCGAATCGAGGAACGGACGGCGCAGGACTGGCAGGCGCTGCTGACCGCCGAGCAGTTCGCGCTGGCCGAGCTGGTCCGCCGCGAGCGGGGGGAGACGCCGGCCGCCGCCGCGACCAGGGTGTGGAGCGCCGTGGAATGCCTCCGCAAGGCGGGCCGGCCGCTCAGCGGACCTATCACGCTCGCTGCTGGCGGCCAACCCGGCTGGGTGCTGCTCGAATCCGGGGCAGCAAAGATCGCCACATTCGTCACGTCTGTGCTGGATCAGCCGGACCCCGTGGTCTTCACGATTCTGACAGAAGAGGACGGAAATGGAACAGTATTACGAGCACCGGCACGTGGTTAGCTTCGAAGAGACGAACCTCGTCGGCAATGTGTATTACGTCAACTACGTGCGCTGGCAGGGACGATGTCGCGAGATGTTCCTGCTCGAGCACGCGCCTAGCGTGCTCGACGAGCTCCGCGATGGCCTGAAGCTCTTCACCATCAGCGCGGAGTGCGAGTACCTGGCCGAGGCCACGGCCTTCGACGAGGTGGCGATCAGGATGCGCCTGGAGGAACTGACCCAGACTCAGATCGTTTTCGCCTTCGACTACGTACGCATCCGCGACGGCCGGGAGGAACTCGTCGCCAGAGGCCGGCAGCGGGTCGCGTGCATGCGCGATGCCAACGGAGCCAACGGCCCGGCCCGGGTGCCTGAGCAGCTGCGGCGCGCACTGGAGGGCTACGCGATCAGGGCGCCGCGACGCGCGTCCACCGCCGGTACCGGGGGCAGGGCGTGAGCGTGCCGACCATGAGCAGACCAGCCTCGGCCAGGACCGCGCTGCGATCGGTCCTGGGACGGTTCCCGACCGGCGTGACGGTCGTCGCCGCCGGCCGGGGGACCCCGTGCGGCATGACCGCGAACGCGTTCACTTCGGTATCACTCGACCCGCCGCTCATCTTGGTGTGCGTGGACCGTAGTGCCGCCGTCTACCAGACCGTGCTCGCCGCCGGCAGCTTCAGCGTTTCGATGCTCTCCGCGGGCCAGGAGCACGTGGCCCGGTACTTCGCCGATCACTCCAGACCGCGGGGTGCCGACGAGTTCGCCGCGATTGAGTGGTCGCCCGGGCCGAGCACCGGAGCGCCGATCCTGCACGGAGCAGTGGCCTGGCTCGACTGCACCCTGGTGAACTCCTATGACGGCGGAGACCACGAGATCTTCATCGGCTCCGTACAGGCCAGTGGTTTCGGGTCGGCGGATGACGCACTGGTCTTCTTCCGCGGTGACTTCCATCAGCCGCGGCTCAGTAAGTCCCAGACCATCGAGGAGTCCGCGTGACGGTCACCGAGCCTGCGTCGACGAAGTCGTCAGACCCCGGCCGACGCGACTACCCCGGGCCGTCGCCGCTCGCGGTGCCGGGCTTGTTGCGCAAGCTCTGGTTTGACCGGCTGGCCATGCTCACCGACGCGGCCAGCGAGTTCGGCGATGTGGTCAAGTTCGCCATGGGCCCGAAGACGCTCTACTTCTTCAACCACCCCGATCACGCCAAGCACGTCCTGGCGGACAACGCGGCCAACTATCACAAGGGTATAGGCCTGGCCGAAGCCCGCCGTCTGATCCTCGGTGATGGCCTGCTCACCAGCGAGGATGAGGTGTGGAAGCACCAACGCCGGATTATCCAGCCGGCGTTCCGTCGCGAGCGCCTCGCCGGGTTCGCCAGCGTGGTCACCGACGCGGGCCATGCGCTGACCGCCAGGCTCAGCGCGCGGGTGGGCGAGACCGTCGACCTGTCCGAGGAGATGACTCGGCTGACGATGAGTGTCCTGGGCAAGTCACTGCTCGACACCGATCTGTCACCGCTGCGCATGCTGGGCCCGGCGTTCGAGGTCGCGCAGGACCGGGCCATGTTCGAGATGGTGTCGCTCGGAGCGGTTCCGCTGTGGCTGCCGCTGCCCCGCAATCACCGGTTCCGGCGAGCCAAGGCCCAGCTCGAGGACGCGGTCGAGGTGCTGGTGTCGGGCCGTGCGCACGCCCGCGGAGGAGACGGGACCGACCTGCTCACGATGCTGGCCGACGCCTACTCCGGCGAGCGGGATGCGCGCAAGCGGTGGCGTGTGATGCGGGACGAGCTCATCACGATCCTGCTGGCCGGGCACGAGACGACGGCGAGCACGCTGTCGTGGACCTGGTATCTGACCAGCCGCCATCCGGAGGCAGCGGCGGCCCTGCACGCCGAGGCGGTCGAGGTGCTCGGCGACCGGACGCCCGGCCACGAAGACCTGGCCCGCCTGCCGTATACAACGACGGTGATCCAGGAGGCCATGCGGCTGTACCCGCCGGTCTGGGGGCTGACGCGCAAGTCGCTCGCCGCCGACGTGGTCGGCGGCTACCGGGTCCCGGCGGGCGCCGACCTCATGATCAGCCCGTATACCTTGCACCGGCACCCGGGTTTCTGGTCTGATCCCAACGAGTTCCGGCCGGAGCGATTCGCGACCTCGGCCGCGGTGGTCACGCACAGGTATGCCTACATCCCCTTCGGTGCCGGTCCGCGGGTCTGCGTCGGGAGCCATCTCGGCATGATGGAGGCGACGCTGATCGCGGCCATGGTGGCGCGTGACTTCCGGTTCGAGCTCGCCGCCGACGCCCGCCCGGAGCCCGAAGCCATGTTGTCGCTCCGGGTCCGCGGCGGACTCCCGCTTCGAGTGTGCCGCGCGTGACCGCCGAGGTGACTCCGCGACCCGCCGAGGACGTCGCGGACGAGCTTCTGCGCGGCATCAAGCAGGAGCGCGAGGCGGTGATGCGCGGCGACGAACTCGCGACCGCGCGACAACACGCCAAGGGGAAGGCGACTGCGAGGGAACGGCTGGAGAGGCTGCTCGACGAGGGTTCCTTCGTCGAGCTTGATCTGTTCCGGCGCGGCGAAGGCACGGCGCGAACGGACGGGGTCGTGACGGGGAGCGGCACCGTGTGCGGACGCCGGGTATTCGTCTACGCTCAGGATTTCGGTATCCTCGGCGGCTCCCTGGGTAAGGCCCATGCCGAGAAGATCCACAAGGTCATGGACCTTGCGCTCGCGGCTGGCGCGCCGCTGATCGCGCTCAATGACAGCGGTGGTGCGCGGATCCAGGAAGGGGTCACGGCGCTCGCCGGGTATGGCGGCATCTTCCGCCGCAACGTGCGCGCATCCGGGGTAATACCGCAGATCAGCGTCATCCTGGGTCCGTGCGCCGGCGGTGCTGCCTATTCGCCGGCCTTGACCGACTTCACCTTTATGGTCCGCGGTACCTCGTACATGTTCATCACCGGTCCCGATGTGGTCAAGGCCGTGACCGGCGAGTCGATTACGCACGAGGATCTGGGCGGGGCCAGGGTGCACGCGAAGCAGTCGGGTGTGGCCACGTTCACCTATGATGACGAGGCGTCGTGCCTGCAAGGCGTCCGGTATCTCGTCTCACTGCTGCCCGCCAGCAGCCACGACGTTCCGGCCGCGGTCGCGGCCGATGATGCCCCCGATCGCAAGTGCCCGCGCTTGCTTGACATCGTCCCCGCGTCGCCGCGAAAGCCCTACGACATGCGGGCCGTGATCACTGAGATCACCGACCACCATGAGGTCCTGGAACTGCACGCCGAATGGGCGCGCAGCATCGTGTGCGCGCTCGGCCGCTTCGGCGGCCGGACCGCGGGCATCGTGGCGAGCCAGCCGCTGGTCCGCGCGGGCGTGCTTGACATCGACGCGTCACAGAAGGCCGCTAGGTTCGTGCAGTTCTGTGACGCGTTCAACATCCCGCTCGTCACGCTGGTCGACGTGCCGGGATTCCTCCCTGGCGTGGGGCAGGAGCACCACGGCATCATCCGGCACGGCGCCAGGCTGCTCTACGCGTACTGTGACGCGACCGTTCCACGGGTCCAGGTCATCCTGCGCAAGGCTTACGGCGGGGCCTACATCGTGATGGATTCCCGGTCCGTCGGCGCGGACCTGTCCTTCGCGTGGCCCACGAATGAGATCGCGGTCATGGGGGCCGAGGCAGCGGTGGGCATCTTGCATCGTAAGGAACTCATCGCCGCCGACGACCCCGGTCAGCTCAGGGAGCAGCTTGCGGCGGAGTACAAAGAGCAGCTCATGCACCCTCTCTACGCGGCTGAGCGCGGCCTCGTCGACGACGTGATCGATCCGGCGGACACGCGCGCCGTGATCTCGTGGGCGCTGGAGGTGCTGAGTCACAAGCGTCCAGAGCTGCCATCACGCAAGCACGGGAATCCGCCTGCGTAACGCGACGGGTCGCAGCGGCCGAAACCAGGAGGCGCGCTGCGGTACCCGGCATATCTCTGCCCGCGCCTACCCTATCGCGGGGGGCCCAAACATATTACTCATTGCTTTACTGAGCCCCTAAAGGCACGGTCAAGGCAGAATCAAGCGGCGAGCAAGACGGCCGCGACCGGCATGCGAGGGGCATGATGCATCGTAATCAATAGTTTGGTACAAAAAACTCTACAGGTAACTCGCTCGCACGGCAGCCGAACCCACAGATAACCTGTGCAACCCGAGAGAGCAGGTAAATGAACAGCGCCCACGAACGCGCGATCAGGTTCATATATGAGAAGTACAGCGAGCCGTTGTCTCTTGCCGATATCGCTAACAGTGCGATAGTAAGCCGGTTCCACTTCTGCCGTACCTTCAAGGATGCTATCGGCGTCACCCCCGGCCGATATCTTTCCGCGATCCGCATCTACCAAGCCAAGCGCATGCTCCTGAATACACGTATGAACGTAACCGACATCGCGTTCGCCGTCGGATACAACAGCCTCGGCTCATTCAGTAATCACTTTACCGACAGCGTCGGCCTCGCGCCGGGTCGATTCCGTCGCATATCGCAGCGCGGAGGAATCGGGCTGACCCGCCCCCGGCGACCATCGTCGGTTCCGGATGCGACGGTAACCGGCACCATCGTATTTCCCCAGGGTCATTCCGTCGGGCGGGTGTTCCTGGGTACTTTCGATACGCCCATCGTGCAGCGACGGCCTGCCGCGGCCGTCATCATCGAGCCACCGGCCACGCCCTCGCCCTGCTCATTTGAGCTGACGGATGTGCCCCACGGGACATGGTTCCTCCGTGCGGTGGCAGTAGCGGACGGCCCGGACCCCGAGCCGTGGACCCGCAGGACGATGCTCGTCGGCGGGGCCGGTCCGCTGACGATCGCCGGCGACATGGTCCTGCCCGCCGGGATCGAACTGCGCACCAGACGACCGACGGACCTGCCGATTCTCCTCGCCCTGCCCGATCTTGAGCCTGAGTCAGCCGATGTCAGGCCAGCTCAGCCTGGATCTGCCGCCGCACAGCTACTGAGATCCGCCTAGGTCATGGCGGATGTGGTCCGCGCGGGCGCGACTTATCGGGGCCGACGGCGGGAACCGGTCTACCCTGCGCGGGCACCTTGGCCAACAGGCTGAACTGATCATCGTGGCTGGTCCCGGTGTTCAGCTCGCCACCGATGACCTCCAGCCGGCGGGCCAGGTTATGCAGGCCGTGACCACCCGTACCGGGCTTCACCGGCTGCGATACGCCGTCGTTGATCACCTTCAGCGTGATCATCTTGTCTTCCTGGTTCGCCACGATGGCGCAGTTCCGTGCCGCGCTGTGCCGCAAGACGTTGGTGACCGCCTCGCGGAGCACTATCGCCAGCACGGCGTCGACCTCATCGTCAAGCACGCCACAGTCGATCGCGACCTGGGGTGTGATGCACGCCGCGGAAAGCAAGGAGGCGACCGATCCGGCCTCCCGCGCCAGCGAGATGCTGCTGTAGCCGCTAGCCATCAGTCGCACGTCCACCGCCGCCTGCCGTGCGAGTTCGACGACCTCGGCCAGCTCGTCCTGAGCTAGAGCGGGATCGCTGAGGACCAGCTTCTTGGTGAGCTCGGCCTTCAGCGTGATGGCTGACAGGCTGTACCCGAGGATGTCGTGCAGGTCCATGGAGAAGCGCTCGCGTTCCCGCACCGAGGTGAGCTGCGCGAGCTGCGCGGTTTCCCCCTGCGCGCGCTTGGCGACCAGACGTAGCTGGTAGACGGCGAAGACCACCAGCCCGCTGCTCAGGCTGGCGGTCATCAGGTAGGTGGCGACGCGGGCGTCCATCCCTAGCTCGAGCGGTGCCACCAGCATGCTAGCCACGACCAACGCGAACGGAACCCAGGAAGTCCTGGCTGGCCGCAGGATCAGGATCGAGCCGGCGAAGAACCCTGCCATACCCGGCCACACCACGCCTAGCGCCGCCAGCGGCAGGTAGGTGAGGGCTCCCATGGCCACGAGCGTCCCCAGCCGCCGCCGTCGTGGCCAGCGTGCGGCGCCCCGCCAGCCAACCCACAGCTGCAAGCCGAACAGCAGACCCGCGGTCACCAGGGCCAGTCCGATGCCGAATCCGTGTCGCGGGATCCGTACCGCGAAGATGCCTGCGAGCTGCGTCGCGAACAGGCCGGACAGGACTAGATGCGAGCTCGCACGTGGTCTCCATATACCGCCCGGCGGCCGGCCGGCCGACGATACGGGTGTACCAGGATCCGCGCCGGCCGCGACTTCGCCGGCGATTTGACCTTTTGACCCTGACGTGAGCCTGCTCCACAGCCAGCCAGGCCGGTGCTGGCGGCGAGGCATACCGCTACCTCCAAGTTCTCTGCGTCGGTGCTCGTAGCGACCCAGGTCCGGGCTCCTGGGAGCCGACGGCCACTTTATTTTTCATAGACTAATAATGTCCCCATAAAGCCGGGTGTGACTTTTCGAATTTCGCTGTTATGCAACGAGGTTTCTCGTCAAAGGTGGCCTTGCCTGACGGTGCGCAGCGGGACGTCGAGGCGGGCCCGCGGACGCTGGCGGAGACCATCTCCGGAGGCGCCGAACTCCCGGTAGAAGCCGCCTTGCGGATCTTTGCCGGTGCCCGGCGTGTCGTGTTGATCGTAGCGGGACGCCTATGGTCAAGTGCGGCGTGTGTCCGATATAGGACTTGTGTCCGCTAATGCGCTTGCCTCGCCTCGAAACCTCTGGCGCATAACGCCGTCTGGCCTCATGTGCTGACATCTCATGGCGGGCCCGCACGACCTGCGTAGCGCGAAAGCGGACATGTGCCGAGAGGAGATTGCCAGTGCGTGACAATACCAGCAGGTTGACGCGGTTTCGGTGGCTTGCATGCGCTTGCTGAGGATACTGCTCGCCGAAGATGTCGCCATGGTACGCGGTGCGCTCGTGGCACTTATCGAACTGGAACCCGATATGAAGGTAGTTGCCGCGATCGAGCGCGGCGACTATATCGTTTCGCAGACGCTAGCTCATCACCCCGATGTCGCGATCATCGACATCGATCTGCCTGGCCTCGATGGGCTGACCGCCGCCACTCGGCTGCACGATGTGCTTCCGTCCTGCCCGACCCTCATCTTGACCAACCTCGGCCGGGCGGGCAATCTGCGACGCGCGCTGGCCGCCCACGTGTCCGGCTTCTTGCTCAAGGATGCCCCGCCCGAGCAACTCGCCTGGGCGATCCGCAATGTCGTCGCGGGCCGGCGGGTCATCGACCCCCATCTGGCGGTATCCACCTGGGAGGACGGCGAGAATCCGCTGTCCGCGCGGGAGCTTGAGGTGCTCCGGGGCGCCGCACAAGGCGCCGATCCGGCCGAGATCGCGACCGTCCTGCACCTCTCGGTGGGAACGGTGCGAAACTACCTCACCAACATCGTGACCAAGATGAACGCGCGGAATCGGGTGGACGCCATCCGAGCCGCGCGTGAGGCGGGCTGGCTGCCGTAGCGGGCCACGATGGCCGTAGAACCTGACCGCAGAACACCGCAACCGTGAGGTGGTGCGGCTTCCCGGTCGCCGCCCGATGATGAATACGCGGTCCGCCGCGTCGCCATCGAGGGCCAACGACGGGAGAGTACATGCCTACTAGCCTCGGATCGGTACGCAGACGGGTGCTCACGCCCCAGCTCAGGGAAGTTACGTTCGCCAAGCGTGGCTTTCCGGCCACCCCGTCGGCCGCTACCCAGCGGCTCGAGGCTATCCCGGAGGCCGTGATCTGCGGCTTCGAGTGGGGGATTGACGCGCGTGACCAATGGGAGGTGGAACGGCGGCTGGACCTGGTGGACGCCGAACAGCGCGGCTTTGCCTACGAAGGCGTGACGATGGCGTTCACCGTCCTGGACGCGATGGGACGCGGGCACCGCACTCGTGACCTGCTGGCCGGCCCGGGAAGCCGACATATCTTCCTCGCGTACATCGGGATGGGTTTTGCGATGGCCAGGCTGCCCAGGCCGTTGTGGAAGAAGGTCGTCCCGGACCTGACCCCCGATCCCTACTACCCGACGATGAGCTGGCTCGCGGTCGATGGCTTTGGCTTCGACCGTGCCTACTTCGACACCCGGCGCTGGGTGGACGCCCAGAAAGTTCCCGCGCCTTACCCCTGGGAGGGTGCGCCAGCCTACTTTCTGCGCGCGGTTGATCAGGGTATCGGGCGCGCTTTGTGGTTCATCTGCGGTGCTGTCGCACCGGATGTCGCGGCGGCGGCGGGACGCTTCGCCAGTGGACGGCAGCCGGACCTGTGGAGCGGCATCGGACTGGCCGCGACGTTCGCCGGCGGATGTGACGAGGAAGGCCTGGCCACGCTGCGGCGGGCGGCAGGCGATGACTGGTCGCAGCTCGCTCTCGGCTCGGTGTTCGCCGCGAAGGCACGCGCTTACTCCGGTCTGGTGCCGGACCACACGCAGGCCGCCTGCTCAGCACTGGCGGGTATCTCCGTGGACAAGGCCGTCTCGCTCGCCGACGGCACCGCCCCGACGGCGGCCGATGCAGGACCTGAGCCCGCCTATGAGCTGTGGCGGCAGCGGATACGCGCGCACTTCGACGCCTGATCCCGGCTGACCGCTTCCTTCTCCTGCTCTCGCATCACCGGGCGAATTCACCGATGCCGAAAAGCCCCGTCCGATGGCGAACCTCGCCGCCTATCCGGCGTTCTTCTCGCTGCTTGCTTTTCGTCCACAGGGTCCGGGATAAGACAGAACAAGAGAAGTTATCCCGCGCCGGGCGCAGCACAATTCTTAAGGACAGGTGGTCCCGGCCGACGGGAGGAAAGTTGGATACCTCGGCAGAAACAGCCAGCAGGACACTGACCCTGGAGGCATTCGCTGACACGTTTGTCCCGGGGGAGAAGCGCTCGCCTGACGATGTCGCGATCGCCGGCGCCGCACCGGGCCCGGGAGCGGTCATGGCCGGCGCCATCGAACTTCTTGAGATGCCCGCGACCGGTGTTGCCTCCGGTCTGGACGACATCGTCAGCACCCTGAACGACCACGCGAGCGATTACGCGGCCGAGCACGACATAACGCTCGATGCCGCCGTACCGCCGTTCGTCGCGCTGGATTACGAGCATCGCTCGGCACTGATGCGGATCCTGACCGCGCCCGATCACCCAGAGAAAGAATTCTGGGTCCTCACCGCGCTGTTCTGCTTCATGGCTTTCGACACGGCGGCCCATATGAACACCGTGCGCGCAATGGAAAACGGCCACCCCGGCCTGACGACGATGGGATTCGCGAAACCCGATCCCGACGGCCTATGGCGGTTTCCCGATTTCAGCTACGGCCGTCAGCTCGCCCGCGCGCACCCGGCCACGACACCGAACGGAGACCCGGCATGACGAACGCCAGGCCAACCCACACCAGCGCTGAGCAAACCGACATCGTGGTGATCGGCAGCGGCTTCGGCGGCGCGATCACGGCTTATCACCTAGCGGCGGGCGGGGCCAAGGTGGTGGTTCTGGAGCGCGGGCCGTGGGTTCCGAGTGACGAGTTTGACCACGGCTTCGAGCTTGGCACGTCCAGCACGCGGATCTTCGACTTCGTCGCAGGCGACGGCATGAGCGTGCTCGGCGGCAACTGCGTCGGCGGTGGCAGCGTGGTGTACTTCGCCACGATGCCGCGAGCGCCGGGGTTCGTGTTCGAGCGCCAGGGCAGCATAGGCAGGCGGATGTGGCCGTCGGTCATCAACCGTGACACCCTGGACCCCTGGTACGACCGGGTGACCGAGGCTCTGCCGATCAGTCATCAGACCTGGGAGCAGGTCCCTTACCCCGGTGGCCTGTGGGCCGCCGCCTGCAACCATGCCGGGCGGACCGCCAACCTGCCCAACGTCGCGATCGACGTCTCGAAGTGCACCAACTGCAACTGGATGATGGCCGGCTGCCGCTTCGACGCGAAACGGTCGTTGCTGCTGAACTACCTGCCCGCGGCGGTCTCGCACGGCGCGGAGATCAGGCCGTTGCACGAGGTGCAGAAGATATCCAAAGCCGATGGTCTGTACCGGGTGCACTACAACGTCATCGATGACGAGGACTACCGGGAAACCACCGGCGGCGGCGCAATCGACGCCAAGATCGTGATCGTGGCGGCTGGCACGGCGGCCACGCCGGTGATCCTGCAACGCTCGGAGGCCGACCTCGGCAAGATGCCGCACGGCGTCGGCCGGTACTTCTCCGGTAACGGCGAGCGGCTCAATACGGCCATCATCGACGAGGAGAAGGCCCGCGAGGTGCTGGGCCTGTCCCGTCCCGACGGCAGGGCCTACGCGGCGAACCAGATCGGCCGTGGCCCGACCGTGGTGTCCTGGGATCACCTCGATGGCTCGCTGCCCGAGTTCTCCCGGTTCGCCCTCGAGCAGCTGTACTTCCCGCCGGGTCTGGGCACCATCTTGGCGCAGGCGCCGGGCGTCGAGGGCCCGGGCTGGTTCGGGCCGGAGAAGAAGGAGATGCTGCGGCACTGGCAGTCGTGGCTGACGATCTTCATCCTGTCGGAGGACAACAATGAAGGCGTGTTCGGGCCGCCGCCGCCCACTGGCAATTCCGTCCGTATCTCGCAGCAGATGCTGGGCCGCGGCGCTCTCGCGTACGAGCCCACCAAGGAGACGCTGCACGGCTGGGAACTGGCCGACGCGGAGATCAAGGACATCTTGGAACGGGACGGCCTGGCCCGGGTGCGGCCGTGGACGAACGACCTGGTAGGTGCCTACACGGTGCACCCGCTGTCCTCATGCCGCATCGGCGACGACCCGGCCACCTCCGCGCTGGATCACCGGCACGAGCTGCGCGGCCATCCGGGCATCTTCGTCACCGACGGCTCCGCGGTACCCGGTGCGCTCACCGTCAACCCAGCGCTGACCATCGCGGCACTGGCGGAGCGCGCCGTCCCGGGAATCGTCCGGGCCGCGCAGGAACGGGGCATACCGGTCAAATACGGTGCTCCCGCGCCGGACGGCGCGACGAGCGCCGCACGTGCGGTCATGCCCCTGCTGCCCGCTCTGGTCGCGCGATGAAAAGCGCGATCATGGCGAACGGGCTGCGCCGGTCACTAGCCCAGATCCGGTACGTATCCCCGGTCCTGCCCGATACCGCTGACGGCCTCGTCGCCAGTGTCTACGCTCAGGCCGAGCGAGACTTCGGCATGGTTGCGCCGCCGCTGGCCCTTCATTCACCGAACCCGCCGGTGCTGGCCGCGGCGTGGGCCATGCTCAGGGAAACTCTCCTGGTCACCGGTCAGGCGGACCGGCCCGAGAAGGAGGTGGTGGCCGCCGAGGTATCGGTGGCGAACACCTGCCCGTACTGCGTCGCGATCCATACTGCCGCGGCCCAGGAGCTGGTCCCGGGGCTCGACGCGGCCGGGATTGCCTCCGGGGACCTGGCGAGCCCGCTGCTGAAGGACATCGCCAGGTGGGCCAGGTCGAGCGGCCTGCGCGGGTCCCTTCAGTCCCCGCCCCCGGGCAATTTCGCTGAACTCGCTGGGGTGGCGGTGACATTCCAGTACCTGAACCGGATGGTCACCATCTTCCTCCCCCCGTCGCCACTGCCGCCCATGACACCGAAGGCGATTGGCGGCTGGGTCATGGGCATGCTCGCTTCGGCGATGACCTCGGGCAGTCCGATCCCCGGTGCCTCACTGGAGGCTCTGCCCGACGCGCAGCTGCCCGAAGAGTTCTCCTGGGCAGCCACCGATTCCCGCATCGCGGCGGCACTGGCTGGCGCGGCCGCGGCCGTCGAGGATGCGGCGGCTCAGGTCGTCACGATGCCCGTCCGCGAACTGGTGGCCGACCGACTGCGGACCTGGGATGGGCTGCCGCTGGGTCCGAGCCGGGCCTGGGCCGATGAGGCAGTGGCCGGGCTGGACGAGACAGACCGGCCTGCTGGCCGGCTGGCCATCCTCACGGCGTTCGCCCCGTACCAGGTGGGCAAGGCCGACGTCGACGGCTTCCGGTCAACGGCGAAGTCCGGGGACGAGGCGGTGATCAGCCTCACGTCCTGGGCGAGCATGGCGGTGGCCCGCACGGCCGGCTCGTGGCTGCGCGAGCAGGCCCCGGACCCAGCCGGGCAGCCGTAATCCTTCGTTCAGCACTAAGGGCGGGGAGGTCCGGCTGGACCTCCCCGCCGCTGTGCTTGCGACGCGCGTTATTGCTTGGCGAACTGTCCGGGCTCCCGGCCAGGTCCAGGTGAGCCGCGGTACGCCTGCGCGATATCCAGCCATTTGTCAGCTTCCGGACCGGTGGCCTGGATGGCCAGATCGGCGCGGTGCCGTCGCCGCGTGACGAGCATGCAGAAGTCCACCGCCGGACCCGTTATCTGATTCTCGGCGCCGGCTGGGCCGAACTCCCACTGGATCCCGGAAGGTGCCGTGAGCTCATACCGGAACTCGACGTCGGGAGGCGTGAGGCCGCGCACCAGGTAGGCGAAATCACGATTGCGCGTGCCGAACCAGGCCAGGTGCCCGATCCTGTCGGTGTACTCACGGGGCGCTCCGATGGTGTCGGCGATGTCCTGACCGTGCGCGAACAGCTCCATGAGGCCCGCAGCGGCGAGTGCGCTAGCCGGGATCTGCCGCGCCACCCAGGGCACCATCTGGGCGGGTGGCAGGGCGGAGAGCGCCTTGACGGCATCGCCGCGCTCGGTGCGCCAGCGGGCCAGCAGGTCTGCCGGCGAGGCATCGAGGTACGGCGTCAGCAGGGCCGTGACCGCCGCGTCGAAGTCCTGGTCGGCCCCGACCGTCACCTTGGCGAACAGCTCGGGATCCGACGCCGAGATTCCAGCGATACGGGCCGTCGAGGACAGGTGAGCAACCTGGTGCTTGATCGTCCATCCGGGCGCGGGAGTCGGCAGGTCCCACTGCTCGGCATCAAGGCCCGCCACCAACTGGTCCAGGATTTCGCCCTCTGTCTTCAGGTCGGCATACACATCGGTCGGAACACTCACGGCGCTGCCTCTCGCTGGATGATGACGGGGAGTCTCCTCGGCATCATGACCTGCGCCTAAGTGAGGAACCACCTCTTAGGTTGCCCGCCCGAAACCGGCCTCGAAGCGCTCGCCAGACACCGTTACCGACCGAGCGGCGCTCACCGGATCATCCCCGGCTCCGATCATCAGGCTGACGAGCTGCGATTCGAAGCACCGGCTCGCATCGTACGGTGGGACCAGGTAGCCCCCGACATCGAGCAGCACCGTCCCGTGTACGCCGAGCCACATGTGATGGGCGGTGAGCACCGGATCCTCCGGCTGGAAGCGCCCGGCGGCTGTGCATCGGTACGCGTAGTCAACGACGGTGGTCAGCGTATACCGGCCATGCTGGCGGTCTTCCTCGGTGAGCGCGAAGCCCGCGAGAGACGAACCGCCGAACATCACCTCGAACACGTGCCGGTTGGTAATGGCGTTGTGGCGGTAGACCCGCCCCAGCAGAGCCAGGTCGGCGACCGGATCGTCGGTGGCTTCCACGAGATCGAACAGGCGCTTGAGACGCGCGAATCCGTCGTGCACGATCTCTCGCACGATCGCGCTCATGCTGCCGAAGTACGTGTACACGGCCATGGTCGATGTGCCTGCCTCCCTGGCCAGCAGGCGAGCGGACAAGCTGCGCGGACCTCCCTCCGCGACCAGCCTCGCGGCGGCATCGATCAATGTGGTGCGGTTGTCCGGGTTTTGGCGGCGCGGGCTCACGCTTGACAGGATCGCATGGCGCCGTTACTGTTCATAACACAACACTGTTATGCAACGGTTTTTTCGCTGGCGAAGTCAGTGCGGAGGGACCGCATGAAGAGCGCCGTAGACGAGGCGGTCAGCTGCATCTGGGAGCGGTACGGTGATCCGCTGTCGCTCGCTGACATGGCTCACAGCGCCATGCTCAGCCGCTTCCACTTCTCCCGCGTCTTCAAGGAGCAGACCGGTGTATCGCCCGGTCGGTTCCTGGCCGCGGTCCGTATCTACCGGGCCAAGCGCATGCTTCTCATGAGTGCGATGAGCGTGGCCGGAGTCTCGTCCGCGGTCGGCTACAGCAGCCTCGGCTCATTCACGAGCCATTTCACCGACAGCGTGGGCATCTCCCCGAGCCGGTTCCGCCATGCGTCGCACCACGACCGGGTCAGCGTGTGGGCCATGCTGCCCGATTCGCCGGTGCCAGAAGGCGCGGCGATGGGTACGATCCGGCTTCCGGAAGGGTACGCCGTGGCCCGCGTGTACGTCGGGATCTTCGATACACGGATCTTGCAGCGCCGACCGCAAGCGGCCACCTTGCTCGATGTGACGTCACAGCGAACGCACCCGTACTGGCTACCGAGAGTCCCGGATGGCAGATGGTTCCTGCATGCGGTGGCGGTAGCCGACACCGATGAGCCCGAACCCTGGACCCGGCGGCACCTGCTGGTAGGCGGCGGGGGTCAGGTGAAGTCCGCGCTTGGCGCGATCACCTTGCGCCCCAGAAGCCTGACCGATCTGCCGACCCTGCTGGCCCTGCCCGATCTTGAGGCTGACCTGGAAGGCCTTACCCGTACTACCGCCGCGCACGCAAAGAAAGACTGGTAACGAACGCTCACAGGCCCAGCTGCTGCGCCGCCATAGCCGTCCCCTCGACCCGCGCTGCGATCTTGGCGAACGCGATATCGCGAGAGGTGGAGGTGTCGTCGGCGAACGGCGCGAAGCCGCAGTCGTCGCAGGTACCGATCCGGTCTGGTGGTAGCTGCCGGACCGCCGCCAGGACCCGGTCGCGGACCAGCTCCGGGGTCTCTACCCGTGGGTCGATCGGGTCGGTGACGCCGATGAAGACCCGGGCGCCGGGCGGAAGATACTCCGCGACGACGGCCAGGACCTTTTCCGGCTCGGCCTCGCTAGCCAGCTGGATGTAGAAGTTGCCCGCCTTGAGCTGGAACAGCCTGGGCAGCAGCCCGGCGTAGTCGATGTCCAGGCTATGCGTCGAATCCTGATCGCCACCCGGGCAGGTGTGCACTCCGATGCGGCTTCGCTCGCTGTCGCTGAAACGCTCGAGAACCTGGTTGTTGAGGTCGATGAGGTTGCCCAGGACGCCTGCGCTGGGGTCGAGCTTGAGGGAGAGCCGTCCCTCGGTGAAGTCAAGCTGGACGACGTGCGCGCCAGCCTCCAGGGTGTTCCGGATGTCGGTTTCTGCTTCGTCGATGAGGTCGCGCAGGAACGCTTGGCGCGGGTAGCGGTCAAGGTCCGCGGGCGGATAGAGCAGGCTCAGCGCGGACGGAGCGATGACCGCCTGTTTCACCGCTGCCTTCGTGTGGCCGACGGCGGCCCGCAGATAGGTATCGGCGTGGACCTGATAGCGGAACGGGCCCCCGGTCAGTACGGGCAACTGGCGCTGGTGGCCGTCGGCGAAGGGGATGACGATCCCGTCGGGAGCCAGGTCGGCGAGCCCGGCGATCGGATAGGTAACGAAGCTGGGCTTGGACTGCTCGCCGTCGGTGACCACCGGCGACCCGGTTTGTTCGAGGCGCCGGATAGTGTCGCGGATCGCCTCGTCCTGCGCGGCGGCGAGCTCGGTGTCGCTGACCTCGCCTCGTCCGTGACCGGCCATCGCGGCTAGCAGGCCAGGCGGACGCGGGATGCTGCCGATCGGTTCAGTCGGAATCGTCATGCGATAAGCGTAGATTGCATAACACCGTTCTTCAACGCCGGACCACCCGACCGGGTCAGTCGATGATGGCCCCGCAGGTGAGATTCACCATCGCGCCGCTGATCGCGCCTGCCCCGTCCGAGGCCAGGTAGACCGCGGTCCCGGCCAGATCGGCCAGCCGGGGCAGTCGGCCGAGCAGCGTGTCCTTCAGCAGCGGGGCCAGTTGCTCGTCCGTGACGCCGGGATAGGTCTCGGGAGTGAAGTTCGAGCGCAGGCCCACCACGCGCACACCACGGCGGCCGAACTCCCCGGCCAGGGTTCGGGTGAGCGCCTCGATCGCCGCGTTCGCCAGGCTGAACCCGCCCATCTCGTGCCGGGTCTCCTTGGCTGAGGATGCGGTCAGCGTCACGATCACGCCGGCCCCCTGCGCGGCCATGTGCCGGGCGGCGGCGGTCGCGGTCAGGAAGTTGGTCCGGCACAGCCCGGTGATCGGGGCCATGAAGTCCTCGACGGAGATCTCGGTCAGCGCGACGCCCTGCACGACGTCGACCGCCACCGCGTTGAAGGACACGTCGATGCTGCCGGCCGCCGCCACCACGCGATCGGCGTGCGCGTCGACGGCGGCCTTGTCCATCGCGTCGACCGGTGCCGCCTCGGCGATCCCGCCGTGCGCACGGATATCGGCGGCCACTTCTTCCAGCGTGGCCAGGGTGCGCCCGGCCAGGAATACGCGCGCGCCGTCGCGGGCGAATGCGCGAGCCACCGCAGCGCCGATCGCCCCCGCTGCTCCATAGACGATCGCGTTCTTGTTCTCCAGCAACACAGCGGCTTCTCCTCACGCGTCGAGTCCGGCAGCCACCCACCCTAGTGGGCACGGCGGCTGCGCGGAGGCGACGGTAAGGCAGCGGGGGCCGGGCGTCAGCTGGCGACGCCGCGTTGCTGCGGCGGCCGGCTGATCCGGGCGGCGAACAGGTCACGGAGGCTGACCACGCCGCTCACGGTGCGTCCTTCCATGATGGGCAGATGCCGGAAGCCGTTCAGCAGCATCATCTGGGCCGCGTCCTCGACGGTCGTATCCGGCCCGGCTGACTGCGGATCCTTGGTCATCCAGGCCGAGACCTGGACCGCGGTGAGGTCGGTCCCGGACGCCGCGGCGCGCAGGACGTCGCGCTCGGTGAGGATGCCGGCCAGGAAGGGGCCCTGCATAACCAGGGCCGAGCCCACCCGCTCGCGCACCATCTCGGCCGCGGCCTCGGACATCGGACTGTCGGGGGTGGTGAGGATGACGCGGGTGTGCATCATCTCGCCGACCGTGAGGGCCCGGCGGCCGTCCTCAGCCACTTTCGCCGATCTCGAACAGCTCGGAGTCGTGTGGAGCGGACGGTCCGGCGAGTTCCTCGGAGAGCAGTCGCCAGAGCGACCCGGCCCAGGCTGACAGCTGTGGCCAGCGCATCCAGAATAGCTGGAGCGTGGTCTCGTCAAACTCGGAATGTGCCTGGTCAGGGCTGATCGAGTGGGTGAAGTCCTCGAGCTGGTGGATCAGTTCGAGGAACCGGTCGGCGCTATCATCCATGCGCATCACCTCCGGAGCGGGAGTGCGGCGTCGGCCGCGGAAGCGGCGGAAGATCACGTGACGCCAAGTGGGGTGTTCCATACCCCGAAACCGCGTGCTGCAATTCGGCAACGGCCCGAATTTTCGCGGGAGCCCGATAAAAATTGCTGCCCTGAACGGACAAAAGCGACAGATAGCGGCAGGTGGGCCGGGAAGGCGGAGCCGGGCCACCGTGGCCGGCCCGGCCGAGCGGCGAACATTTCCCTCAGCTA
The DNA here is from genome assembly GCA_003140115.1 of Actinomycetota bacterium. Next base: position 27,111 of record PLIQ01000179.1, on the reverse strand, counting down.
CTACGTAATGTAGTTGAATCATTTCCCTGAGTAGTGCGGAGGCTAAGGCTCGTGGTTGACATTGCCGCGATCCGAGGTAAGTTGCTGCTCAGTCCAGCACCGGGGGTCGAGGGGCCGGCGGCGTAGATCCGGCTGGACAGGGGTTGGGCCTGGGAAAGGGCCCGGGCACCCAGTAGACAACGGAGATCGAGCCCGTTGCCAGCGGGACCGACTCCGGTCCGAAGGTGATGCCCGGGTCCTTTTCCTTTTCCGGTTCACCCCGGATAGGCACGATTAAGCAGGCGGGTTCGTTTGTCGTTGGGGGGATACGTCCCCGGCAGGGGAACGCAGGGGACAGCGCCGGGGACTACGGGAGTACGGGGATATCATGGCGTGCACCGTCCGCGACACCTCCTGTTAACCAACGCAGGGATAGGCAGAGGTAGTGACAGATCCACATCCACCCGCTGAGCCGCCGGCCGGCCGGGCCGTCGTGATCATGCCTACGTACAACGAGCGCCAGAACCTGGAATCGATCACGGGCCGGGTCAGGGCGGCGCTTCCCGAGGCTGATCTGCTGATCGTGGACGACAACAGTCCCGACGGCACCGGTGACATCGCGGACAAGCTGGCCGAGGCCGACTCGCACGTCCAGGTCATGCACCGGACAGAGAAGGCGGGCCTGGGCAAGGCGTACATGTCCGGGTTCAGCTGGGCGCTGGAGCGCGGCTACGGCGTGATCGTGGAGATGGACGCGGACGGCTCGCACCTGCCCGAGCACCTGCCCGTCCTGGTTGGCGCGCTGGCCCACGCGGACCTCGCCATCGGGTCCCGGTGGATGCCGGGCGGCCGGGTGGTCAACTGGCCCAGATCGCGTGAGGTCCTGTCCCGCGGAGCCAACGTCTACACCCGGCTCATGCTGAACCTGAAGGTCTGCGACGCGACCGCGGGCTTCCGCGCCTACCGGGCCTCGACCCTGCGCACGATCAGCCTGGACCAGGTCCAGTCAACCGGGTACTGCTTCCAGATCGACCTGACCATGCGGGTCGCGCAGGCCGGGCTGAAGATCGTCGAGGTGCCGATCACGTTCGTGGAACGGGAGCACGGCGCCAGCAAGATGAGCAACAGCATCATCTTGGAGGCGTTCTGGCGGGTCGCGCAATGGGGCGTCGCGCAGCGACTGCATCAGCTCAGGTCCCGCCGGACAAGCCAACGGGCAAGCTAACCGGAGTTCAGTGCGGGGCGCGGCGACGCCGGGGCGGGCTTACGCGCTCCTGCGGTGAGTCCGGCTGCTGCCGAGGTCATCGCCGCGCTCGGCGCTGCGGCGCTCCCGGATGACTTCGAGCCGCTCGGCGAGCACCGCCTCGAGGTCTTCCACCGTGCGCCGCTCCATGAGCATGTCCCAGTGGCTGCGCGGCGGCTTGGCCTTCTTCGGGGACGGGGACTCCCCGGTGGCGGCGATAGCGATCGAACCGCAGACACGACACTCCCAGGTACCAGGAAGTTCCGCCTCCGCCGCGAAAGGCACGCTAAAATGGTGCCCGTTCGGGCAATCGAAAGCGACGTCCTGACGGGGCGCCAGGTCGGTGTTCCTGTCGTTTTCGTAGCTCGTCGCACCGAGCCGGGTGCCGCGAAGTGCGCGTTCGGCCATGCTTGCTGCCTCCCAGGCGGTCAACGGTCTTTCTTGGCAACACTGATTACCCGGACAAGATTCCCGCTCCGGGCGTTACCCAACCGTGTTTTTGCGAAAGATGCAGCTATCGGCCTTGAGCGCGGCTAGCTAGGCGGTGGCAGAACCCACCCGGGGATGCCACTGACCGCGCTCGATCAGCACGTCGCGCAGGGTCTTGATGTCGTCGGTCATGATGCCGTCCGCGCCCAGATCCAGGTAGCGGATCATCTCGACCCGGTCGTTGATGGTCCAGACGTGCACGTCGAGGCCCAGGGCGTGCGCCCGGCGCACGAACGTCCCGGTCGCCACCGTCCCGGGCACCTGGGCGCAGCGCACCCAGGCCCGGGCCAGGAAGCTGGCCAGCATCCGGATCTGCGGCCAGCGCGCGGAGGTGCCGACGTTGCAGCGGACGCCGGCGATCGCGGCCGGCGAGGCCGCCATGCACACCGGCCGGTCGAGCAGCCCGCGGGCAGTCCGGAGCCGGTTGCCGGAGAACGAGGTCACGCAGACCCGGTCCCAGGCCTCGGTGCGGCGCAGCACCTCGGGAAGCAGGGAGATCCCCTGTGCGTCCTTCAGGTCGATGTTGAAGCGCACATCGGGCCAGGCGGCGATCAGGTCCTCGATGAGCGGTATCGGTTCGGTGCCGCCGACCCGCAGCGCGGCGACCTCACGGTAGGACAGCGCGTTGATCGGCCCGGACGCGTCGGTGACCCGGTCCAGCGTCCGGTCGTGGAAGGCCACCAGCCTTCCGTCCGCGGTCGCCCGGGCGTCGGTCTCGAGGTACGCGTACCCCAGCTTGATGGCGTGCTCGAACGCGGCCCAGGAGTTCTCCGGAGCGTGGGCCGCGCCGCCTCGGTGGGCGAACGCGATCGGCCGCGGGTGATCGAGAAAGGGTACTCGCACGATGGCAAGTATGCCTGCAGCCAGGACCGACCCGGTGAACTACGGATGTCCGTCACACATCGGATGAGGGGAATCCAGGGGCTTTAGCGGTCCAGGCCCGGCGCCGCGCCTCGGCCATGGCCACCGCGGCCGTCGCGGCCACGTTCAGCGATCCGACCCGGCCCGGCTGCGGGATATATGCGACCGCGTCGGCCACCGCGAGCAGGGCCGCCGAACAGCCGTGGTCCTCGTTGCCGAACGCCAGGCAGACATCGCCGTCCAGCGGCGCCTCGTGCAGCGGGAGGGCGCCCGAGGCCAGTTCGATGGCCACCACTCGCAGGCCCGCGGCCGATGCCGCCTTGGCCGCGGCGACCGGGCTGGCCTCGGTGGTCGCCTGGATCAGCCGCTGGGTGCCGAGCGCCGTCTTGCTCACCCCCGGATGCGACAGCACCGCGGTGCTGCCGCACAGCCACAGGTGTTCGACGCCGAAGGCGGCGGCCGAGCGGACGATGGAGCCGACGTTGAACGGCTGGCCGACCGAGTCCAGTAGCACGGCCAGGCGGGCCTCGGTGACCCGGCGCCACTCGCGGTTCAGCCGCTTGACCTCGACCGGCCGCAGCTGGCGGGGGGCCCGGGCGCCGTCGCCGGGCGGCACGGGCGGGGTCACGGGGGAGTCACCACCGTTCGTTCGGGCAAATATTCGACCTGAAGCAGCCGGTAACCGCTCCGTGCGACCCGCCTCCTCACCAGCCAGCCCTGCTCGGCCAGCCAACGGTGCAGCGAATCCGCGCCGAGGTTGCGCCCGGCCACCAGGTACGCCTGACCGCCGGGCGCCAGGCGGCCGAGCCAGCCCGACAGCAGCTCCTGCAGCGCCGCCTTGCCGATGCGGACCGGCGGGTTGGACCAGATGCCGGCCAGCCGGGCGGGGACGGCCGGGTCGTCGGGGGTGACGCAGCGCACGTTGGGCAGCCCGGCCGCGGCGGCGTTCCGCGCGCACAGCTCGAGCGCCCGCTCGTTGACGTCGACGGCCCAGACCGTGGCCCCGGGCGACCGCTTGGCCAGCACGCAGGCGATCGGGCCGTAGCCGCATCCGAGGTCGAGCAGGTCGCCCGCTGGCGGCGGGGCGGGCGCGGTGTCCAGCAGCAGGCGGGTGCCGGGGTCGAGCCGTCCGGGGGAGAAGACCCCCGCGTCGGTGGCTAGCTCCAGGTAGACACCGGGCAGCATGACCCGGACCTTGCCCGGCCGGTGCCGGGCGCCCGGCTGCGGCGAGAAGTAGTGCTCGGTCACCGGCGCACGGGCTCGGCCTGTTCGGCCTGGCTGGCCAGCGCGGGGTTGATGAACCGGCGTGTGACCCAACGCTCGACGATGAACGTCATGATGGGGATGGTGCCGGCCAGCAGCATGATCACGGTCGGCTTGTTCGCCAGCCGCAGCTTCCTGGACAAGATCCAGGCGAACGCCAGGTAGATGATGTACAAGATGCCGTGCACCACGCCGACGTTGTTGGCCACAGCCGGGTGACCCGCCACCTGCAGCGGGATGCCGACGAAACACAAGAAGACCAGCACCACACCGGTCACGTAAGCCATCACCCGATACCGGAGGACCGCCGCGTTCACAGAGCTCTATCTCCCTAGCTTCGCAGTCCGTGCCACCTGCCGTGGCGCTTGACCTCACTGTTGAGCCGGGCCAGGTAGGCGTTGTAGGCGCTGAGCTCGGGGTCCTCGTCGTCCCCGGCCGCGCCCGCGGCACCGGCGCTGACCTGGACGGGCCGGACACTGATCGGGAGATCGTCCCGGCTGGCCTGCGACTCGGCTGATTCCGTCGTCTCGCCTCGCTTGAGCCGGAACTCGTCCTTGATCGTCTTGGCCCAGAACACGACGGCGAAACCGGCGAACAGCGGCCACTCGAACGTGTAGGCCCAGCTCAGCCCGTTGCCGCCCAGCGCGCGGTGGAGCTGCCAGTCACCGAGCCAGAGCATGCCCCAAAAGGACACCACCATGAGCACGTGCCAGCCCAGCCAGCGGGGCTTGATGAGGAACCGCCACACCGGCCCGGAGCGCTCGGGCCCGGCGGTCTCCGCCGGGCCGACCGGGGCAGCGTTCTCCATGACAACGAGCGTAGCGCTGCCCGGAACGTAGTGCGGCGGCGTGCCGGTCACCGGCCGGCAGGACCGGCTAGGCCATCATGATCTGGTGAAAGGAGCTCGCGTTGGCCGGCTGGTCACCGATAATTTCCCCATGAGCGTGTTCGCCGGGTGGTCACCGGAGGCCGCACGGCTGCCTGATCGGCTCGATGACCTGCACGGACCCTGGCGGGGAGTGGTCGTGTTGCCGGTCCACCTGACCTGGCACGGACTGCGCGAGTTCGACGTCGCCCTGGAGACGCCCAGGCTGCTGCTGTACAGCATCGTGCTCAGCCAGGGCCGGCGGAACGACCTGGCCCGGTTCGTCAACCCGCGGCGGCTGCGCGACGACTGGCCGCAGCTGCGCCCGCTGGTCAGCCGGCCGATGCGGCGCGCCTGTGAGCGCAAGCTGGGCCTGCGCCTGCCGACCGTCGTCAAGCCCTAGCCGGGCAGCGCCGCGCGCCGTATGCCACGCTGTTGACATGCGCAAGTACGTGATCATGGGCGTGCAGGGCAGCGGCAAGGGCACGCAGAGCGAGCTGCTGGCCGCTGACCTGGACATCGTGCACATCAGCGTGGGGGACATCTTCCGCTGGAACGTACAGAATCACACCAAGATCGGCGCCCAGGTCCGCCGGGTCATGGCGGCCGGGGAGCTGGTCGGGGACGACCTGGTCGAGTCGGTGGTGCAGAGCAGGCTGACCGGGCACGACTGGAACTTCGGATTCATCATCGACGGGTTCCCGCGGAACCGGCGCCAGGCCGAGTTCTTCCTGGAGAGCTACGACATCGACGCCATCATCACGCTCGACCTGCCGGACAGCGAGGTCCGCCGCCGGGTGCTCAACCGCCGGCTGTGCGCGGACTGCGGTATCAACTACAGCCTGATCGACGACAGCCCCGCGGTCCCCGGCCAGTGCGACGCGTGCCAGGGAGAGCTGACGACCAGGGAGGATGACACCGAGGAGGCGCTGGCGGTCCGGCTGAAGACCTACCACGAGAAGACCAACCCGGTGCTCGAGCTGTTCGGGCGCAAGGAGTACGTCGTCACCGCCGACGCCCGGCCCGCACCGGAGGTGGTCCAGGCCGAGATCAGGCGGAAGCTCAGCCTCCCGCCGCAAAAACAGCAGGAGTCCCAGGAGAACGCAAGTGCGTGAGATCGCGGTCTTCGGCGGCAGCGCCCATCCGGCGCTGACCGCCGAGATCTGCGCGTTCCTGGCCGTGCCGCAGCAGCCGGTGCTGCTCGAGCGGTTCGCGAACGACTGCCTGGAGGTCCAGCTCCAGGCCAACTGCCGGGAACGGGACGTGTACCTCATCCAGCCGCTGGTCCGGCCGGTGCAGGAGCACCTGGTCGAGCTGCTGCTGATGGCGGACGCGGCCCGCGGCGCGTCGGCCGGGCGGGTGACCGCGGTCATGCCCCACTACGCGTACGCCCGGTCGGATAAGAAGGACAAGCCGAGGATTTCCATCGGCGCCCGTCTCGTGGCCGACCTGCTGGTCACCGCGGGCGTGAACCGGGTGCTCACGCTGACCCTGCACTCGCCGCAGGTGCACGGGTTCTTCTCGGTCCCGGTGGACCACCTGCACGCGCTGCGCGAGCTGTCCGCCCATTTCCGCGGCCGGGACCTGTCCAACACCGTGGTGGTCGCCCCCGACCTCGGCTACGCCAAGAGCGCCGCGGCGTTCGCCCGCAGGCTCGGCCTGCCGGTCGCCGCCGGTGCGAAGGAGCGGATCAGCGACACCGAGGTCCGGATCACCGCCATCATCGGCGACGTGGCCGGCCGGGACGTGATCGTCATCGACGATGAGATCTCGCGCGGCACCACCGTGTTCGAACTCCTGGACCGGCTACGCGAGCAGGGCGTCCGTTCGGTGGCCGTGGCCTGCACCCACGGGTTGTTCGTCGACAACGCGCTGGACAAGCTGACCTCGGGCGACGTGACCGAGGTGGTGTGCACCAACTCCGCGCCGGTGCCCGTGGACCACCCGAAGCTGCACGTGCTGTCGGTGGCCCCCGCGCTGGCCGAGGCCATCAGCCGCATCCACAACGGCGAGTCGGTCAGCTCCCTGTTCGACCACTAGGACGTGGCGGTCTGGATGATCCACGCCAGGACCAGGGCCTCCTCCCGCCAGGCGTCGTAGCGGCCGCTGCGGCCGCCGTGGCCCGCCTCCATCTCGATCTTGAGCAGGAACGGGCCGCCCTTGGCCACCGCGCGCAGCCGGGCGATCCACTTGGCGGGCTCGTGGTAGGTCACCCGGGTGTCGTTCAGGCCGCCGAGGGCGAAGATCGGCGGGTAGGCCTGCCCGGTCACGTTCTCGTACGGTGTGTAGGACTTCATGTACGCGTAGACCTGCGGGTCATGCAGCGGGTCGCCCCATTCGTCCCACTCGGTCACGGTCAGCGGCAGCGACGGGTCCAGGATCGTGTTGAGCGCGTCGACGAACGGCACCTGGGCCACGATGCCGGCGAAGTCCTGCGGCGCCAGGTTGGCCACCGCGCCCATGAGCAGGCCGCCGGCCGAGCCGCCCCGGGCCACCAGCCGGGACGCCGAGGTCCAGTCCGACTTCTCCAGGTGCTCCGCGCACGCGATGAAGTCGGTGAAGGTGTTCTTCTTGTGCAGCAGCTTGCCGTCGGTGTACCAGGCCCGGCCCAGCTCGCCGCCGCCCCTGACGTGCGCGATCGCATAGACGAACCCCCGGTCGAGCAGCGACAGGACCGGGATGGAGAAGGCCGGATCCCGGGAGATCTCGTAGCTGCCGTAGCCATTGAGCAGGCACGGCGCGCTGCCATCCCGCGGCGTGTCCTTGCGGCGCACCAGCGAGATCGGGATCCGCGTGCCGTCGGTCGCGACGGCCCACTCGCGGTGCTGCTCGTAGTCCTCGGCTCGGTACGGCTCACCCGACGGGGACGGCAGCACCGGCTGGCGCTTGAGCAGGGTCAGTTCGCCGGTGGCCATGTCGCAGTCGTAGACCGAGCCGGGAGTGACCAGTGAGGTGTAGGACAGGCGGAACCGGGTGGAGTGGTATTCGGGGTTCGGTCCCGGCCCGACCCGGTAGATCGGCTCGGCGAAGGCGATCTCGCGCTGGCCGTCTTCGCCGTCCTCGCCGTCTTCGCCGGCGCTGCCATCGAGAATCCGGAGCCCGGTGAGCCCGTCGCGTCGGAAGTAGACGACGATGAAGTCCGCGAACGCGGCCATGCCCAGCAGCCGGGTGTCGGCCCGGTGCGGCACCAGCGGGGTCCAGTCCGCCGGAGCCGACAGCGACGCGGTGGCGATCTCGAAGTTCTCCGCGTGGTCGTTGTGCAAGATGAGCAGCCGGTCTCCGGCATCGTCGACGCTGTAGTCCAGGCCCTGCCGGCGCGGGGCCACCACGGTGAACTCGCTCTCCGGCGTGGCCGCGTCGAGCAGCCACACCTCGCTGGTCAGCACGCTCGCGCTGTGGACCACGATGTAGCGTTCGCTGCGGGTGTGGCCGACATTGATGTTGAAGCGCCGGTCGGCTTCCTCGAACAAGATGACGTCCTGTTCGGCCGGGGTGCCGATCCGGTGCCGCCAAACCCGGTAGGGCCGCCAGGCGTCATCGACGGTCACGTAGAACAAGACCGAACCGTCCAGCGACCACGTGCACCCGTAGTAGGCGCCGGGGATCTCGTCGGGCAGCAGGGCCCCGGTGGCCAGGTCTTTGATCCGGATCGTGAACCGCTCGTCGCCGCGCACGTCGGTGGCGTAAGCCAGCCAGCGCCAGTCCGGGCTCGGTTGGTACGCGCCCAGCGCGAAGAAGCCCGCCCCGGCAGCCAGCTCGTTCTCGTCCAGCAGCACTTCCTCCCCGTCCAGCGGCTGGCCGTCCTCGGCCAGGGGCGGGATGACCTCACCCGGCCGGACCGCGCGGCGGCAGTGCACCGCGTACTGCTGGCCCTCGACCGTCCGGGCGTACTGCCACCAGTCGCCCTTGCGTACCGGGACGGACAGGTCGCTCTCCTGAGTCCGGGCCTTGATCTCGGCGAAGATCTGATCCTGGAGCGGGGCGAGCCCGGCGGTGATCGCCTCGGTGTAGGCGTTCTCGGCCTTCAGGTAGGCGATCGTGTCGGGGTCGTCCTTGTCGGCCAGCCAGGCGTACTCGTCGGTCACGGTATCGCCGTGGTAGGTGCGCTCGTGGGGGACCTGCTTGGCCGACGGCGCCTCGGCGGGCGGTTCGGCCGGAACCTCGATGCTCATGGAGGCCCAGTCTAATAACGCCAGCCGAGCCGGCTTTGACACTATGGGGCCGTGCCTGGACATCTGCTGCTCAAGAACTGCGTCGAGGATAAGCCGACCCGCCCGGCCATCGAACGCGCCCTGAAAGAGGACTCGCTGCTCTGGCTGGACCTGGCCGACACCAGCCCGGACACGCTCGCGCTGCTGCGCGATGTGTTTAACATCCACCCGCTGGCCGTCGAGGACGCCAAGGAGTTCGACCAGCGCCCGAAGGTGGAAGACTACGAGGACTTCGTCTACATCGTCGCCTACGGCGCGCTCGGCCTGGGCCAGCCGATGGCCGAGGTGCACTGCTTCTACGCCGAGCACTTCCTCGTCACCGTGCACCGCGACGAGATCCCGGCCATCCCCCAGGCGTGTACCGCGCTCGGCCGGCTGCACACCGACCGGCGGCTGGTCGCGCTGTACCGCCTGCTGGACAGCCTGGTGGACAGCATGTTCCCGTTCCTGGCCGCGTTCGACGACCGCGTCGACGAGCTGCAGGACCAGATCTTCGCCAAGCCCACCGAGGACAAGCTAGCCGCGCTGTTCGCCCTCAAGCGCGAACTGGTTGATGTGCGCAAGCTGGTCACCCCGCAGCGGGACATGGTGGCCTCGATGCTGACCCAGGTGGTCCCGATCCCCGGCATGACGCCGGAGAGCGAGCGGTACGTACGCGACCTCTACGATCACCTGATCCGGATCAGTGACATGGTGGACAGCTACCGCGACCTGCTGTCCGGATCGCTCGAGGCGTACATGTCGGTGGTGTCCAACCGGCTCAACGACCAGATGAAGCAGCTGACCATCATCGCCACCGTGTTCCTGCCGCTGTCCTTCCTGACCGGGTTCTTCGGCCAGAACCTCGGCTGGCTGGTGAACCACGAAGGCTCCCTGACCGCGTTCCTCATCTTCGGCTTCGGCACCGAGGCACTGGCCGTCCTGGGCCTGCTGTTCCTGTTCCGCCGGCGCGGATGGATGTAAGACCCTTTTTGCCGAACGGTCCGTGGTGCACGCCCCGGCGATCCGGCCATCCTGGTCATGGCCGCCCGGAGCGGTACCGCTAATCTGTGTCCGTGACAGAACCGTCCCCTGTTACGCCTGAGCCGCAGGCGGTGCTGGCCTCGCTCACCGCGAGTGCGATCTTCCTGGTCCTGACCATCAATCCCGGCGGCGAGGCCCCCTGCCGGGACATGCTGGCCGACTGGTCGGCTCTGCGGCGGTCGGTCGGCTTCCGTGCCCCGGGCGACGACCTGGTCGCCGTCGCCGCGATCGGGTCACGGGCCTGGGACCGCCTGTTCGCCGGGCCGCGCCCGGCCGAGCTGCACCCGTTCCAGGAACTCATGGGCGCCCGGCACCACGCGGTGTCCACCCCGGGTGACCTGTTGTTCCACATCCGGCACGAACGGATGGACCTGTGCTTCGAGTTCGTCTCCCAGGCCCTGACCAGGCTGGTCGGCGCGGTCACGGTGGTCGACGAGACGCACGGGTTCCGCTTCTTCGACGAACGTGACCTGCTCGGTTTCGTCGACGGGACCGAAAACCCCGAAGGCCGGGCGGCCGCGACGTCGGCGCTGGTCGGCGAGGCCGATCCCGCCTTCGCCGGCGGCAGCTACGTCATCGTGCAGAAGTACCTGCACGATCTGGACGCGTGGAACGCCCTATCCACCGAGGACCAGGAGAACGCGATCGGCCGCTACAAGCTGTCCGACATCGAGATGCCGGACGAGGTCAAGCCGGCCAACTCGCATGTGGCCCTGAACACGATCGAAGAACCGGACGGGACCCAGCGCCAGATCCTGCGGGCCAACATGCCGTTCGGCCAGGTGGGCCGCGGAGAGTTCGGCACGTACTACATCGCCTACGCGGCCACGCCGAGCGTGACCGAGGAGATGCTCGCCAACATGTTCATCGGTGACCCGCCGGGCAACACCGACCGCATTCTCGATTTCTCCACGGCCGTCACCGGCAGCCTGTTCTTCGCGCCGACGGCCGACTTCCTCGACGACCCTCCCGATCCGCCCGGCGCGCCGGAGGAGACGACCCCCCTGAGCCCCCCGGAGCCTTCGGTGGATGACGGTTCGCTCGGCATTGGCAGCTTGAAGAGGAGCACCACATGAACAACCTGCACCGCGAGCTAGCTCCCGTGTCCGATGCCGCCTGGGCGAGCATCGAGGCCGAGGCGCGCCGGACGTTTGAGCAGAACGTGGCCGGCCGCCGGGTGGTGGACGTCACCGGACCCGACGGTCCGGCGCTGGCTAGCGTGAGCACCGGTCACCTGGCCGAGATCGAGCCGCCGGGTGGCGACACCGCCGGGATCCTGGCCTGGCAGCGCACCGCGCAGCAGCTCGTCCAGCTCCGGGTGCCGTTCACGCTGAGCAGGCTGGAGGTGGACAACGTGGAGCGCGGCGCGCAGGACTCGGATTGGCAGCCGGTCAAGGACGCGGTGCGGCAGATCGCCTTCGCCGAGGACAAGGCGATCTTCGACGGCTACCCGGCGGCGGGGATCACCGGGGTCAGGCAAAGTACGTCCAACTCGGTCCTCACCTTGCCGCCCGAGGCCCGCGAGTACCCGACCGTGGTCAGCCAGGCGGTCAGCGCCCTCCGGCTGGCCGGGGTGAGCGGTCCCTATTCGCTGCTGCTGTCCGCCGCCGCCTACACGATGGTGAGCGAGACCTCCGACCACGGCTACCCGATCCGGGACCACCTGGCCCGCGTGGTGGACGGCGACATCATCTGGGCCCCGGCCGTCGACGGGGCGTTCCTGCTGTCCGGGCGGGGCGGGGACTACGAGCTGCGCCTCGGCCAGGACCTGTCGATCGGCTACCTGTCCCACGACTCAGGGTCCGTGCAGCTGTACTTCCAGGAGTCGCTGACCTTCCTGGCCTACACCGCTGAAGCGAGCGTGGTCCTGAACGCGGGCTGAGCCTTACCGGCCGCCCGGGCCTTCGCGGCCCGGGGCTTTCATCGCGGTCGCTCAGTCGTCGTACCGGGTGGGCGGGAACGGGTGCTCTTCGTCGATGCGGTACAGCTCGCCCTTGTCCTCCTCGCGGCGGACCTCGGCCCGCTCCTCCTGGTACACCTCGGTCTGCCGGACGTCATCGGTCAGCGGCGGCGTGTCCGTGGCCGGCGGCACCTCGTCCGGGTCATAGGCGTCGACGCCCGCCTCGACGCGCTCCTCTTCGGTGAGCCGCTCTAGCTGATCCTGGTCGAGGCGGTCGATCTCGCCGCCATGCTCCCGCCGGTCCCGGTGGAACCGCTCGGCGAACTGATCGGTGAACTCACCTGGCTGGTCTATGTCCTGCTCCGACATCGCGCCTCCTCGGGTCCGGCAACCGGCGTCGGCAGGCCTGCCCACGCCATCCTCGCTAACCGGCCTAGCTTATAGCGGTACTCCAGCGGACCCGCAGATCGGCGGGTTTGCGGAAGACCAGGCCGCGTGGCGTGGCCGGGTACCGGCCGTCCAGCCGCAGCTGGGGGAGCAGCTCAAGGAGCGTCTCCAGGGCGATCCGCGCCTCCAGGCGGGCCAGGTGAGCGCCGAGGCAGAAGTGCGGTCCGTGCGCGAAGGCCAGATGCCGTCCGGCGTTCGGGCGGCGGACGTCGAACCGGTCCGGGTCACCGAACACCGCCGGGTCCCGGTTCGCCCCGGCGATGGACACCGTGACCTGGTCACCGGCCCTTATCTGAGCGCCGCCGAGCTGGGTATCGTGGGTCGCGTAGCGGTCCACGACGGCCGCGGCCGGTTCCAGCCGCAGGGATTCCTCGATCACGGCCGGGATCAGCCCGCGGTCGGCTCGCACGAGCTCCAGGTCCGCGGGGCAGGACAGGAGGTGGAGGACGGCGTTCGCGATCATGCCCTCGGTGGTCTCGATCCCGCCGAACAGCAGGACGCCCGCGTTGGAGATGGCCTCGGCCTCGGTGAGCGGCCCGGCCGCCTCGGCCAACAGCGAGGAGGCTGGGGGCGCCGCGATGACCTGCCGAAGGCTGGCCGCGAGCTCGGCGAACGCGGCCGTGCCCGCCGCAGCCACTGCGGTGCCCGCTGTCGCGCCAGGAGCTGCGGCCTCGGCCTGTACGGCGGCCACGATTCCGCCGTACCAGGTAAGGATCTGCGCGGGGTCCGTCTGCCCGAGGCCGAGCGCCTCGGCCATGACCGCGACGGCCAGCGGGCCCGCTACCGCCCGGCGGAGTTCGGCTTGCCCGTCCGGCTGAATGGCGGAGACCAGCCGGACGGCCTCGGCGCGGGTGAACGAGTCCAGCCGGGCATGGATCTCCTCGGCCCGGAACGGACGGGTGAAGGGGGCCCGGTGGCGGGCGTGCGGCGTGCCGTCCAGCGAGAGCATGCTCGGGCCGACGACTTTGGCCGTGGAGAACCGGGGGTCGTCGACCGTGAACGTCCGGGCGTCACGGAGCACCTCGACGCTCAGGTCATACCCGGTGACCAGCCAGGCGCCCAGGACCGGGACCCAGCACGCCGGGGCGGTGGCCCGGAGCCGGGCCAGTGCCGGGTGGGGATCGGACTCCAGGTCGGCCAGCGTGACCCACTCGGCCCGGGTGTCCGGTTGCGTGTCCGGCGAGTTCACGTAAGCCGCCCGGGCCAGGGGCGGGGTCGGGCGCACTTTCGTCCGGCGCGATCCGCCAGCGGGCGAGCACCGCCATCAAGATCCACCCGGCGATGAGGATCAGCCAGAAGTTGACCAGGCGGTAGGTCAGTACGGCGGCGAGCGCCGTCGACCGGTGCAGCCCGGCAGCGGTCAGCGCCGCGGTCAGAGCCAGCTCGACCAGGGCGAATCCCCCGGGTGTGATTCCGGTGCTGCCGACCGCGGCTCCGGCCCCGTAGACCAGCAGCAGGCTGTGCCAGGGAACGGGCTGGCCGGTGGCCCTGATCGCGCAGGCCAGCGCCCCGCAGTCGGCCGCCCAGTTCAGCACGGCCAGCCCGAACACCTCGGCGTACCGCGGCCAGGGCAGCCGCAGGCTCGCCACCCGGTCCAGGAACTCATCCAAGCCGTCGACACCGTGGGCGGGCACCCCCAGGACGCTCCGGGACAGGCCGACCAGCCAGGCGATGACCCGGTGCAAGAGCCTGCGGACGTTCTCGAAACGCAGCGCGAGCAGCACCGCGACGCCCGGGACGATGAACACGAAAGCGCCGAGGAAGCCCGCCGCGCTGGCCAGTGACGCGGAACCGGCCAGCGCTCCGATGACCAAAAGGAAGGCCAGCGCGGAGGTGGAGAAGATGGCCGATACGGCGAGCGTCCAGCCCGTGGTGGCGGCGTCCACGCCGTGCCTGCGGAACTGGCGGTAGGAGAAGACCACAGCCAGTTCGGCGCCCGCGAACGGCACCGAGATCGATAGCGCGTTCGCCGCGTAAGTGATCACCATCACCGAGCTGAAGCTGGTCGGCCGGCCATTAACCCGCATCAGCAGCGTGCGGCTGAGCCCGAAGCTGGACAGGGAGACCGCCTCTGACGCCAGCGCGAGCACGAACCAGGCCCAGTTCAGGTGGGCCAGCACGTGCAGCGACTCGGCCAGCGTGTGGCGCTCGACGACGATGACGCTGACCAGGACCGCGACGGCCAGGACGGCCAGCGTGCCGCGCCGCATCCGGTACCGGCGGGGAGTGCGTGCTGATAGCAGGTGCTGATCTGACGGTGCTGTTGCGTCGGCTCCCGCACCGGTCTCGGCCGGGGCATTTACCCCGTCGGTCAAGGCCGCTCCCCACACGTCGCACTGGGGACTGACGAGGTCAACGGCATAATGGGTCAAAATACCTTGAGACCGCAGCAAAACAGAAGGTCGGGTTCCGTTCGGGCCTCACGGGACCTACCTCACTGGCTCTCGTACTCGTGGCGGCGGCGCCGCCAGAAGCTGGTCTCGTTCCGCCCGAGGACGACATCGCGACTCAATATCCGTCAGCTGACCGATGTCTTGCATTGCAAGTTGCAGCACCATTTTCAACGCAAGGGCACTGAGCACCTCAGCCGAGGAACCGGATCATTGTGATGGCACCGACTCGTCCGACCGAACTGTACCAACGTCGCGTCCGGCTGGCCCGGCAACCATCCGCGCCGGCCGAAGCCCGCGGCCATGTCCGCGCGGCCCTCCAGACCTGGAAGATCCCGGTCGATCCCGACATCGCGATCCTGCTCACCAGCGACCTAGTCACCAATGCCGTCACGCACGGGGACGGCGACACGGTCACGCTGGCCATCAGGTGCTCCCGCGCTCATCTGCGGATCGACGTCTACGACAAGTCGCGTTACCGGTCGCCCGGTGCGGACGAATCAGTCGGCGCGGACACCGGACCGGGGCTGGTGCTGGTCGCCGCTCTGTCGACCGAATGGGGTTCGTTTCGCACCCCGGCGGGCAAGGCCCTGTACTTCACGCTCGCGTTCCTGCGCGATCCGCCGCTGGATGGCGATCGCGCGACTGCGGGCGATTAGACGTGGGGGCGGCGAGCTGTGAAACCCCGTCCGGCTCGCCGTTCCCACTAACTTGCCGTCCCCACTAATGAGACAGCTTTCGGAAGGACACCAAACCAGTGAGGGGAAACATGGGTACGACGCTCAAGAGTCCAGACGAACGGCCGAATTCAGGCTCGTACTGGATCAAGAGCTCTCTGAGTTACGCCGCCGGCAACTGCGTCGAGGTCGCGAGCCTGCCCGGCGCCGAGATCGGCGTTCGCAACAGCAGGGACTCGGCCGGGCCGGTCCTGAAGTTCACGCCGGATGAGTGGCATGCTTTTCTCGGGGGCGTGCGCAACGGGGAATTCGACCTCCCAGTCATCTGAGCGATGCCGGATCCTCGGCGTTTTCCTCTGACCAGACCGATCAGGAATCGAGAAGCGCCGGTCACCGAGGTCACCTAGAGTGACCGTCATGGCCATCGAGNNTCTCTGGTCTTCGGCACGATCGCCGCGGAGTCGCAGCGGCTGATCAACGAGACGTACAGCGCCTTCGTGCAGGGATTCATGCCGACGCTGGCGCGGCCCGAGGTCGACGTGCTCGAAGGGCTGACGACCGCGATCCTCGTCGACCAGCAGCGGATTGGTGCTGACCCCCGCTCCACGGTCGGCACCGCCACCGACGCCAACGCGATGCTGCGCATCCTGTTCAGCCGCCTGGGAAAGCCGCACATCGGCTCGCCCCAGGCGTTCTCCTTCAATGTTGCCTCGATCAGCGGAGCGGGTGCGGTCAAGTTCGAGCGCGGTGGGAAGACTATGCAGGAGCGGCGCACCTTCAGCATTACCGGCGGCATGTGCCCGCGCTGCGAGGGCCGGGGCACGATCTCCGATATCAACCTGGCCCAGCTCTACGACGACTCCAAGTCACTTAACGAGGGCGCGATCATCGTTCCGGGCTACACCGTGGACAATTTCTTTGCCGTCCGGCCCTACATCGAGTCGGGCATCCTCGACCCGGACAAGCCGATCAGCAAGTACACCAAGAAGGAGCGGCAGGACTTCCTGCACCACGAGCCGACCCGGGTGAAGGTCAACGGCGTCAACGTCACCTACGAGGGGCTGATCCCCAAGATTCAAAGGTCGTTCCTGTCCAAGGACGCCGACGCGCTTCAGCCGCATATCCGGGCGTTCGTGGACCGCGCGGTCACCTTCACCGCCTGTCCGGAGTGCGGCGGCACCCGGCTCAGCGCGGCGGCCCGGTCGTCGCGGATCGGCAAGGTCAACATCGCCGATGCGTGCGCGATGCAGATCAGCGATCTGGCCGAATGGGTCCGCGGCGTCGACGAGCCGTCGGTGGCGCCGCTGCTCGCGGCGCTGCAGCACACGCTCGACTCGTTCGCGAAGATCGGGCTGGGCTACCTCTCGCTCGACCGGCCGTCGGGCACGCTGTCGGGCGGCGAGGCGCAGCGCGTCAAGATGATCCGCCACCTCGGCTCCTCGCTCACCGATGTGACCTACGTGTTCGACGAGCCGACGATCGGCCTGCACCCCCACGACATCCAGCGGATGAACGACCTGCTGCTACGGCTGCGGGACAAGGGCAACACGGTGCTCGTGGTGGAACACGAACCCGAGACGATCACGATCGCCGACCACGTCGTCGACCTCGGCCCCGGCGCTGGCACCAGCGGTGGGGAGGTGGTGTTCGCAGGCACCGTCGAGGGGTTGCGGGCCAGCGGCACCATCACCGGCCGCCATCTCGGCGACCGGGCCGCCCTCAAGGAGACGCTGCGGACGCCCGCCGGCACGCTGGAGATCCGCGGCGCGACGGAGCACAACCTGCGCGACGTCGACGTCGACGTCCCGCTCGGGGTACTGGTCGTCATCACCGGCGTGGCCGGGTCGGGCAAGAGCTCGCTCGTGCACGGGTCGATCCCCGCCGGGGCGGGTGTGGTGTCAGTCGACCAGGGCGCGATCCGCGGCTCGCGACGGAGCAACCCGGCCACGTACACCGGCCTGCTCGAGCCGATCCGCAAGGCGTTCGCGAAGGCCAACGGCGTGAAGCCGGCGCTGTTCAGTGCCAACTCCGAGGGCGCCTGCCCCAACTGCAACGGCGCCGGCGTCATCTACACCGACCTGGCGATAATGGCCGGCGTCGCCACCATCTGCGAGGTGTGCGACGGGAAGCGGTTCGAGGCATTGGTGCTTGACTACCATCTCGGCGGCCGCGACATCAGCGAGGTGCTCGCGATGTCGGTGACCGAGGCCGAGGAGTTCTTCGGCGCCGGCGAGGCGCGCACCCCGGCCGCGCACGCCATCCTCGGCCGGCTAGCCGACGTCGGGCTCGGCTACCTCAGCCTGGGCCAGCCGCTCACCACGCTGTCCGGCGGCGAGCGGCAGCGGCTCAAGCTGGCCACCCACATGGCCGCCAACGGCGGCGTCTACGTCCTTGACGAGCCGACCGCGGGCCTCCACCTTGCCGACGTGGAGCAACTGCTCGCCCTGCTCGACCGGCTCGTCGACTCCGGCAAGTCGGTCATCGTCGTCGAGCACCACCAGGCGGTCATGGCGCACGCCGACTGGATCATCGACCTCGGCCCCGGCGCCGGGCGCGACGGCGGCCGGATTGTCTTTGAGGGCACGCCCGCCGACCTCGTCGCCGCCCGCTCTACCCTCACCGGCGAGCATCTCGCGGCCTACGTTTACGCAAAGCGCCAGTGAATCCCCTATAGTAGTTAAAGTCGACTGGTTTAGTAGGAACATGGGTGCCATGCCGCGTGAGGTGGAGACGAGCTCCCACTGGGGCACCTACCTGGTCGACATCGACGACGATGGCCGTGTCATCGGCACGAGGCCGCACAGTGACGACCCCGATGCGGCCCCGGCGATCGGCAACGTCACCGAGGCGCAGCATGCCCGCGCGCGCGTTGCCCGTCCCACCCTGCGTCGCCGTTGGCTCGAGAACGGCCCCGGCCCAGATGACCACCGTGGCCGCCCCGACGACGAGTACGTCGAGGTCGATTGGGGCACCGCCCTTGATCTGCTCGCTGATGAGCTGGACCGCGTGCGCACCACGTTCGGCAATCAGGCGATCTTCGGTGGCTCCTATGGCTGGGGCAGTGCCGGCCGCTTCCATCACGCCCAGAGCCAGCTCCATCGTTTCCTGAACCGGATCGGCGGCTACACCCGCTCGGTCAACGACTACAGCCGTGGCACGAGCATGGTGATGCAGCCCTACGTCGTCGGCAAGCAGGGCGACCTCACCTTGCGCGCCCGTCCGGTGTCGTGGACCCACGTCGCCGAGCACACGGAGCTGCTGGTCACCTTCGGCGGGCTGCGCCGCTCCAACAGCTGGGTCGTCCCTGGCGGGCACAACCGGCATGTTGGCTCCGGGTACGCCCGTCGCGCCGGCGCGACCACACGAATCGTGTCGCTCTCGGCCCAGCGTGACGACGCCTTCGCCGACGTGGGTGCGGAGTGGATCAGCGTCATGCCCGGTACCGACACGGCGGTAATGCTGTCCTTGATCCACGTCCTGATCACCGGCGGACTGGCTGACAAGGAGTTCCTGGCTCGCTACACCGTCGGCGCCGGCGAAGTACGAGACTATGTGCTCGGCCACGCCGACGGCATTCCGAAGACGCCCGAGTGGGCTGAGGCGATCTCACGCGCTCCCGCCGACCGGCTCCGCCGACTCGCCCACGAGATGGCCGCAGGCCGCACGCTGGTCAACGTGGTCTTCGCGCTCCAGCGTGGCGAGCACGGTGACCAGCCGGTCTTTGCCGGGCTGACGCTGGCGGCGTTCCTGGGCCAGATCGGACTGCCGGGCGGCGGCTACACCCACGGGTTCGGGTCGATGGGCGACTTCGGCGTGGGGTTCGAGCGAGTGCCGACGCCGGCCTTCCCGCAGGGCAGCAATCCCGTCGCGGACTTTATCCCGTGCGCGCGGATCAGCGACATGCTGCTCCACCCCGGCGAGGAGTTCCAATACGACGGCAGCACGCTGCGCTACCCCGATATCAAGCTCGCGTACTGGGCCGGCGGCAACCCCTTCCACCATCACCAGGACCTTCGCCGCCTGACCCGCGCCCTCGGTCGGCTCGACACGTTTGTGGTCGACGAGATGCACTGGACGCCGACCGCCAAGCACGCAGACATCGTGCTCCCCGTGGCTACCACCCTTGAGCGCGACGACATCGCGGCCGGCGCCGGCGACGCGCGGCTGCGGGTCTCGCGGCGCGCGGTGGCGCCGTATGCCGAGGCGCGCGAGGAGTTCGCGATCTTCACCGAACTCGCGCGCCGGCTGACGGCGGATTTCGACGAAGGGCTCAGCGCCGCCGGCTGGCTCCGCAAGATCTACGAAGACTGGCGAGCCACCGATGCCTCGCCGCCGGCGCCCCCGTTCGATGAGTTCTGGGAAGCCGGCGGGGTGCCGCTGCCGCAGCGCCCGTACGACGATCCGGTGTTCTCCGACTTCCGCGCTGACCCGGACCTTCACCCACTGCAGACCCCGAGCGGCCGCATCGAGCTCTACTCAGCGACCATCGCCTCTTACGGTTTGCGTGACGTCCCCGGCCACGCAGCGTGGATCGAGCCCACCCAGTGGTGGCGCTCGCCCCTGGCCGCCACGTACGACCTGCATCTGCTTTGCAACCAGCCCAGTCATCGCCTCCATAGCCAGCAAGACATGGGCGCCGCGAGCCGCTCCACCAAGGTGGCCGGCCGGGAGCCCATCCGCCTGCACCCCGCCGACGCGGCCGCCCGTGGCCTGCATGACGGGGATATCACCCGTGTCCGCAACGCCCAGGGCACTCTGCTGGCCGGCGTCGTTGTCACCGACGCGCTGTCGCCCGGTGTCGCACAGATGCACACCGGTGGGTGGTACGACCCCTCGGCGCCCGACATTGCCGACTGCGTCAACGGCAATGTCAACGTACTCACCCGCGACGTGGGCACCTCGACGCTCGCCCAGGGTTGCAGCGGCGCTCATGTGCTCGTCTCCGTCGAGCGTTATGACGGCCCGCTGCCGTCCATCCGTGCCTACGACCCGCCGCGCCTGGGCTGACCGGCACCGGACTCCGGGGGAGACGCGTGCGGCCAACATTCCGCGGCTGGGGGAGAGTGTGTAGCTCGGCCGGATCGGGGCAGGTTCAGCCAGGTCCGTATACGCGATTCCTGCTGAGGAGAGTTCTTTCCGTGACTTCCATTCCGGACATCACGCTGAACAACGGCCAGACCATCCCGCAGTTCGGCTTCGGCACATTCCAGATCGAGCCGAAGGACACGATGGTCGCGGTGACCACGGCGCTCGACGCCGGGTACCGGCATATCGACACCGCCGAGATGTACGGCAACGAGGCCGAGGTAGGCGAGGCCATCGCCAGGTCGGACCTGGACCGCGGCGAGGTCTTCGTCACCAGCAAGCTGAGCAACGATGCGCACGAGCCCGACGAGGCGCGCCAGGCCTTCGAAGGGACACTCAAGGCGCTCGGCACCGACTACGTCGACCTGTTCCTGATCCACTGGCCGCTGCCGACCAGGTACGGCGGCGACTTCGTGCAGACCTGGCGGACGCTGGAGGAGTTCTACCGTGAGGGCCGGGCCCGGTCCATCGGCGTCTCCAACTTCCAGCCCCACCATCTGCGGCGGCTGCACGGTGAGACCCAGATCATCCCGGCCGTCAACCAGATCGAGGTGCATCCGTACCTGACTCAGGACGAGGTGCGCGCCTTCTGCGCCGAGCACCAGATCGCGATCGAGGCCTGGTCGCCGCTGGGACAGGGGCGCGTCCTCGGCGACCCGGTTATCCGGTCCATCGCCGAGCGGACCGGCAAGACCCCGGCTCAGGTCGTGCTGCGCTGGCACATCCAGCGGGGCGACATCGTGTTCCCCAAGTCGGTCACCCCGGACCGGATCCGGGAGAACATCGACATCTTCGACTTCGAGCTGTCCGCCGCCGACATCGAGGACATCACGGCGCTAAACAAGAACGAGCGCACCGGCGGTGACCCCGACAAGTTCGACGGCCGGTAGCCCGTGCAGCTGCTCACCAGGTCGGGACGGCTGCGGTCGTGGCCACCTGGCCGACCTCGGGCGTGCGGGTCGTACGGCTTCCAGCCTGGCGGGCCAGGTCGGCGAACTGGGCCGAGTTGATCACTGCCGCCCCGCCCGGGTCGTTGTTGAAGTAGACGTACACGTCCGCCTCATCCGGCCAGGTCTCGGTCAACCGCGCCACCCAGGACCTCAGAGCCTGCGGCCCGTAGCTGGGCCACGGCTGGGCCGTGCCCTCGTGGAACCGCAGATAACCCCACGTCGCGGTGCGCCACAGCGGCGTGATCGGGCGGCCGCGCCGGTCGGCCCAGCACAGTGCCGCGTCGTGCGCGGCCAGGATCTGCCGTATCTCGTCGGTCCACCAGGTCTCGTGCCGCGGCTCCACCGCGACCCGGAGCCCGTGCTGGCCGAGTGCGGCGGCCGCCGTCCGGAACTCCTTCAGGCACGCGTCCAGCGTGTCCGGGTCGGCCTTCAGCGTCGGCGGCAGCTGAAGCAGGACCGGTCCGAGTTTGGGCCCCAGCCCCGCCGCCGCGCCGAGCAGCCGGGCCACCGGCTCGGCCGGGTCGCGCAGCCGACGCACGTGGGTCAGGTACCGGCTGGCCTTGACCGCCATGACGAAGTCGTCCGGGGTTCGCTCCCGCCAGGCGACGAACGTCTCCCGCGACGGCAGCCGGTAGAAGCTGTTGTTGTTCTCCACGGTCAGGTAGTGGGTGGCGTAGTGCTCGAGCCATAGGCGCTGGGGGACGCCCTCGGGGTACAGCCCGCCTCGCCAGTCACGGTACTGCCAGCCTGACGTCCCGATCAGCATCGGCATAGGCGTTACCTCCCCACCGGTCCCCGTTTTACGCAGAAGTCGTTGCCTTCCGGGGCCGCCCCGAGTGACCGCGGCTGACAAAATCGGCTTCGTGGATCATGCCCTGCTGGAGGCTTTCGGCCTCGACCGTGATGTTCTCCACCTCAACCACGGCGCGTTCGGCGTCGCGCCGGTCGTCGTGCGCCGGGCTGCCGCCGTTTGGCGTGAGCGTGCCGAACGTAATCCGCACCGCTTCAACCGCGTCGAGATCGGCGGGCTGGTGGCGACGTCGCGGGAGCGCGTGGCCGGGTTCCTCGGCGTGGACCCGTCCCGCGCGGCGTGGGTACGCAACGTGTCCGAGGGAGTGTCCGCAGTTCTCGGCTCGCTGGACCTGCGCCCTGGCGAAGAACTGGTCATCAGCACGCACAGCTACGGTGCGGTCCGCAAGGCGCTCAGCCATCACGCGGCGCGCGTAGGGGCGCGGATCGTCGAGGCCGCCTATCCCGTCGGCGCCGGGGATGACGTAATCGTGTCGGCGTACGCCGCCGCCTGCTCGCGCCGCACGCGGCTGGTTGTGATCGACCGGATTACGTCGCCGACCGCCACCGTCGTCCCGGTCGCAGCGGTGGCCGCCGCTGTCGCCGGTGCTGGGACTTCGGTGCTGGTCGACGCCGCGCACGCGCCTGGCCAGCTTCGAGACGACATCGCGGCGCTTGGCGCCGACCACTGGATCGGCAACCTGCACAAGTGGGCGTACACCCCACGTGGCAGCGCAATCCTGTGGAGCCGGCCAGGAGCTGACTTGATGCCCACCGTGCTCAGCTGGCAACTCGACGATGGCTACGCCGCGTCCTTCGACTATCCAGGTACCTGGGATTATGCCGGCTGGCTGGCGGCGCCGGACGGTCTGGCGTACTGGGAGGCGCTGGGTGGCTGGGACGCCGTAGCCCGGCTCGCCGATCTGGTGGCCGACGGCCAGAAGAAGGTGGCCGAGGCGCTGGGGGTCGCGCTTGAGCCGCTTCCGGTTACCCCTGCGCCTACTATGCGGTTGGTGCCGCTGCCAGGAGGCGTCCTCACCTCTCCCGATCAGGTCGACCCGTTCTACGAGGCCCTGTCGCAGCAGCGTGTCGAGGTCGCGCCGATTCACTTCGACGGACTCGGCTACCTGCGTATCGCCGCGGCACCGTACAACACCCCAGATGACTATGACCGGCTAGCGGACACCGTCCGGGAACTACTTGACCGACATGCCTGATGGCTGGTCAATTGACTTTGGTGTAGAGGGTGACCCGGTGGCCATTCGTGACGTAGACGGTATGGTATTCCCCGCGCTTGGAGGGCTTCACGTACCAGAACTGCCAGCCCATGGAGGTGGCTATCCCGTAGTGCTGGAAGATCCACTTGTGCTGGGGGACACTCCACACACCTTCCCAGTAATTGCTCGGGCCGCCTGAGAAGGACTGGTACCACACCCCGACCTGCAGGGACTGGCCAAGGTCGATCGTTCCCCCGTCGTAGTTGACCAGGACATCAGCTCCCGCCGCTCCTACCGATGTAAGCGCGATTGCCCCGGCCAGGATTATCGTGCCCGCGATCTTGGCTACCCAATTCCTCATCCTGGTCTCCCAAATATCGATCGACGCTGGCAGGATTTACGGTACTCCCACGGTAGTACCGCAATGCCTGAAGCTGACGGGGACCATCCAGAACCGAAGAGCGCTAAATAAGTCTCCCATACCTGTCAAGTGCTCTATATAGGTGCAAAACCGGCCAGCACTGACCCGCCCTCACTCGAAACGAGCTGCACCCTGGCTAAAATTCGAACCCCAGTAGGGGACCTGAATGCTTACGAGCCCGCGGGCCCCCAACTCCTTTAGCGGTATTCGGCCAGGCGCGGACGCGTCCCGGCGATCGCGAGGGCCGCGATCAGGGCTGTGCCCATGGCGGGGATCAGTGCGATCCACGGTGAACCGGTAGTCTGGCCGTCCAGGATCGCGGCGGTGAAGGCATTCTCGTTGATCGTGATCACCGACCCGAGTGCGCTGTCCCATTGGTTGAATGCCCAGTCGGACTGACCCGGGCTAGTACCGATGTCGAACGCGATCGCCTGGGCGACATTGGTCTTCGCCATGGCGCGGAGCTTGCGGTCGTACTTCTCGTAGACCTGGTAGGCCAGGAGTGCCCGGGTGGCGGCGGCCTGCTCGCCAGTGAACGTGATGTTGCGGAACTCGGCGCCCAGGTACCCGCCGAACCGCACGTCGGTGTTGTCCGCCTGGTACGCGCGGATGTCCACGGCCAGCGCCGCGTCGTAGGAGAAGATGCCTACGTTGCCTACGTTGACCAGTTCCTGCGACTTGCGCAGGAACGCGTCCTGATAGGCGGCGGCACGGGCTGGGTCGACCAGGTACCTTGTCTCGTCGGCATTGGCGTCGTAGCTCACCGCCCGGGCCTGGGTCAGTGCAAGGATCGAATCGAAGGCCTCCTGTTTGGCGACCTTCAAGTTCCCGGCCTGCGCGCCGAGTTGCACTGCGCCCGCGATGGCCAGCCCCACAGCCAGCACCGTGGCCGCCACGAGTGCCGGGTTGACCAGCCGCCGGAAGCGTGCGGCCAGGAATACCTGGGTACCGAGGAGCGCACCCGCCACGGCCAGGCCGAGCACCAGCACGAGCACCTGCCCGCTCGTGGCTATTGACCGGCCTTGGTTGTAGCTCATGTCCAAGGCGCTCGCATTGGCCGCGGTAAGCGACGTAGCCGCCGGCAGCACGGTCGTGCTCATCAGGTCGGTAGCCTGCTGGAAGTAGCCCAGCGTCGCCGCGGACGGGCGGCCCACCGGGTCGTTGCCGCGCTGGTTCACCACGATCGCCTCGGCGGCCAGTGCCTCGTAACGGCCGAGTGCGTCGAGCACGGAACTCACCGCCCGCTGGGCGGCCGGGTCTGCCGCCGCGGTGACAGCCACCTGCTGCAGGTCCTGCTCGGCGTGCTGCTCGTCGCTGGCGTAAAGGGCCAGATCCTGGCGCTGGTCCGCGGCCAGCGCCGGGTCGCTGGCGGTGAGCAGCACGTTACCGACCTGAGCGTCCATGTCGTTTACCGCGTAGTACAGCGCGTTGCTCTGTTCGACGAGCGGCGCGTCGTGGCCTCCGATGGCGGTGAACCCCGAGTTGAGCGCGGCGAAGACTATCCCGGTCAGCAGCCCGAGCCCGCAGGTGAGCAGCAGCGCGAGCGCCACGCCCGCGCGGAGCCTCCCGGGGGTCGTCCGCAGCCCCGCCAGCCATCCGCCGTTCCGCGCCCCGGTCGCCGGCATCGCATGGGTGACGAGCGGAGCTTTCACGAGCCCGGCCATGGAGGACCTCACAGCGCCCGGTGCGGCGATACCGCCGATTGGTTCCGAAATTACTCCGGGTCGCGGCGTGTGGACCGGCCCGCGCCGTTAGGGTCTCGTTAGCGTTTGCGGCAACTGCGCCGCCGAGCTGAGTTCCCGCCATGGACTGACGACGCCTAATGATCGCCTCGGTGAACTCGCGCGCGGCAAATCTGCAAGCCGCGCTGGAATACCTGTCGGCCGGTCGCAAGCATCTTCCGTGAGACGGGACAATCCCGTCCCGTGACGACCAACTCGTCGTTCAGAACCTCAGCTCTGCGCCGCCAGTGGTTGGCTAAGCCGCAGGTGGTTGCCGCTGGGGTCGCGGACGGCGGCGTCACGTACGCCGTAGGGCTGGTCGACGGGCTCCTGAAGGATCTCCGTCCCGGCGGCACGCAGCGACTCGAAGGTCTTGTCTAGGTCGTCAACCTGGATGAAGATCGCCAGGTCGCCCTTGGCGACAATCTCGCGCATCGCCTGCCGGTCGGCCAGCGGGATGTGGTGGTCCACAGCCGCGAGCAGCAGGTCGTGAGGGTCACCGGGAGCATGGACGGTGAGCCAGCGCATCTCCGGACCCATCGGGACGTCGTCGCGGACCTCGAAGCCGAGCCGCTGGGTGTAGAAGGCGAGCGCCTCATCTAGATCAGTGCAGTACACGGGCGTGTGCGTTATAGAAAGGGTCATGTCAGCGACCCTACGCGCGGCCGACCGGGAACGCTTCTCCGATCCTGCATGGCTGCGCGATCCACCCCGGGCGCGCCCAAGCGCGCGTCATGCACGGCGGAACCGGCGCGAGCCGCGAGTGGTCACGGGCCTTGTAGGTGGACGGCGGCTCGCCCACCAGGCGCGTAAACGTCGAGCTGAACGAGCCGAGCGAGGTGAATCCCACGGCCATGCACACGTCAGTCACGGACATTTGGCCGCCACGCAACAGCGCCATCGCCCGTTCCACGCGCCTGGCCTGCAAGTAGCCGTACGGTGTATCGCCGTACGCCTCGCGGAACCGGCGGGAGAACAGTGATGGCGACATCAGCGCAGCGCGCGCCATCACCGGGACGTCCAGCGGCCGCGCGTACTCCCGATCCAGCAAGTCCCGGGCCCGGCGCAGATGCGCCAGCTCAGCGACCTCCATACCAGGACCGTACAGCCAGCACCTTCGTGATCTCGCACGGGCCCGGGTGAGCGCGCCAGAATCGAAGGCATGAACGGCGCCGGGACAGTTCATGAAAGGTGGGCGGTCGAAGCGACCATGACGACACTCAGATTGTCGATCGTAGTGACGGCGCATGGAGGAATGCCTGCGGCGAGCAGTTGCGGCGGCAGGGCATCATCGTCGAGAAGGTTGCGCAGGAGATCGGTGGTGATCCCGCCGTGAGTGACCACCGCGACCGGCCCGTGCGCGCCGGGCAGGCCGGTAAGGAATGCCTGCAGCCGGGCCCCGGCCTGCCGGGATGATCCCCCACCAGGCGGAACGAAATCGCGGTCGCTGGCAGTGCGAGCCCATAGAGCCAGGAAGGCCTCGTATGTCTGGCTGCCGTCCCAGTTCAGGCGTTCGGCCAGCCGGGCATCGGGTCGGACCGCGAGCCCGGTGACCGACGCGATGCAGTCAGCTGTTTCCC
>PLIQ01000506.1 GCA_003140115.1 Actinomycetota bacterium | reverse complement strand
GGCGGGCCAGACGGCGCACCAGGTCAGGTGCAGCGGGCGGCGCGGCGCCAGTAACCGCGTGGGCCCACCGGCACGCCGGTACTACCGCGAGCCGGCGTCTGGCGCCAGGCGGGGCATGGCCGGAAGGAAAGGATTGCCTTGTCGCGACACCGGACGGGGAATCGCAGCAATAGGCGCAAGCGCGGGTTGATCCGACGCGTCGGCATTGTCTTTCCAGTCGCGGTTTTCGCCGCCGTAGCGGTCATCGGCGTCGCGGTCGGCGCGGCAGTATTCAGCCCGGGATCGGGCGCCTTTAACGTTGCCCAGGCCGTCGAGGCGGTACCGGGCAGCCACACCATGGCCCTGCTCGAAGCCGAGCGCTCGCAGCTGATTGCGATGACCGCGGCGGCCCGCACGCTGACCGTGGTAGCCAAGCCGAAGCTGGCCTCGCCCGCCGAAGTGGCCGCGGCCGACCCCAGCAGCAGCACCAGCACCGGCACCGGGACGGGCGGCATCGTCTACGTGACCTCCACCCCGCCCAACCCGAACACCGCACAGTCCATCGCCTACAACCTGATGGCCAGCTTCGGCTTCAGCCCGCAGACCTACTTCGGCTGCCTGCAGGACCTGTGGAACCGGGAGAGTGGCTGGATCTACGACGCGGAGAACGCCAGCGGTGCGTACGGCATCCCGCAGGCGCTGCCGGGTAGCAAGATGGCCAGCGCCGGTCCCGACTGGCAGACGAACCCGGCGACCCAGATCGCGTGGGGCCTCGGCTACATCAAGGAGATATACGGGACTCCGTGCGGCGCGTGGGCTTTCGAGGAAGCCAACGGGTATTACTGATCGCGATTAATACCTTACTTAAGGTAGGAATTCCGCCCTCGTTTTACCGCCCGGGCGTCGCGGCGGGGGCGAATTTGCCGGTCACCGCATGCCCGCTATCGTGCCCAATGCGAAGTTTAAGCATCAGTGTGAGCTTCATCATAGTGGGCCACCCGCGTGTTCGCTTACCGAGAAACATATAGGTACATAGCACAATTTCGAGCCATCGGCGGTTTGTTATTCAGCGGTGGTGATCTACATCACATGTCTTTTTGTCGGCGTTTCCATTTGACGTCAGGCATGGTTGATCCGACAGCACCCCGCCTGTGTGATGGCTGCCTTGAGTTAGCCCGGCGCCCTGACCCGCGCCACGTCACATGCGCAGATGCCTGCCACCGATGCGGTGGCAGTCGCGATCGGGGGTGGAGCACATCGCGTGACGCGCACCACCGAAAGGTTCCCTTGTCACGGCACCGGAAAATTCAATGCAGCCGATCCAAGGCTGTCGCCCTGATCGCGGCCGGCGCGTTCGTCGTGGCCGGCACCGCGACCGCGGCCGCGGTCACGTGGTCACCCGGACCGTCCGGGCCGGCCGCCGGCCGCACGCATGAGGCCGATGCCGGCTCGCTCCTGACCATCTCCGGTCAGACGCTGCAGATGCAGGCCTTCACTGGTCACACGTTCCAGCTGCAGGCCTTGGCGCAGAGCACCACGAGCGAGCAGAGCACCGCGAGCCAGGCCCTGCAGGCCTACCAGATCCGCGACGTGGCGGCCGAACTCTCCGCCACCCACTGGAAGACCGCCCGGGAGCGGGCCGCACAGCAGGCACCCGCCGCCCAGCCCGCGGCGCAGGCCACGTCCCAGTCCACGGCCACATCCCAGCCCACGGCCTCGGCGCAGCCGACGGCAGCGGTGACCACGTTCGCCGCCCCGGTGGCCTCCGGTTCCCCGCAGCAGATCGCCGAGGCGATGCTCGGCTCGTTTGGCTGGTCGTCCAGCCAGTTCTCCTGCCTGGACCCGCTGTGGGCGCACGAGAGCGGTTGGAGCGTGACCGCCTACAACGCCGGCTCGGGCGCCTACGGCATTCCGCAGGCGCTGCCCGGCTCCCGGATGGCCAGCGCCGGGCCGGACTGGCAGACCAGCGCGGCGACGCAGATCAGGTGGGGCCTGGAGTACATCAAGGGCACCTACGGATCCCCGTGCGGCGCCTGGGATCACGAGCAGGCCACCGGCTGGTACTAGTTCCGCCGAGGCTAGGCCAATGCGGTAGGCCAATGCGGCTAGGCCAATGCGGCTAGGCCAATAACGCCGCGGCCAAGCCGACGGGCCACCCCCGGTGGGTGGTCCGTCGGCCTGCTCCGTGAACCTCACGTCAGCGGGGCGAACGTCTCCGCCTCTTCGTCGAAGACCGGCCGCATCTGGTTCCATATGCTCTTCGGCGCGGTCATGTACACCGCGTACGACTGCGCGCCCGCCGGGGTGTGCAGCACGAAGAGCAGGTCGATGGCCTCCTGGCTGACCCCGTTGTCGTCCCAGGTGAACTTCCACCACGCCCCGTGCGTGCCGCGGATGGTCGCGGCCTGCAGGCCCAGCCCGACGTAGCCGGGGAACCGGTTCTGCGCCAGTGACTGCTTCCTGATGTACTGCCCTTCCCTCAGCATGTCGTTCGGGAAGGTATGCGGCGTGAGGTCGATGAGGATGTTCGCGTTGGCGGACGGGTCGTACAAGTAGGTCTGGTAGCCGGCCGTGGAGGCCTTCCAGTTGGCCGGCGCGCCGATGGTAAAGCCGGCCACTTCCGCGCTCGTGGCAGGCCGGTCCCTGGTGGTCCACCCGGCCGGAAGCGGGCCCGTGGTGTGCTCGTTGATCGCGTCGACAATCTGCGGGGCCGTCTGGGGCGGCGGGAGCGACGACGTGGCCGGTGACGACGAACCCCCGGCCGCCGACCCCGTCGTGTTGTGCCGCAGCAGCACGATGGTGGCGGCCCCCGCGCCCGCGCCCAGCACGGCCAGCAGCACGAGCGCGAGCCACAACCCCGTCCGGCGCCTGCGCGGCGCATGAGCAGGAGCGTAGTCCGCGCGGCCGCCGGACGGCCCCGCCGGGCCGGACCAGGGCTGAGCCGAAGGCGCCGGTCCCGACCGGGGCGCCGGGTCGTACCAGGAGGAGAAGTCCGGCGGAGCCACCGACCCCGCCGCCGACCCGGCCGCCGAACCCCCTTGACCCCAGCCCCCCTGCGCCCGGTCGTACTCCGTAGGCGGCCGGTACTCAGTCACCGGCGCGTCATACGCCCCCGGCGGCGCCTCGTACCCGCCCGCCGGCGCGTCGTACGCGCTCGCCGGCGCGTCGTACGCAGCAGGCGCCGCGTCACCCAGCACCGGCTGCGGCGTGGTCGCCGCGGTCGCCTCCGCGACCGGCTCACCGCCGCCCCGCGTGTCGGCGGCCGACAGCGAGCCGAACGGGTCGCCCGAGAACGTGTGGTCCGCCGAGGCCGAGGCCGAGGCCGAGGCCCAGGACGACCCGGACCGCGCGGTGGCCTCGTAGCCGGCCGGCTCGGCCCCGGTCCTGGCCGGCAGCAGCGGCAGCACGTCGGTGATCATCCGGGTGGCCGCGCTCGCGTCCGGCCGGTCGGACGGTTCCCGGCGCAGCAGGGCGGCGATCACCGGCCCGAGCGCGCCCGCCCCCGGCGCCAGGGGCGCATCCTCGTTGATGATCGCCGACATGGTCGTGATCGCGCCGCCGCGCTTCTCGAACGGCCCGTGCCCTTCCACCGCGGCGAACAGCGTCGCGCCGAGCGACCACAGGTCCGAGGCGGGAGAGGCGTCCTCGCCGCGGATGCGCTCGGGCGCGGTGAAGCCCGGCGAGCCCATTACCATCCCGGTTTGGGTCAGCCGCGGATCACCCTGGAAGGTCGCGATGCCGAAGTCCGTCAGCACCGCCCGGTCGTCCCGGCCAAGCAGCACGTTGCTGGGCTTGACGTCCCGGTGCATCACCCCGGCGGCGTGCGCCACGCTCAGCGCGGACAGCAGCTGCCGGCCCACCTCGGCGGCCCGGCGCGGCGACAGCGGGCCCGAGGTGGCGAGCACCTGGTCCAGCGACTGGGCGCTGACCAGCTGCATCACGATCCACGGGCGGCCCTGGTCCTCGGCCACGTCGTAGACGGTCACCACGCCCGGGTGGTTGAGCCGGGCGGCGGTCTTGGCCTCGCGCAGCGTGCGCTGGTAGGCGTTGGCCCGCTCCACCTCGGTCAGCGTCTCCGCGATCTGGACTTCCTTGACCGCGACGTCACG
>PLIQ01000166.1:14273-25212 GCA_003140115.1 Actinomycetota bacterium | reverse complement strand
CTGTCGGTGTTCCGTCCTTCGTCGTCGGCTTCGGTTCCGGCTTCGTCTTCGTCTTCGTCTTTGTCTTCGGCTTCGGTTCCGGCTTTGCGCCGGCGGCTGGGGCTGCGGCCGGACGCGGTGGTGCTGGCCTTCGCGGGGCGGATCCAGCCGCTGAAGGGGCCGGACGTGGTGCTGCGGGCGGCGGCTGAGCTGCTCCGGCTGCGCCCGTCGCTGGCTGGCCGGCTGGTCGTGGTCATCGTGGGCGGGCCAAGCGGGTCGGAGGTCGGGGCGCCGGGACGGCTGGAGGGGCTGGCGGCTTCGCTAGGGATCGCGGACTGCGTGCGGATGGAGGCACCGTGCCCGCAGGCGGAGCTGGCGGACTGGTACCGGGCCGCGGATGTGGTGCTGGTGCCGTCGCACTCGGAGTCGTTCGGGCTGGTGGCGCTGGAGGCTCAGGCCTGCGGCACGCCGGTGGTGGCGGCGGCGGTGGGCGGGTTGCGCACCGCGGTCCGGGACGGGTACTCCGGGGTGCTGATCGACGGGCACGATCCTGAGGTCTGGGCGCGGGTGCTCGCGGACCTTACCGGGTCGCCGCGCAAGCTGGCGGAACTGTCCCGCGGCGCCCTGGAACACGCGTCCGGTTTCGGCTGGCCGACGACCGCGGAGCGGCTCGTCGGGGTGTATACCGGAGCCATGAACGAGGCCGCTGAGACCGTACGGGCATGAGCGGCGCTGCGTCGCAGGCCGCTGCGTCTGCCGCCGCGTCTATTGAGGCGGCGCTGGGTTCGCTCGGGCTGGAGTATGACAGTCCGCGGCCCGGGGCGTACCTGGTCCGGCTCGAGGGCCAGCACAAGCTGGCCACGATGACCTGGCTCATCGCGGGCACGCACAGCCTGGCCGTGGAGGCGTTCTTCTGCCGCCAGCCGGACGAGAACCACGCCGCGTTCTACCGCTTCCTACTGGAACGTAACGGGCGCATGTACGGGGTGCACTTCAGCCTGGACCCGGTCGGCGACGTCTACCTGACCGGCCGGCTGCCATTGTCGGCCGTTTCCGCCGAGGACATCGACCGGCTGCTCGGCTGCGTGCTCAGCTANNCGCGGCGAGAGCCTGGCCAACCTGCAGGCGTTCGCCCGCTTCGCCGACCCCGAGCGCTGAGGGCCGTGCCCTTGCCGCTTGCCGGGTCCTGGCCGTGTCCGCCCCATTCGCCCCGCCGATTAGCATTCGCCTCGCCTATCAGACAGCCCCCGCCTATTAGACGGCCCGCATAACGGGTACATTGACGACCGTGAACCGGTTGGGTGATCTTGAGCGCGCGATCATGGAAGTTCTCTGGCAGACCGACGTACCTCTTACGGTGAGAGAGGTCAGTGCTAGGCTGACCGAACGTAATCTAGCTCACACCACCGTGATGACGGTGCTCGACAGGCTCGCGAAGAAAGGTTTCGCCAAGCGGCAGCGCGACGGGCGAGCCTGGCGCTATTGTCCTGCCGCGACCCGCGAGACCTATGTGACCGAACTGATGCTGACCGCGCTGGATCAAACCGGAGATCGCACGGCCGCTTTGACGCGGTTCGCTCAGTCCGTCTCTGGCATCGAGGCAGAGGTGCTGCGCGATGCCCTGGATGCATTTGAAGGTGACGGCGGAGCAGATGAAGGGTCTGGCTGACGCGGCGCTGCTAGCCGCGCTCGCCATGGGGAGCGTGCTCGGAGCCTCGGCGCTCGTGCCCGCCAGCTGGCCGCGCCGGGCGCCGGCCGCGGCCATCTTGCTCTGGCAGGCCCTCGGCCTGGCCGGGGGACTCGCGGCGGTCGGCACCCTGGTCAGCCTCGGCCTGCCCGGCGACCACCTCGGCGTGGCGGGTTCCCTGCTGCACCTTGGGACCGTCTTCCCCCAGGCCGCCTTCCGGTTCCCGGTCGCCTTCGGCGTGGTCAGCGCCTTGCCAATCATGCTGCTCGTGTTCCGGCTGGCCTGCCTGGGCGCGGGACTGGCCCTGCTCGCCTCGCTGTGCTGGGTGCTCATCGCGGTGTCCGCGGCGGCGCTGCAGGCCCGGCGGCGGCAGCGGGCCCTGCTGGCCCTGCTGGCCCACGGCGATCCGAAGGTGCCCGGCGCCCTGGTCGTCGACTATCCCACGGTGGCCGCCTACTGCCTGCCCGGGCTGTTCTCGCGGATCGTGGTGCTCAGCGTGGGCACGGTGGAGCTGCTCGGCCGGGGTGAGCTGGCCGCGGTGCTCGCGCACGAGCGGGCGCACCTACGGGAACGGCACGACCTGGTGCTGCTGCCGTTCAGCGCGCTGCGGCGCGCCTTCCCGCGCTCGGCGATGTGCGTGGAGGCCCAGCGCTCGGTGGCGCTGCTGGTGGAGATGCTGGCCGACGACCACGCGCTGCGGGGCAGGCCGGCCCGGGAGCTGGTGTCGGCCCTGGTCCGGTTCGGCACGGCGGGTACCTGCCCGGCGCCGGCGGGCGCGCTGGCGGCCGGCGAGGGCGACATGACCGCCCGGGTGGCGCGGCTGCTTCAGCCGGTGCGCCCGCTGCCCGCGACCGCGAGCGCGGCCATCTGCCTCGCCTCGGGCCTGCTGGTCGCGGCGACGATCGCGCTGCTCATCGTCTGAGCAGCGTCACCTGAGCTGCCGTCACCTGAGCTGCCGTCGCCTGGGCCGCTTGCCTTAGCTGCGTCGCCTGGGCGGGGCCGCTTACCAGGGGCCGTACGGACCTGAGCTGGTGCCTCCGCCGTTGCGGAAGTCCTTGACCTTGGGCCGTACGTCGGCCAGGTAGATGGCGGCCGCGACGAACGCCGCGACGGTCAGGATGGACGTCGGGCCGATCTTGTACACCACTCCGGCCAGCCCGACCACGGCGGCCACCCCGAGGATGATCAGCCACAGCGGTTTGGTCTGCTTGCCGGTGGCCACGAAGGCCGGTCCCGGACGGGTGATGGCGTCGATGAAGGCCCAGGCCTCGACGATGAACGCCACGGCACCGAGGGCGAGGAAGAAGTAGTTAAGCGGGGTGTAGGCACCGAACACGGAACTCACGCTACCCAATAGGAGGGACCGTCTGGCCGGTTACGTCATCGACGTTACCGGATGGTTCGCTCTGCTCGGCCTCGGCGGTCGCCTCGGACCAGGACGAGGCTGAGGCGCGCTCGTCGTCCGCGGCTTCGGCGGCCTCGGCGGCTTCGGCGGCCTCGGCGACCGGCTCGGTCGTGACGGCGTCCGTCATGGCGGCCGCGGTCATGGTGGCCACGGCGGCGGCGACCTCGGCGTCCTCGGCGTCCTCGGTTCCGGCGGCAGCCGCGTTCTCCTTGCGGAACGACTCGTAGATCTCGATCAGGACTTGCTTCTGCCGCTCCGACAGGTCGGGGTCGGTAAGCAGGGCCGAACGGACCCCGGAGTCGGCCGGCCGGTCCTCCAGGATGCCAGCCTGCACGTAGAGCGCCTCGGCGGAGATGCGCAGCCCCTTGGCGATCTGCTGCAGGATGTCCGCGCTCGGCTTGCGCAGACCCCGCTCGATCTGGCTCAGGTACGGGTTGGACACACCGGCCGCCTGGGCCAGCTGGCGCATGGACTTCCCGGCCTGCTCGCGCTGCGTGCGGATGTAATCGCCGATCGACTTCACTGTCTCGTTAGGCATGCCTCCAGTTTGCCACGGAGTGCTTGCAGCTGCAAACGGCCAGCAAGCGCCCGTTTTCGTTTTTTCGTTGGCCGCTTGGCTGGCCGTTTGGCTGGCCGTGCGGCAAGTCAGCGAGACTACCCCCGGGTCGCCTGCCCGGCGGCGAGGGACAGGTGCTCCCGGGCGAAGGCCAGCGACTGGGCCAGGTCCGCGATGCGTGCCTCGCGGTTCGGCGCACGGTTGGTGTTCACCTCGACCACCACCACGCCCGGGTACCCGGTCGCGGAGAGCAGGCCCAGCAGCTCGGCGCACGGCTGGCTGCCGCGCCCGGGCACCAGGTGCTCGTCCGGAAACGGCCCGGACGGTGACCCGGTGCCGTCGGCCAGGTGCACGTGGGCCAGGCGGCCACCGAGCTCGGTGGCCATGGCCAGGGCGTCCGAGCCCGAGGCGGCGGTGTGCGACAGGTCCAGCGTGACGTGCGGGACGTCGAGCGCCGTCGGGTCCCAGGTCGGGGCGTACGGCGCGACCTCGCTGCTGCGAACGCGCAGCGGGTACATGTTCTCCACCGCGAAGATGACGTCGGTCCCGGCGGCCAGCTCGGCCAGGCCCTTCTCGAAGTTGCGCGCGTAGTCCTGCTGCCACCGGAACGGCGGGTGCACCACGACCACCGGGGCGCCGACCCGTTCGGCCAGGTCCTTGGCTCGTCGCACCTTCTCCCACGGCTCGCGGCCCCAGACCCGCTGGGTGAGCAGCAGGCTCGGCGCGTGCACGGCCAGAATGGGCAGCTGGTGGTAGTCGCTGAGCCCGGTCAGCGCGTCCGCGGTCTGGCTCACCGGGTCGGTGTAGACCATGACCTCGATCCCGTCGTAGCCCAGGCGGGCGGCGATCTCGAAGGCATCCGGCGTGCGTTCGGGGTAGACCGAGGAGGTGGACAGGGCCACGGGCGTACCCGGAACCCTCGCCGCGCCGCTCACTGCGTGCTCCCTCTGTAGGCGTCGGTTCCAGCTTACTGAGATTGTCAGTGGTCGCCGCTATGGTGCGACCATGGCGAAGTCATCGACGGGGGCGGCCGGCTACCGGTGCAGCGAGTGCGGCTGGCAGGCGCCCAAGTGGACCGGGCGGTGCGGCGAATGCCAGGCCTGGGGCACGGTCGAGGAGGCCGGGCCGCCCCGGCTGGCCCGGGCGGGCATCCGGGCCGTGACCTACCGGACGGCCGCGCCAGCCAGTACCCCGGCGGTTCCGATCGGCCAGGTGGACGCGACCGACGCCCGGGCCCTCCCGACCGGCCTGGACGAGCTGGACCGGGTGCTCGGCGGCGGCCTGGTGCCCGGCGCGGTGGTGCTGCTGGCGGGCGAGCCGGGGGTGGGCAAGTCGACCCTGCTGCTGGAGACGGGGGCCCTGGTCGCGGAGGCCGGGCGGGTGCTTTACGTCACCGGGGAGGAGTCCGCCGCCCAGGTCCGGTCGCGCGCGGACCGGATCGGCGCGGTCAGCGACCGGCTGTTCCTGGCCGCCGAGACGGACCTGGACGCGGTGCTCGGCCACATCGACGCGGTCG
Organism: Actinomycetota bacterium; assembly: GCA_003140115.1. The sequence goes on along the minus strand of PLIQ01000166.1, from coordinate 20,069 downwards.
AGCCCCGGCTGCTCATCATCGACTCGGTGCAGACCATCGCGACCGCGGAGGCCGAGGGGTCCCCCGGCGGGGTCACCCAGGTCCGGGCGGTGGCCAGCGCCCTGACCTCGGTGGCCAAGGAACGGTCGATGGCGACCATCCTGGTCGGGCACGTGACCAAGGATGGTTCGGTGGCCGGGCCGCGGGCCCTGGAGCACCTGGTGGACGTGGTGCTGCACTTCGACGGCGACCGCCATTCCCAGCTGCGCATGGTCCGGGCGGTGAAGAACCGGTACGGGCCGACGGACGAGGTCGGCTGCTTCGACCTCGGCGAGTACGGGCTGATCGGCCTGCCCGACCCGAGCGGGCTGTTCCTCTCCCAGCACCGCGAGCCAGTTCCCGGGACCTGTGTGACGGTCACCCTGGAGGGGCGCAGGCCGCTACCCGCCGAAGTGCAGGCCCTGGTCGGGAACTCGGTGCTCGAGGTACCGCGCCGGACCACCTCCGGGCTGGACGCCGCGCGGGTGGGCCTGGTCCTGGCCGTCCTGCAGCGCCGGGCCGGGCTCAAGCTCGGACGGCAGGATGTGTACGCGGCGACCGTGGGCGGCGTACGGCTGACCGAGCCTTCGGTAGACCTGGCCGTGGCTATCGCGCTGGCCAGTTCCGCGGCCAACCTGAGCGTGCCGCACGGGGTGGTGGCCATCGGCGAGGTCGGCCTGGCGGGCGAGGTGCGCCGGGTCGCGGGGCTGACGCGCCGGCTGGCCGAAGCCGAGCGGATGGGCTTTCGCCGCGCAGTCGTCCCGGCGGGCTCGGCGGGCCTGGAGGGCACCCGTGACACCTCAGAACTCATCGAGGTAGTCCAGGTCGAGGACATCCGCCAGGCGCTGGCCGCGGTGCTCGGTAGCCAGCCCTGAGGGTTAAGTGCACCAGCCGGAAGCTGAGCGTCCTGCTGGTGATGCCGGGCGTCCTGGCCTGCGCCTGGTAGCTGCCCGGACGGGCCGCGGAGGCGAGCGTGACGCAGCCGGGCAGGGTGATCGCGCGGTTCCAGGTGAAGCTCTCCTGGACTGGGATGCCGCGGGTGAGCTTGCTGAGCCGGGTCCCGTCGCCGACGGCGCAGTTGGTCGAAGCCCAGATGACGTGGCCCGCCGACATCACGACCAGGTACAGCCGTCTGGGGTTCAGGTCGAAGGTGCAGGTGCCGGGGGCGGTGGACACCACGTCGACGTCGAACTGCGGGTTCCGCCCGGCGGAGTAGCTCCGGCTGCCGCTGAACACGCTGAGCACCACCGAGCTGGCCGAGCAGCGTCCGCCCCGCTCGGTGCCCGTCGCGGCCTGGGCGGTGCGGGCCGACGCGGTGGACTTGGCGGACATGGTGGCCTTGGCGGCTTTCGTCGCCTTGGCGGCCTTGGCGGCCGGGCTTGAGGTGGCCGAGGGCCGGCCATAGGTGCTGGGGTTGGCCAGGCCGGGCACGGCCGCGTCAGCGCCTGTGGTGGCCGACGCGCCGGCCGAGGCCGAGGGAGACGGCGACGCCGAGGGGGACGGCGCCCCGCTGGGATCGGCCGCGGCGGACATCACGCCAGAGCCCGGCGAGTCGTTCGGCCCCGGCGCGGCCTTGCCTCCGCCGCCGGAGAAGGCCCAGGCCAGCAGGCCGATTACGCCCAGGCCCGCGACTAGGGTAGCGGCCCGGCGACGCCAGTAGGTACCAGGCTGATCCAGGTACGGTTCGCCCTCTTCGAGGTACGGTTCATATTCTTCGGGGTACAGTTCGGGCTGGTCACCATACGGTCTGGGCTGGTCCGTGCCGTCATCATCACGGTAGGTATTCCATTCCATACGGAAAGTATGCAAGCCTCGACGCGAAGGCGGACGCAGACCCGCCGGCCGGGGCGCGGCTCGTTACCGGGACCGGGCACACTCGGAGCCGTGGCACGCTAGAGCGATCATGACCATGCCCTACACGAAGCCGGTGCTGGACTGGTTCTCGCGTTACGCGCGCGACCTGCCGTGGCGCGGGCCCGGCACCACGCCCTGGTCGGTGCTGGTCAGCGAGATCATGCTGCAGCAGACGCCGGTGGCCCGGGTGGTACCCGCGCATCAGAGCTGGCTGGCCCGCTGGCCGACGCCCGCCGCCCTGGCCGCCGAGCCGGCCGGCGAGGCGATCCGGCAGTGGGGCCGGCTCGGGTACCCGCGGCGCGCGCTGCGGCTGCACGAGACGGCCACCATCGTGACCGCGCGGCACGGCGGGACGGTGCCGGACGACATTGACGCCCTGCTGGCGCTGCCGGGGATCGGCAGCTACACCGCCGCCGCGGTGGCCAGCTTCGCGTTCGGCCAGCGGCACGCGGTGCTCGACACCAACGTGCGCCGGGTGCTGGCCCGGCTGGTGGACGGCCAGCCGCGGCCGCGCAGGACGCCGTCGCTGGCCGAGCGGCGGATGGCCGAGTCGCTGTTGCCCGCCGACCCGACAGTCGCGGCGCGCTGGTCAGTAGCGGTGATGGAGCTGGGCGCTCTGGTCTGCACCGCGGCCAGCCCGCGTTGCGCCGACTGCCCGGTGGCCCGGCACTGCGCCTGGCTGGCCGGCGGGCGCCCGCCGGAAGGCGCGGAGCTAGTCCGGCGCCGGGCGCAGCGATACGACGGCACGGATCGGCAGTGCCGGGGGCGCCTGCTCGCGGTGCTGCGCGACGGCGGCGGTCCCGCCGTGCAGGCCGACTTCGACGCGGTGTGGGCCGACGGGGCCCAGCTGGCCCGGTCCCTGGACGGTCTGGTCGCCGACGGCCTGGTCGATCCGCTGCCCGACGGCCGCTACGCGCTGCCCGGCGCCGTCCAGCCAACGTCGTCGCCGCTGTGACGTCTGGGTTTTCCGGGTCGGTGGGCCATCGTACAAGCTCTTACTGGGTCGATGGGCCATCGACCAGGTCGCGGGCCGGGACGACGGGGAATAGCGTGAAGCCCGGGCCTCGAGGTCGAGGCCCGGGCTTCGGGTCGCTGGGTTAGCCGAGAGCGGAGGCGGTGCCGCCGTCCTGGGCGCCGGAGCTGCCCGCGGAGCTGGTGACCGTGCTGCCCTTGGTGGCCACCGGCTCGCTGGCGATCTCGGCCGCCGGCTCGTCGGGCACCACTTCGGGCTTGGACACGCCGTTGAACGTGAACGTGGCGGCCTCGCCACTGCCCTCCACGTCCACCACGACGATCTGCCCTGGCCGCAGCTCACCGAACAGGATCTTCTCGGACAGGCTGTCCTCGATCTCCCGCTGGATCGTGCGGCGCAGCGGCCGGGCCCCGAGAACCGGGTCGTAGCCGCGCTGGGACAGCAGGTCCTTGGCCGCCGGGCGCAGCTCGATGGCCATGTCGCGGTCCTTCAGCCGGTCGTCCACCTTGGCGATCATCAGGTCGACGATGCTGAAGATCTCTTCGCGCTCGAGCTGGTGGAAGACGATGATGTCGTCCACGCGGTTCAGGAACTCGGGCCGGAAGTGCTGCTTCAGCTCCTCGCCCACCTTGTTCTTCATCCGGTCGTACGATCCACGGGACTCACCCGACCGGGCGAATCCGACGGACACGCCCTTGGAGATGTCGCGGGTGCCCAGGTTGGTGGTCATGATGATCACGGTGTTCTTGAAGTCCACCGTGCGGCCCTGAGCGTCGGTCAGCCGGCCGTCCTCCAGGATCTGCAGCAGCGAGTTGAAGATGTCCGGGTGCGCCTTCTCGATCTCGTCGAACAGGACGACCGAGAACGGCCGCCGGCGGACCTTCTCGGTCAGCTGGCCACCTTCCTCGTACCCGACGTAGCCGGGCGGGGAGCCGAACAGCCGGGAGACGGTGTGCTTCTCCATGTACTCGCTCATGTCGAGCTGGATGAGCGCGTCCTCGTCGCCGAACAGGAACTCGGCCAGCGTCTTGGACAGCTCGGTCTTGCCGACGCCGGACGGGCCCGCGAAGATGAACGAACCGCCGGGGCGCTTGGGGTCCTTCAGGCCGGCCCGGGTGCGCCGGATGGCCTGGGACAGCGCCTTGATCGCGTCGTTCTGGCCGATGACCCGCCGGTGCAGCTCGTCCTCCATGCGCAGCAGGCGCTGGGACTCCTCTTCGGTGAGCTTGAACACCGGGATGCCGGTCGCGGTGGCCAGGACCTCGGCGATGAGCTCCTCGTTCACCTCGGCCACGACGTCCATGTCGCCGGCCTTCCACTCCTTCTCCCGGGAGGCCTTCTTGGCCAGCAGCTGCTTCTCGGTGTCCCGCAGTGCGGCGGCCTTCTCGAAGTCCTGGGAGTCGATGGCCGATTCCTTCTCCCGGCGCACCTGAGCGATCTTCTCGTCGTACTCGCGCAGGTCCGGCGGGGCGGTCATGCGGCGGATCCGCATCCGGGAGCCGGCCTCGTCGATCAGGTCGATGGCCTTGTCCGGCAGGAACCGGTCGCTGATGTAGCGGTCGGCCAGCTGGGCCGCGGCGACCAGCGCGCTGTCGGTAATGGACACCCGGTGGTGCGCCTCGTACCGGTCGCGCAGGCCCTTGAGGATCTCGATCGTGTGCGAGATCGTGGGCTCGGCCACCTGGATGGGCTGGAAGCGGCGCTCCAGCGCGGCGTCCTTCTCCAGGTACTTGCGGTACTCGTCCAGCGTGGTCGCGCCGATGGTCTGCAGCTCGCCGCGGGCCAGCATCGGCTTGAGGATCGAGGCCGCGTCGATCGCGCCCTCGGCCGCGCCCGCCCCGACCAGCGTGTGGATCTCGTCGATGAACAGGATGATGTCGCCGCGGGTGCGGATCTCCTTGAGCACCTTCTTGAGCCGCTCTTCGAAGTCACCGCGGTACCGCGACCCGGCCACCAACGCGCCCAGGTCGAGCGTGTAGAGCTGCTTGTCCTTGATGGTCTCGGGCACCTCGCCCTTGACGATCTTCTGGGCCAGGCCCTCCACGACGGCGGTCTTGCCCACGCCGGGCGCGCCCACCAGGACCGGGTTGTTCTTGGTCCGGCGCGACAGCACCTGCATGACCCGCTCGATTTCCTTCTCCCGGCCGATCACCGGATCGAGCTTGCCCTCGCGGGCGCCCTGGGTCAGGTTCCGGCCGAACTGGTCCAGGACCAGCGAGGTGGACGGCGCGGACTCCGCGGCGGTGCCGGACGCGGCCGGCTCCTTGCCCTGGTAGCCGTGCAGCAGCTGGATCACCTGCTGGCGCACCCGGTTCAGGTCAGCGCCCAGCTTCACCAGCACCTGCGCGGCCACGCCGTCGCCCTCACGGATGAGGCCGAGCAGGATGTGCTCGGTGCCGATGTAGTTGTGGCCGAGCTGCAGCGCCTCACGCAGCGACAGCTCCAGCACCTTCTTGGCCCGGGGCGTAAACGGGATGTGCCCGGACGGCGCCTGCTGGCCCTGGCCGATGATCTCCTCGACCTGCTGCCGGACCGCATCCAGGCTGATTCCCAGCGACTCGAGCGCCTTGGCCGCTACACCTTCGCCCTCATGAATGAGACCCAGCAGGATGTGCTCGGTGCCGATGTAGTTGTGGTTGAGCATCCTGGCTTCTTCTTGCGCCAGGACAACCACCCGCCGCGCCCTGTCGGTAAACCTCTCGAACATGTTGTCGCTCTCCTCACCGCACGGGGGCCGGTCGGGGCTGGATGGGTCTGGCCCTACCTTGCCTACTCCGCATAGTAGCCGCGTGCCCACCGTCACGCTTAATACGAGTATGCGTCACCCACATCAAGACATGCCCTGGACACGGCCGTTCACCCACATCAAACCCGCTGGATGAGACGCGTGTTCCCGCAAACACGCCGGGTACGCCGCAAGCGAACGGCTCTCTCCGCGAGCCAAAGGGCGC
>PLIQ01000166.1:0-14243 GCA_003140115.1 Actinomycetota bacterium | reverse complement strand
GGGCGAAGAACCCGGGAGAACGCCAAAGAACTCGCGAACTCCGGTGCGTGCGTGCTAGTGCGCGGCTTCGTACTCCGCGACGATGTTCGCCGGAATACGGCCGCGCTCATTGACCTTGTATCCGCGCTGCTTCGCCCACGCGCGGATTTGCGCACTGCGCTCACGGCCGGGGCCAGTACGCGCCCGGCGACGTCGAGCCGGAGCACTTGCTTTGCGCGCGTGCTCCACATAGTGAGCCAGCTCTTTACGAAGCTTGCCTGCGTTGCCGGTGCTGAGATCGATCTCATACGAGGCGCCATCGAGCCCAAACGCCACGGTCTCTGTCGCCTCGCTCCCATCGAGATCGTCGACGAGAAGCACCTGTACCTTCTGTGCCATCGAATCGGGCCCTTCTGACGGAGCAACCTATTTGGATGTTTAACATATACCCAATCCCTTGTCGTTGACAATTCCGAGACTACCGATTCGCGCATAATCTGGCGCCGGCACGGCCATCCGACTAGATCCGGCACGACGGTAACTCTAAGTAATCGACATTGGGTACACCGTTAGCGCGGCCATGCCGGCAAGATGGGCCGAGAAGACGGACCGAGAAGATGGACGCGAACCGCGCTGCCGGTTCCAGTGCAACTTGTTCTGCCAAGTTCGGCATATACCCCGCCGTTCCGCGAAATATCAAGACCGCCGGTCGCGCGATCGGCGCCGCACGCGGGGCGTGCCGCCGCGCCGGGCACTCATCTCCCGACGCAGGAACATGGCCAGGCCGATGATGAACGCCACGCAAACTACCAGCGGTGGGGTCAGCGCCGCGAGGTCATTCCACATAGCACCGCCCTCCGGCAACCCGCTGCGGCCCGTGCTCCCGCCGGGCTCGTATCGTCACGTACGCAACGCCGATGCTCATTTTACCGCTCCGGTAAGAGGCGCAACAGCATGCGGGTGTTGCCCAAGGTGTTGGGTTTTACCCGCTCCAGGTCGAGAAACTCGGCCACGCCCTCGTCATAGGAACGCAATAGCTCCGAGTACACCTCCGCGGCCACGGGAGTGCCGCTGATGGGCTGGAAACCGTGGCGAGCGAAGAAGTCAACCGCGAAAGTAAGGCAGAACACGCGGCGCACCCCGAGCGCGCGGGCCCGGGCCAGCAACTCGCCCACGACCGCGTGGCCGATACCGAGCCCACGGCGGTCCGGCACAACCGCCACCGTCCGGATCTCGGCGAGATCCTCCCACATCACGTGCAATGCGCCGCAACCGGCCAGCGCGCCGTCATCAACAAGTTCTGCTACGCAGAACTCCTGGACGTCTTCATAGAGCGTCACCGTAGCTTTACTCAGCAAACGTCCAGACTCCACATTGGAGTCGATGAGCTTGCGGATCATAGGCACGTCGCGAGTGCGCGCGGGCCTGATCGTGTATGCCATAGCGCCGTCCACCTTAGCCGCTGGGGCCGGCGCGACCGGCCCGGACGCCGGGCGGCCCCAGACAAATTCACTGATTCGGTAGAGGAACCGACCTCGAGTCCAATATTCTGCATCGCTGTGCGCAAACTGAGCGGAGTGGCCTGCCTGGTCGCCGCCACAACCGCGCTTGCCCTGTTGGTCCCCGCCGCGGACAGCATGGCCCAGACCACCGCGCCGAAGCCCACTCTGACCAGCCTGGTCGCGCAGGCCAAGCAGCTGGAGTTCCAGATCAACGCGCTGAGCGAGCAGTACGACGGGCTGCGCATCCAGCTCAGCCGGGCGCAGTCCGACGCGCAGATCGCGCAGCTGGCCGCCACCCGGGATGCGGCCGCGCTGGCCAGCGGGCAGCAGGCCATCGCCCAGCTGGCCGCTGCGAACTACATCGACGCCGGGCTAGACCCGACCATGCAGGCGCTCACCACGGGCAACCCGGAGCAGTTCCTCAGCCAGGCCTCCACCATCACCGAGCTCGATCAGGCCAGCGGCGAGAAGGTCAGCACGCTGACTGCCGTGGAGGACCAGGATCAGCGCGCCCGGCAGACGGCCGACCAGCAGCTCGCCATGGTGGGGACGCTGCAGACCCAGCTAAACGCCAAGAAGCAAGCCATCAACGCCGCGATCGACCGGGTTAACAGCGCGGCGATGCAGCAGGCCATGTCCATTTTCACGCAGACCGGACAGTACCCCGATATCAGCATTCCGACCGCGAACACCGTCGGGGCGCAGGCCCTGACCGCGGCGCTGTCCCGGCGCGGTGATCCGTACGTCTGGGGGGCGGCCGGCCCGGGCCAATTCGACTGCTCGGGGCTGGTGGTCTGGGCCTTCGCCCAGGAAGGCGTCTCGCTTCCGCACTTCACCGGAGACCTGTGGAACTCCGGCGTGCATATTCCGCGAGCCGACCTGGAACCCGGCGACCTGGTGTTCTTCTTCGCCGACATTTCGCATGTGGGGATTTACCTGGGTAACGGGCTGATGGTGGACGCGCCGGACTTCGGTGAGGCGGTCCAGGTGCAGCCGGTGTTCTGGAGCGCGTACGTCGGCGCGGTCCGCATCGGCTAGTCGGCCGGCTCCGCGTTTTTCTCGTAGACCAGCCGGAGGCCGATCAGGGTGAGCCACGGCTCGTAGTAATCGATGACGCTGACCTCGCCCAGGACCAGCGGCGCGAGGCCGCCGGTGGCGATCGTGGTCACCGCGTCGGGGTCGTCGGGAGAAAGCTCGCGGGCCATCCGGGTGGCAATTCCCTCCACCTGGGCGGCGAACCCGTAGATGATGCCGGATTGCAGGGATTCCACAGTGTTCTTGCCGATGACGCGAGGCGGCCTGATCAATTCGACCTTGAGCAGCTGGGCGGCGCGGCGGGACAGAGCGTCCACGGATATCTCGATTCCGGGGGCCAGCGCGCCGCCGACGAACTCCCCCCGCGTGCTCACCGCGTCGAAGTTGGTCGAGGTCCCGAAGTCCACCACGATCGCCGGGCCACCGTAAAGGTGCACCGCGGCGAGCGAGTTCATGATGCGGTCGCTGCCCACTTCCTTGGGGTTGTCGGTGCGCACCGGGATGCCCGTCTTTACCCCCGGCTCGACGATCACGGTGGCCAGGTCACTGTAATAGCGCCGGCACATCTCGCGCATCTCGTGCAGCACCGAGGGCACGGTCGAGCACAGCGAAATGCCGTGGATTTCCCTTTCGCTAAACGCGTCGCTGCGCCCTAGCAGGCCGTGCAGGACCACGGCCAGTTCATCCGCGGTCCGGTCCGGGACGGTGGCCATCCGCCAGTGGTCAATGACCCGGTCGCCGTCGAATACCCCGAGCACCGTGTTGGTGTTACCGATGTCAATGGTCAGCAGCACCGCGGAAATCCCTTTCCTCGCTGTGGGTGCCGGTCAGCATGACCGGCACGTTATCGATCAGCCGGGTGCCGCCCGCGGTCACCGCGGCCACGATCAGCGCGGGCCCGCGCCCGGGCGGGCCGAACGTGCGCGGATCGACGACCGCGACATAGTCGACCGCTAGGGCGGGCTCGGCGCGCAGGACCTTCTGGGCGGCGGCCAGTGCCGCGGTGGCGCCCTCGGGGGCACGGGCCTGGGCCGCGCGCAGCGCGCGGGGCAGGGTGAGCGCCAGCGCGCGGTCGGCCGCGGACAGGTACCGGTTCCGGCTCGAGGTGGCCAGGCCGTCGGGGTCGCGCACGGTCGGCACCGGCTCGATAGCCAGGCCCAGGTCGGTGTCGGCGACCAGCCGGCGGACCAGCGCGAGTTGCTGCGCGTCCTTCTCCCCGAACACGGCGACGTCCGGGCGGATCAGGTGGAACAGCTTGAGCACCACGGTCAGCACGCCGCCGAAGAAGCCGGGCCGGAACTCGCCCTCGTACACCTGGCCCGCCGGGCCCGGGTCCACGGTCACCTGCGGCGGGCCGGCGGGGTACATCTCAGCGGCCGACGGGGCGAACACGGACCGTACCCCCTCTTCCGCGCACATGGCCAGGTCGTCATCCAGGGTCCGCGGGTACCGGTCCAGGTCCTCCCCCGGCCGGAACTGCAGCGGGTTGACGAAGATCGACACGATCACGCCGCCGGCCGGCCCGGCCGCGGCCCGGGCGGCCCGCAGCAGAGCGCGATGCCCGGCGTGCAGCGCGCCCATGGTCGGCACCAGGACCACGGGGGCGGGCAGGCCCCGGAGCTCGGCGGCTAGTTCGGCCTTGGTCCGCAGCAGGGCCGGCGGGCGCGCCCACTGGCTCGCGGGCTGGCTGGCCACCGGGTCGGCGGGCTGGTTCACGGGCTGGTTCACGGGCGGCCGCCGAGCACGCCGAGCAGGCGTTCGGCGTCGGCTGGCTTGAGCAGTCCGGTGGCCAGCGCGCGGTCGGCGGTCAGCCGGGCCATGGCGATGTAGGCGGCGACCGCGGCGGGCGAGGCCGACGGCTCGGCCTCCAGCGCGGCCACGTGGGCCGCCACGGTGTCCGCGTCGCCGCGGGCCACCGGACCGGTCAGGCCCGCGTCACCGAAGCGCAGCGCGTTGTCCAGGGCCGCGGACAGCAACGGCCCGAGCAGACGGGCTGGATCGGCCACCCCAGCCGCCCGGAGCAGGTCCCCGGCCTCGGCCACGAGCGTGATCAGGTGGTTGGCCGCGCCCGCGAGCGCGGCGTGGTACAGGTCCCGGTGCTCCTCGGCGATGAACACCGGCTCGCCGCCCATCTCGATGACCAGGGCCTCGGCCGCGGGCCGGAGCACCTCGGGCGCGGTGACCCCGAAGCACGTGCCGGCCAGCCGGTCCACGTCGTCGCCGCGCCCGGTGAACGTCATCACCGGGTGCAGGGCGAACGGCAGCCCGCCCCGGCGCGCCGCCGGTTCGAGCACGGCCAGGCCGTGGCGGCCGCTGGCGTGCACCAGCATGCGGCCCTGCACCGGGGCTTCGGTCGCGACCAGCCCGGCCACCAGGCCGGGCAGCACATCGTCGGGCACGGTAAGCAGAGCCAGGTCGACGCGAAGGAGCACCTGGCTGGGGGCGGTGATGACCGCGTCGGGAAAGGTCGCGCGGGCCCGGCGGACGGAGGCCTCAGACACCGCGGCGGCGGCCACCACCGCATGCCCGGCCCGGGCCAGGGCCGCGCCAAGGGCGGTTCCGGCCCGCCCGGCGCCGATGACGCCGACCGCCAGCCGGGCCGGGTGGAGCGCGGCCGCGCTGGGCTCGGGGCGGGCGGGAGAGCCAGAGCCGGGCTCGGGGCGGGCGGGAAGGTCGGAGTTCATTTGTCGTTCCAGTCCTCGGGGGTACCGGACGGTGCCGCGGTGACCAGGATAGACGAAGGTCCCGGACGGGGGCTCAGCCGTCGAGGCTGTTCCGGGTGAGGCCGCGCCCGGCGGTCAGGGCAGGCGGGCATCCTGGTCGGTACGGTCGCGGTCCGGGATGTCCGGTACCCGGCAGCAGTATTCGAGGTACAGCGCGGCGCAGGAGAGCACGACCGCGGCCGCCAGCGTGATCGCCCCGGTCACCGCGTCCTGGCGCGGCACCGACGCGTTCAGCGAGCCGCTCAGGTAGATGACGAACCCGGCGGCCAGGCCCGCGATGGCCGCGCCGGCCAGCGCGGTGGCCTTGGCCAGGGCCACCATCCGGGACACGAACAGCGGCGCGGCGGGCTTGAGACCGCGCCGCCCGGCGATCCGGTTCTGCAGGTCCCGGCCGGTCCAGGCCTCGGCCACCGCGGCCACCAGGAGCGCGGGCACGCCGGTCCACGGCAGCGGCGGCAGCTTCTCATAGACCGTGCGGAGCAGCAGCCAGGCGGCCAGCGCACAGACCACGGCGACGATCGCCAGCGTGGACGTCCGGGTCGGCCTCATGACGCCGGCCCCTGGAGCACCGCGCTGGGGACCGGCCGGACGCCGGCCCGGTCCAGGCCGGCCAGCAGGCCGGCGACTGACCCGTGCCCGGGAAGCTCGGCGGCGGGGTCGAGGTCGTGCCAGGGCGCGAGGACGAAGGCCCGCTCGTGCGCACGGGGATGCGGCAGGGTCAGCTCGGGGTCGTCGCTGACCTGGCCGGCGTAGCAGATGATGTCGATGTCCAGCGTGCGCGGGCCGAACCGCTCAGCCCGGACCCGGCCGAAACTGGCCTCGATAGCGTGGATCGCGTCGAGCAGGTCACGTGGCGGCAATTCAGTCTGGACTAGCAGCACCGCGTTCAGGTAATCCGGCTGGGCCGGCCCGCCCACCGGGGCCGTTTCGTAGACCGGGGAGATGGCCAGCACGTCAGTATCCGGGAGCCGGCCGATGGCTTGCATGCACCCTTGAAGGCTACCCAGCCGGTCACCCAGGTTGGCGCCGACCGACAGCACCGCGCGCGCCCGCATGCTCACGCCGGGCTGGTCGCGGCGTCGCGCCAGGCGGCCGCGACCCGCACCGCGTCGGCGTTGGCCGGCACCTGATGCACGCGCACGCACCAGGCCCCCGCGGTAGCGGCCAGGGCCGAGATGGCGACGGTGGCCGCGTCAGAGCCGTCGAAGGGCCGCGGCGTGCCGTCCGGGCCGGCCAGCGCCAAGCCCAGGAACCGTTTCCGGGACGCGCCGACCAGAACCGGGAAGGTGCGCCCGCCGAGCCGGCTGAAGTCGGCCAGGTGAGTCAGCAGCGGCCAGTTGTGCTCCGGCCGTTTCCCGAAGCCGAGGCCCGGGTCGATCACGATGCGGCCGGGATCGACCCCGGCCGTTACCACCGCGTCGACGCGGCGGGTGAGCTCGTCGCGGACCTCGGACACCACGTCGGCGTAGGCGGCGCGGGAGTACATGTCGCGGCTGTGGCCGCGCCAGTGCACGAGCACGTAAGAGACCCCGGCCGCGGCGACCAGGCGGGGCATCTGCGGGTCGGCCAGGCCGCCGCTCACGTCGTTGACCAGCGTGGCCCCGGCGCCCAGCGCGAACTCGGCCACCGCGGCGCGCATGGTGTCAATGGAGACCGGGACCCCGGCCTTGACCAGCTCGGTGACGACCGGGCCGATCCGGCGCAGTTCTTCGGTCTCGGAGACGCGCTGGGCGCCGGGCCGGGTGGACTCGCCGCCCACGTCCACCAGGTCGGCGCCCTGGGCGACCAGGTCCAGGCCGTGCTTGATGGCCGCGTCCGCCCCGAACCACCGGCCGCCGTCGGAGAAGGAATCGGGCGTCACGTTCACCACGCCCATGACCAGGCAGCGGTCCGCGCGGGGCAGGCCGGGCGGACCCACGAAGGTCACCGCTGGAGTACCGGCACACGGCGCAGCCGACGCCGCAGCTTGGCCACGCCGAGCTTGCGTGCGATCCGGCGCAGCTCGAGCCGCGGCCAGACCAGGAACGCCTCCGCCTCCAGCGCGGCCATCGCGATCCGCGGTGTGTCCTTGGTACTCGGGAACACGAAGAACCGCGGCTGCCAGACGGGGCCGAACTTGGCGTTGAACTTGTACAGCGACTCGATCTGGAACCACTTGGACAGGAAGATCAGCACCGACCTCCAGGCCCGCAGCACCGGGCCGGCGCCGATCCGCTCGCCGCGCTCCAGGGCGGCCCGGAAGACCGCGAAGTTGAGCGAGATCCGCTTCACGCCGAGGTCGGAGGCGGCCTTGATCGTCTCCACGATGAGGAAGTCGTTCAGGCCGGGCTGGGCGCCCTTGTCCCGGCGCATCAGGTCCAGGGACAGGCCGTCGGGGCCCCACGGGACCAGCTGCAGCACGGCCCGCACCACGCCGTTCTCGGTGGCCGTGGCGAGCACGCAGTTCTCGTCGCCGACGGCGCCGATCCGCCCCAGGGCCATCGAGAAGCCGCGCTCGGTCTGGGTGCCGCGCCAGGAATCGGCGGCCCGCAAGATGGCGGCGATCTCCGGCTGCGGGATGTCCCCCACCCGGCGTACCTCGGCCACGTAACCGTTCTTGGACACCCGGTTGACCATCTGCCGGACATTTCTCATGGAACGGCCGGCGAGACTGAAGTCGGCCACGCTCACGATGGCCTCGTCGCCGAGCTCCAGGGCGGTCAGGTTGCCCTCGCGGCACCACACCTCCGCGCCCAGCTCGCTGCAGCCCATGACGGCCGGAACCCACGCGTGCCGGGCCGCCTCGTCCAGGAACGGGCCGATGACCCCGGGCCACGCCTCCGGGTCGCCGATCGGGTCGCCGCTGGCCAGCATGACGCCGGACACGACGCGGTAGCAGATGCACGCCTTGCCGGTGGGCGACCAGATCACGCTCTTGTCGGTGCGCAGCGCGAAGTACCCCAGCGAGTCCCGGTCGCCGTGCTTGCCGAGCAGTTCCCTGACCCGCGCCGCGTCAGCCAGGCCCAGCAGGGCCCGCGGCGCGGCCGGGCGCAGGAACAAGTACCCGGTGACGACCAGGGTGAAGATGCCGAGCGCGCCGGAGACGATGGCGAACAGGTCGCCGCGCGCCTCGGGCATCCACTGGACCGGGCCGGACACCCCGACCAGGCCGTAGATGACCTCCTGCACCCGCTGGCCGAACGAGTAGTTGGTATAGAGCGCCTGGGCCAGCAGGATGTAGGTGAGCCCGATGGCGACATCGGCCACGATCAGGCAGGCGAACACCCACAGCGCCCGCCACCGGGTGCGATGGTCGCCCTCGGCGTAGAACTCATCACGGAAGTACAGCAGCGCGATGAGCAGGACCGCCGCGATGATCGTGGTCGCCATCCGGTGCGTGTTGGTGAAGTGGATGGCGATGTCGAAGGCGAGCAGCGCGGCCACCGCCTGCCAGGCCCGCCGCTTCCGGCGGCGTAGCCCGTGGGCCAGCATGAGCAGCATCAACCCGATGATGACGTCGGCCGTGCGGGTCACCGTGGTCAGCGTGCCAGGCACCAGATAGTCGATCTTGTGCAGCTTGTGCACCAGGTCGGACCGGAAGATGGCCACGATGTCGGACAGGCCGATGAGCCAGGTCAGCAGCGCCGTGCTGGCCGGCACCCAGGCGTGCTGGTGTCTGCGGTCAACTGGATCGCCATGTGTCGACGGCGAACTGCCCCCCCTGGCCGCAGGCAGGTCGGCGCCGTCAGCGTGTCCAGCTACGTCGCTGTCACTCATCTCGGCAGCTCTCTTGTCAGGCCCTAGATCACGGTGCGTCAGCGTAGTCATCGTGTCGCCTCGCGTCCTGCTTTCACGGTACCTCCCAAGGCCTAGGCAACGAGCCCGTTCAGCGAGACGGACTTAATACGGCTCGCCGGGGCCGGCACCTTAAGGCTCGCTAACCGCCCGGAGGGATCAGCTTGGTGCTCGAAAAGAAAGGCGTCCCGGAGCCCCCTTCGGGTCGTGCCTCACCCCTTAGACGACGCAGCAAGCCTTTCAGTTCAGTATTGAGGCGAAGTTAATCTGCGGTTCAGCGGTGGCCGTAGATCAGGCTCATGGCCTCGGCCCGGGTCACGGTGTCCCGGAACGCCCCGCGGACCGCGGACGTCACGGTCCTGGCGCCTGGCTTGCGGACGCCGCGCATGGTCATGCACAGGTGCTCGGCCTCAATGACCACGACCACCCCGCGCGGCTCCAGAGTGTCCATCAGGGCGTCCGCGATCTGGCACGTCATCCGCTCCTGCACCTGCGGGCGGCGGGCGTACACGTCGACCAGCCGGGCCAGCTTGGACAGCCCGGTGATCTGGCCCTTGACGTTCGGGATGTAGCCGATGTGGGCCACGCCGATGAACGGGACCAGGTGGTGCTCGCAGGTGCCGTAGACCTCGATGTCGCGGACGATGACCATCTCGTCGTGGCCCACGTCGAACACGGTGGTGAGCACGTCCGCCGGGCGCTGCCGCAGGCCCGCGAACTGCTCGGCGTAGGCCCGCGCGACCCGGGCGGGCGTGTCGCGCAGGCCGTCGCGGTCCGGGTCCTCGCCGATCGCGAGCAGGATCTCCCGGACCGCGGCCTCAATGCGCGGCTGGTCGAATTCCTTGACCTGGGCGTCAGCGGATTCGGCCGATGTGCTCGGTATCACCCGTTGTCGCCGGGCTCGCCGTGGGCCGGCTCGTCGCCGTTGCCGCCGCCCGGGTTGAAGCCGAAGGCCTGGCCGTTGCTGGGCAGGGACAGCCCGGTCCCGGCGCCGTCGGCGGCAAGCAGCGCGAGCTCCTTGGGCGACTGCACCGGCGGGCGGTCCGAGGGCAGGCGCTTGCCGTAGCCCGTGTACGAGCCGCGCACCGGCCGCTTCTGCACCGTCGCGAACAGCTCCAGGACCTCGGCCCGGGCCACGGTCTCCTTGTCCAGCAGCCGCAGCACCAGCGCGTCGAGCACGTCGCGGTACTCGACCAGGACCTCCCAGGCCTCGTCGTGCGCGGACTCGATGAGGCGGCGGATCTCCTCGTCGATGGAGGAGGCGATCTCCTCGGAGTAGTCCCGGCCGTGCGACATATCCCGGCCCAGGAACGGTTCACCGTCGCCGCTGCCGAACTTGCGCGCGCCGAGGCGCTCGCTCATGCCGTACTCGGTGACCATGCCCCGCGCGATCTGGGTCGCCTTCTCGATGTCGTTGGCGGCACCCGTGGTCGGCTCGTGGAAGATGAGCTCCTCGGCGGTGCGCCCGCCCAGCAGCATGGCTAGCTGGTCGAGCATCTCGGCCCGGGTGACCAGGAACTTGTCCTCGGTCGGCAGCGCGCTGGTGTAGCCGAGCGCCCGGCCGCGCGGGATGATCGTCACCTTGTGCACCGGGTCGGCGTTCGGCATGGCGTGGCCGACCAGGGCGTGGCCGCCCTCGTGGTAGGCGATGACCTTCCGCTCCCGCTCCGACAGCAGCACGCTCTTGCGTTCCGGGCCGGCCATGACCCGGTCGATGGCCTCCTCGAGCGCCGCCATGGCGATCTGCTTGCCGTTGGTCCGCGCGGTCAGCAGCGCGCCCTCGTTGATCACGTTGGCCAGGTCGGCGCCGGTGAAGCCAGGCGTCCGGCGGGCGATGATGTCCAGGTCGGTGTCCGGCGCGAGGGGCTTGCCGCGGGCGTGCACCTTCAAGATGCCCCGGCGGCCGGCCAGGTCCGGCTGGGCCACCACGATCTGGCGGTCGAACCGGCCCGGGCGCAGCAGCGCCGGGTCCAGGATGTCGGGCCGGTTGGTGGCCGCGATCACGATNNGTCTGCTCGCGCTCGTCGTGCCCGCCGCCGAGGCCCGCGCCGCGGTGCCGGCCCACGGCGTCGATCTCGTCCACGAACACGATCGCGGGGGCGTTCGCCTTGGCCTGCTCGAACAGGTCACGGACGCGGGAGGCACCCACGCCGACGAACATCTCGACGAAGTCGGACCCGGAGATCGAGTAGAACGGCACCCCGGCCTCGCCGGCCACGGCCCGGGCCAGCAGCGTCTTACCGGTGCCGGGCGGGCCGTAGAGCAGCACGCCCTTGGGGATCTTGGCCCCGATGGCCTGGAACTTGGCCGGGTTCTGCAGGAATTCCTTGATCTCCTGGAGCTCCTCGATCGCCTCGTCCACCCCGGCCACGTCGGCGAACGTGGTCTTGGGCGTGTCCTTGGTGATCAGCTTGGCGCGGGACTTGCCGAAGTTCATGACCCGCGAGCCGCCGCCTTGCATCTGCGACAGCATGAAGAAGAACAGCAGGAAGATCACCAGATAGATGAACGCGGTGGGCAGCAGGTCGAGCAGGGCATTGCTCTTGGGGATGGTGATGTTGTAACCGTCGGTCAGGGTGCCCTTCTGGTACTGCGTCTGCAGCGCCTGCTGGAGGGTCAGACCCTGGCCGGAGACCCACGAAGCCTCGAACTCCGTACCGCTCTGCGTCCCGATCTGGACCGTCTTCTTGGTCGTGATCTGGATCGTCTGGTTCTTGTCGGTGATTACCGCGCTCTTGACCTGGCCGTTGTTGATGAGGCTGACGATCGCGGAAGTGTCTACCTGCTGGTAAGAGCTCCCGGAATTGGCGTAGTCGAGCACGAAAAGCAACAGGAGCACCGCCACCGCGATCAACAGCAGTGGTGCCCGGAAAAAGCGCCTTAGCTCCATCGATGAGCGGCCCGTCGGCTCGGGGCCGTTCCCTCCTGACCAGCCTCACAGTCCCGTCGACCTCCGGCGGGATGGCCATTTTCATCCTCGCAGCCTATGTTCGGTGCTAGCTGCGACCGTAAACATGACGGTACACCGCCCACGGCGCCGCACCTGGAGGGTGAACGCTTCTCCAAGCGGATTGTGTTCCCCTGCCGCGCCAGCCTAGCTGCCCTGGTATACCGCCGGGGCCAGCGTGCCGATGAAGGGCAGGTTGCGGTAACGCTGAGCGTAGTCCAGGCCGTAACCGACGACGAAGTCGTCCCCGATGTCGAAGCCGGTGTACGCCACGTCCACGCGCATCTGCGCCGAGCCCGGCTTGCGGAGCATGGCGCACACCGCCAGCGAGGCGGGCGAGCGTGAGAGCAGGTTGCCGGCCAGCCACGACAGGGTGAGGCCGGAATCCACGATGTCCTCGACGATGAGCACGTGCCGGCCGGTGATGTCGGTGTCGAGGTCCTTCAGGATGCGCACCACGCCGGAGGACTTGGTGCCCGAGCCGTAGGAGGAGATCGCCATCCAGTCCATCTGGACCGGCAGGTGCATGGCCCGGGACAGATCGGCCATGACCATGACCGCGCCCTTCAGCACGCCGACCAGCAGCAGGTCACGGCCCGCGTAGTCGGCGTCGATCTGGGCCGCGAGCTCGCCGATGCGCACCTGCAACCGCTCAGCGGTAATGAGGATCTCCTTCAGCGCAGATCCCACGTCTCGTTCGTCCAAATTACTGTTCTCCGCCTCTGAGGTTGCCTGCTTCGCTGCTGGTGAACCACACCTTGCCAGCCAGACGCCGGGCGCGCACCCCGCCCGGCAGGTCGACCCAGCGCTGCCCGCGCCAGCCGGTGACCAGTTCGGAGACCCGCTCGACGTGCGCGGCGGTCAGGGCGCCGGGCGGGCAGCCCGCCATGATCGCGGCGTCGCGCAGCACCCGGGTCCTGATCGCGGCGGGCAGCGCGGCGAGCCAACTGGCGTCGAGGCCGGCCGGGTCGGAGCCCTGGTCGCGGAGCTGTCCGCTTTCCGCGAACGCGAGGTCATCGAGACATTCGGCGTCGGCCCGCAGCTGGCTCGCGGTCCGGGCCAGCGCCTCGGCGACGCCCGGGCCGAGCGCGTCCTCCAGGGCGGGCAGGGCCTGGTGGCGGACCCGGGCCCGGGTGAAGCGAGAGTCGTGGTTGTGCGGGTCCTGCCATGGGTCTAGCCCGAGGTCGGCGCAGGCGGCGGCGGTCGTCGCGCGGCGGAGGCCGAGCAGCGGCCGGCGGTAGGCGCCGCGGCGGGGCGGCATCCCGGCCAGCGACCGGCCCCCCGAGCCGCGGGCCAGCCCGAGCAGGACCGTCTCGGCCTGGTCGTCCAGGGTGTGCCCGAGCAGGACGGCGGTGGCCTGGTGCTCTCGGGCCGCGGCGTCCAGGGCGGCGTAGCGGGCCGTCCTGGCCCCGGCCTCGGGGCCGTTTTCCCTGGTGGGTGTCACGGCGATGCTGCGCACCGGGTCGAGGCCGAGCTTGCTCATCAGGACCGTGAGGCCGGCGGCGCGTTCGGCCGAACCGGGCTGCAGGCCGTGGTCAACGGTCACGCCGCCGCCGCGCAGGCCGGCCCGCGGCGCCACGAAGGCCAGCGCCGCGGCCAGGGCCAGTGAGTCGGCACCGCCGGAGCAGGCGGCCAGCACCAGCTCACCAGGGTCCAGATCGGACAGGCAGGTCCGCACCGCGGTGCGGACCTGCGCGATCGCCGGGCTGGGACCCATGGCGGCTACGGCTGGTTGGCCACCCGGTCCAGCCACAGTTGCGGGGTCGCGAACTCCGCCTTGGTCGGCAGGGTGTCCGGGGAGGTCCAGACCTTGTTGAAGGTGGCCATCCCGACCTTGTCCACGACCTCGCGGACGAACCGGGAGCCCTCGGCGTACTGCTTCATCTTCAGGTCGATGCCGAGCATGCGGCGAATGGCCTGCTCGATCCGGCCCGACGAGCCGCGCCGGGAGTTGAACCGCTCCCTGATAAAGGCCACGGTGGGCACGACCTGCGGGCCGACCGCGTCCATCACGTAGTCGCCGTGCCCCTCGACCAGCGTCATGACCGAGGACAGCCGGTCCATGATCTCCCGCTGCGCCGGGGTGACCACCGCCTCGATGAGGCTGCCGCCGTCGCCGCCGCGCACCGCGCCCGCCATCGCGTCGGCCGCCGCCCGGACCCGCTGCAGCATGGCCGCCGGGTCCAGCTCGGAGGCCAGCAGGAACTCGGTCATCTGGCTCTGCACGTAGTCGCGCAGCCACGGCACCGCGGTGAACTGAAGCCGGTGGGTCTCCTCGTGCAG
>PLIQ01000548.1 GCA_003140115.1 Actinomycetota bacterium | reverse complement strand
TGGATGCGGGCTCCGGTGTAGCCGCCGGCCAGGCCGCCGAGGCCGAGGGCGACGCCGGTGGGCCAGTCGGGGGCGACTGAGCCGGGATGGTGAACAGACAAGATAGTGAAGGTCGCCACCCCAGCGATGGAGGTCACGAAGGTGGAGGCCAGAGCCGCGGGCGCGACCTCGGCGGCCGGGCGGCCGGCGCCGATCAGGACCGGGGACAGGATTGAGCCGCCGCCGATGCCGTAGATGCCGCCGGCGCAGCCGACCAGGCAGGCCAGCCCGATCAGGACCGGGGAGGGAATGTGGCGCGGCGGCCGGGCGGGGTCTGCTTGCCGGGCCGCCCTGGTGGCGGTGAGCCACGCCCCGAGCGGGAGCATTACAGCGGATACGACCAGATCGAAGATCTTCGGGCCGGGGATCAGTTCGACGCGGATGACCGATCCGGCGATGACGCCGGGCAGCGTCCCGGCTATGAGCACCAGGGCCAGGCGTCCGCTGGTTTGTCCCTGCCGCCAGTACCGGTACAGCGCCCCAGGAGTGGCGACCACGTTGTACAGCAGGTTGGTGGGAGTGACCGCCGGACTGGGCGTACCGAGCACGCTCACCTGGAACGGGAGCAGCAGGACCGCGCCCGAGATACCCGCCGGGGTGGCGACCGTCGCGATGGCGAAAGCCGCCAGCAGGGCCACGGCTTGTGTCCATCCGGGCCCTAGCACGCGGACACAATAGCTCGTTCATAACCGGTTCATCAGCTGGTGCCTGACAAGTTTGCGCAGGTAAAACCCTGTTAGCGGGAAAGGCCGGTGAACCGGCCGCTGCGCGCGGCATGCTCGACATTCAGCACGCCGCGGCCGGCAGCCGGTGGGCTCCGGTGTAGACGTTCATTGACGGGCCGCGCAGGAAGCCGACCAGGGTGAGGCCCGCCTGCTCGGCTAGGTCGACGGCGAGCGAGGACGGTGCCGAGACGGCGGCGAGCAGCGGGATGCCCGCCAGAACGGCCTTCTGGACCAGTTCGAACGAGGCCCGGCCGCTGACGAGCAGGACGCAGCCGGTCAATGGCAGGCGGNNCGTCCTCGCGGACCACGATCAGCTCACCGCCGGCGGTGAACAGCCCGGCGGCGTGCAGCCCGCCAGTACGGGAGAACACCCGCTGCGCGTCGCGCAGCCGGTCCGGCAGCGTGGCCAGCATTTCCGGCGCGAAGCGCGCCTCATCAGCGGCCAGCAGCGCACGCGGCAGGACACAGATGTCTTCGATGCTTGCCTTACCGCAGATACCGCACGCGCTGGTGGTCAGGAAGTTGCGCCGGGCACCCGGCGTCACGANNGCCAGCGCGGTGCCGTCCACCCTGATCCCGAGCGGCTCCTCGCTGGCCAGGAAGTCGGCACGGCCCGTGCTGCCTCCGGGCCGACCGTCGCCGGGCAGCGTGACTCGTAGCACACGCCGCCGTGCCGTTCGCCCGGGCACCGACCCGCCTTCCGTTTGCCGTCCCTTCCGAGCAGGGTACGCAGGCAGCAAGAGCCAGAGTCAATGTCGTGACGCGACATTTTCCAGGCGGCGGCGCTGCGGGACGATGGTGTACTTCGGGTCGCGGGCCGAGGCCATGCCCGCCTCGAAGATGCCGAACCTGGTCATGGCCGAGGCCGCCACCAGCGACGCGCCCGACAGCGCGGAAACGGCGCGGCTGCGCCGCCCGAGCACCGCGCCGGCCAGCCCGCCCGCGGTCAGGAACTCGGCCAGCCGGAGCACCGCGCCCGTCCTCCCCGTCTCGTACGGTTCCGCGAGGCTCTGCTCATAAGATCCGCCGGCGAGCCGCGCGAGCAGCTGCCGCTTGGCGATGAGCTCCACCGCCGCGCCGAGCACGGCGAGGCTGCGCGCTGGGCTGACGTGGTCGGGATGGGTCGCGAGCAGGCCCAGGCCGCCCGCCGCGCTGGCGGCCGAGCCCGCGAACACGTACGGCATCTCCCGGTAGCCCTCGTGCCAGGCGGGCACCGCCGTGTCGCAGATCAGCGCGGCGGTGTAGGTGGCGATGCCCGGGCCGAGCACCGCCGCGCCCAGGGTGGCGGCGCGGCCCGCCTTGGGCAGGATCCCGGTCACCTCGGACACCGCGGCGGCGCCCGCCACCGGGCCGTAGGCAGCGAGCAGCCAGGAGCCGACGCTCATGGGCGACGTGGGCTTGAATACCCGCAACATGTTCACGAAGCGTCCTGGCCTGCCCAGGTCGTGGACGAGCGCGACGGCGGACAGGCTGATCGCGCCGAGCGCGGCGACCTTGGACACCCGGGCCAGCTCGCCGTAGCCGGACTGCTGAGCGCCCGCGGCGAGCACCGATGACGCGCCGGCCAGGCCGCCGAGGAACAGGTAGCCGGGGACGTCGGGCACCCCCCAGGCCGGCTCCTTGATCACCGGGCGGCCGTAGTAGGAGGTGAACTCGGCGTCCGGCACCATCGGCTGCTCGCCGCCGCGGCGCCGCCGGCGCCCGGTGCCGTTCCCGCGGGTACGCACCTCCGTCATCGGGCCCTCACCTCCGCCTACCGAAACCGAGCGCTATCGCCGCGGCGGCCAGGCCCGCGGCGGCCATGCCGACGTGCCGCCACATGGCCGGCAGGTCGCGGGTGGTGACCACCGGGTCGGGCGGCAGGCCGTACACCTCGGGCTCGTCGAGCAGCAGGAAAAACGCCCCGCCGCCGCCGATGCCGTCCGCCGGGTCGTCCAGGTACAGCTGCGCGTCCTCCTGGCCCGCCGCGTGCAGGTCCTCGACCCGCAGCCGGGCCCGTTCGCGCAGCTCGTCAAGCGGGCCGAACTGGATGGACTTGGTCGGGCAGGCCTTGGCGCAGGCCGGCTCCATGCCGGCGCCGAGCCGGTCGTAGCACAGCGTGCACTTGTGTGCCTGGCCGTCCTGCTCGCGCCTGGCGATCACGCCGAACGGGCAGGCCCCGACGCAGTAACCGCAGCCGTTGCAGACGTCGTCCTGGACCACCACGGTGCCGAACTCGGTGCGGAACAGCGCCCCGGTCGGGCACACGTCCAGGCAGGCCGACTCGGTGCAGTGCTTGCACACGTCGCTGGACATCAGCCAGCGGACGCCCTCTGCGGGCGCCAGGGCGGAAGGGGAAGAAGTGTCCGCTGGGAGGGAAGGGATAAATAGGGCCGTTGGGGGGGAAGAGGTTGCCGGGGCGGCGGGAGCGTTATCGGACGGGACGAGGGACAGTACGCGGCTGGCCGGGACCACCTGCTCGATGAACGCGACGTGACGCCAAGTCGAGGCGCCGAGGCCCACGGTGTTGTCGTAGGACATGCCGGACAGGCTCAGCCCGTCCTCGGGCACCGCGTTCCACTCCTTGCAGGCCACCTCGCAGGCCTTGCAGCCGATGCAGACCGAGGTATCGGTGAAGAAGCCCATCCGCGGCGGATGGTCGAGGTGCCCGGCCCGGGCGGCGGGATCAATGCTCATCTCGGACCCTCCTCGCCGGTGTGCTCGGTGATACCAGCGCGCACGGCGTAGTCGCGAACGAGAAGGCGCAGCGCGGGGCCACGCGGGCGGCGGCCGGGGCGGATGTCGCAGGCCATCGCCTTGACCTCCTGGATGTGTACGTTCGGGTCGAGCGCCAGCGACGCGAGCTCGTTCGCGGAGTCGCCGGTGACCAGCCCGTTGGCGCCCCAGTGGTAGGGCAGCCCGACCTGGTGCAGCGGCCGCCCTTCGATCACGAGCGGGCGCATCCGCGGCGTGACCAGGACCCGGGCCTCCACCGCGGTGCGGGCGGTGATGATCGTGGCCCAGCCCGCGTGCTCCAGGCCGCGCTCGGCGGCCAGCTCGGGCGAGACCTCGCAGAAGAATTCCGGCTGCAGCTCGGCCAGGAAGGGCAGGGTCCGCGACATGCCGCCCGCGGTGTGGTGCTCGGTCAGCCGGTAGGTGGTTGCCACGTAGGGGTACACCGATGAGCCCGGCTCGTTCCCGCTGGGCTGCAGCGGGTCCTGCGGGTGCCTGATGATCTGCCTGATCGGGTTGCGCTGCTGACTGTAGAGCGGATTGCTGAACGGCGACTCCTGCGGCTCGTAGTGCGCGGGCAGCGGGCCGTCGACCAGCCCGGCCGGGGCGAACAGCCACGCCTTGCCGTCGTTCTGCATGATGAACGCGTCGATCCCGGAGATCGCGTCGACCCCGGTCGCGCCCTCAGGCGGCCGGTAGGACGGCGGCCGGGTGACCGGGAAGTCCGGCACGTCGTGCCCGGTCCACTTGCCCTCCTCCGCGTCCCACCAGACATAGGCCTTGCGCTCGCTCCACGGCTTGCCGTCCGGGTCGGCCGAGGCCCGGTTGTACAGGATCCGCCGGTTGGCCGGCCAGGCCCAGCCCCACTCGGGCGCGACCCAGCTCTGCTCGGAGCCGGGCTTGCGCCGGGCCGTCTGGTTGACCCCGCCCGCGTACGCGCCGCTGTAGATCCAGCACCCGCAGGTGGTCGACCCGTCGTCCTTCAGTTGCGCGAACCCGGACAGCGGCTGGCCTTCGGCGTCCCACCCGTTGACCTCGGCGAGCACCGCCTCGGCGGACGGGTCGGCCAGCGGGCCTTGGGTCGGGTAGTCCCAGGTCAGGTCCAGCACCGGCCGNNTCCATCTCGTCGGTCGAGGCGGCCAGCTTCTCCCGGATGCGGCGGCCCAGGTGGTAGGTGAACCACAGGTCGCTGCGCGCGTCGCCGGACGGCGGCACCGCCTCATGATGCCACTGCAGCATGCGCTGGGTATTGGTGAAGCTGCCCGACTTCTCGGTGTGCGCGGCGGCGGGCAAGAAGAACACCTCGGTCTTGATGTCCTCGGTNNTGCCACCAGGTCGCGCTCTCGATCATCACCAGGTCCCGCACCACCAGCCAGTCGAGGTTGGCCATGCCGAACCGCTGCATCCTGGTGTTGGCCGAGCCCACGGCCGGGTTCTGGCCGAACAGGAAATAGCCCTGGCACCGGCCGGCGATCTGCTCGGTCACGGTCGTGTAGGTGCTGTGGTCGCCGGTCAGCCTGGGCAGGTAGTCGAAGCAGAAGTCGTTCTCCGCCGTGGC
>PLIQ01000665.1 GCA_003140115.1 Actinomycetota bacterium | reverse complement strand
GGAAATGCGCAACGCAATCGCGGAGATGCGTCGGCTAAGGCCAACTGCGACCGTGGGCCCGAGGTGCAATTGCCGGTAGCAGTGACTCGCGGAATGAGGTGACCATGCCGACGCTGAACCCTGTACACGCCCTAAAATCCCTCGTTCCTCAGTCGCGCTACGAGCGGACGTATCTCCTGGCGGCGCTGATCAACGTCTACGGGACCGGGCTGATCATTACCGCCATGACGCTGTACGGGATCAGGGTGGTGCACCTGACCGCGACGCGGACCGGCTTGGCCCTGACGATCGCCGGCCTGATAGGCCTGCTGACCGCGATGCCGGTCGGCCGGCTGGCCGACCGGCGCGGACCCCGGGATGTGTACCGGCTGGTCCTGATCTTCTTGGCCGCCGCCTCCGCGGGCTACGTATTCTTGGCGCACAGCTTCGTCAGCTACCTGCTCGTCGCGATCGTGGACGGATCGGCGCAGGCCGCCTCCAGCGCGGCCAGCGTGGCGCTGCTGCGGCGGGTCGGCGAGGAGAACGCGACGACGTTCCGCTCACAGGCAAGCGCGGTGATCAACCTGGGCATATTGCTCGGCGTGGCCACCGCCGGCGTCGCGATCGAGCTCAACACCGAGAACGCGTACCGCGCGCTGTTCCTGGGTAACGCGCTGAGTTTCCTGATCGCGGCCGCTCTGCTGAGCCGGCTGCCCAAGTATCAGCCGCTGCCCGGCGCGCGTGAGGAGTCACCGTTCACCGCTCTGAGGGACAAGCCGTTCGTGGCCTACACGCTGATGTCCGGCGCGATGTACATGCAGTACTTCGTACCTGGGCTCCTGCTGCCAGTGTGGGTCGTCTTCCACACGAACGCGCCGCGATGGAGCGTCTCGGCGTTCGTGATCATCAACACGGTCATCGTGGTGCTGTATCAGGTGCGCGTCGGCAAGACCGTACAGACCATCAGGCAGGGCGGTATCGCGTTCCGCCGGGCCGGAGTGATCTTCCTGGTCAGCTGCTCGGCGATGGGCCTGGCGGCCGGGCTTCCGGCCTGGGCCGCCCTGCTGGTGCTGGCCGCCGCGGTGATCGTACATACCTACGGCGAGATATGGGATGCCTCCGGCATGTACGCGCTCGACTTCGGGCTCGCTCCGCCGCACGCGCAAGGCCAGTACCAGGGCTTGGTCGGCATGGGCAACTTCGCCGGGCAGGCTCTGTCACCCCTGGTCCTGGTCGGACTGGTGCTGAGCGGCGGGCGACTAGGCTTCATCCTGCTCGGCGCATGGTTCGCCCTGCTCGGCCTGGCCGGCCCCGCTGTGGCCCGGTGGGGTGAGCGGACCCGCCCGGCCGCGATCGCCGCCGAAAACGCCAGTGAGGCCGCCGCCGCCGAGGCCGCCGCCGCCCAAGCCGCCGCCGAGCAAGCGATCGTCACCGATTGACGGAGCCTCGCCGGAGGCCGGGGCGCCGCACCGGGTCCGGCTGCAGGGAACGACGTGGAGTGTGTGGCGGGACATGTGCCTGCGCAGCGCGGGTTTCCCCGCGGACATGGTGCTGGCCATCTGCGATGAGCCGCTGGCGCGCAGTGCGGACCTGAGCGGGGCGGACCTGGCCGACGCGGACCCAACCGGGCGGCTGGCGTATGACCAGGCGTACGCCGATGCTGCTGGACGGCTATCCCGTGCTATCGCCGGCATTTACGCCGACGTGCGCTTCCAGGAGGCAATCACCTGGCAGAACCCGGGACTGGCGCAGTTCCTGCATGATCACGACGCCGGCCCGGGCGCGGCGCGGCGCAGCAAGCAGCGTCAGCGGGAGCTGGTGATCGCGAGCTATCTGCAGCGGTACTGCCTGAAGAACGACACGATCGGTTTCTTTGGGCCGGTCGGCTGGGCGTCCGCGGATTCCGGTGCCGCTGGCCTGGTGGTGAGGCCGGGGGAGCAGCTGCTCGCCCGCCGGACTACGTACTTCGAGGTGTGGGCGATCGATAAAGTGGCGGCCGCGATCGCACGACAGGGGCGGGCGCTGGGATGGCTGCGGCCGCGGCGGACCCGGTCGGTATACCTGGCCGGAAACGTGCTGCACCGCTCGCACCGAAAGCCGGTTACCCTGACCGACGCCGAGGTGGGGATCTTCCTGGCGTGTGATGGCAGCCGCACGATCACCCAGGTACTGGACGGCGCTGGAACACCCGATGCCCGCGGCCTGCTGACCCGGCTGGCCGAGCTCGGGGCGCTGCGGCTGGACCTGGAGGGCCCGGCGGATGCCTGGCCGGAGCGGCTGCTGCGGGACAAGCTGGAGTTGATCGCCGATCCAGCGGCCCGGACCGCGGCACTGGCGCCGGTGGACCAGATGATCAAAGCGCGGGACGCAGTGGCCGCCACGGACGGGGACCCGGCTGGGCTGGCGCGGGCGCTGGCGGGCCTGGCTGAGACGTTCGAGCATGTCACTGGGTCGCCCGCGACCCGCAGGGCAGGCGCGAACTACGCCGGCCGGACTCTGGTGTACACCGATGCCGTCAGGGACGTGCGGGTGGAACTGGGCCAGGCGGTGACCGGGGCGCTGGCAGCGCCGCTCGGCCTGGTGCTGGACAG
>PLIQ01000042.1:5029-5282 GCA_003140115.1 Actinomycetota bacterium | reverse complement strand
GGCCGGATGTGCCCGATCGAGACCCCTGAAGGGCCGAATATCGGCCTGATCGGCTCCCTGTCCAGCTACGCGCGGGTCAACCCGTTCGGCTTCGTGGAGACGCCGTACCGCAAGGTCATCGACGGCGTGGTCCTGGACCAGGTCGACTACCTGACCGCGGACGAAGAGGACCGGCACGTCATCGCCCAGGCCAACACGCCGCTGGAGGATGACGGGACGATCGCCGAGAACCGCGTGCTGGTCCGCCGTAAGG
>PLIQ01000042.1:1923-5008 GCA_003140115.1 Actinomycetota bacterium | reverse complement strand
CCGGTGGTCGGCACCGGCATGGAGTACCGTGCCGCGACCGACGCGGGCGACGTGATCCTGGCCGAGAAGGCCGGCGTGGTCGAGGAGTCCAGCGCGGACCTGGTCACCGTGATGAACGACGACGGCACCCGGACGACGTACCGCGTGCAGAAGTTCGAGCGGTCCAACCAGGGCACCTGCTTCAACCAGAAGCCGGTCGTCGAGGAAGGGGACCGGGTCGAGCGGGGCCAGGTGCTGGCCGACGGCCCGTGCACCGACCAGGGCGAGATGGCGCTCGGCAAGAACCTGCTGGCCGCGTTCATGCCGTGGGAGGGCCACAACTACGAGGACGCGATCATCCTGTCCCAGCGACTGGTCCAGGACGACGTGCTCTCCAGCATCCACATCGAGGAACACGAGGTCGACGCGCGCGACACCAAGCTGGGCCCGGAGGAGATCACCAGGGACATCCCCAACGTCTCCGATGAAGTGCTGGCGGATCTCGACGAGCGCGGCATCATCCGGATCGGCGCNNGAGGTCGTCAACGGCGACATCCTGGTCGGCAAGGTCACGCCCAAGGGCGAGACCGAGCTGACCCCCGAGGAGCGGCTGCTGCGCGCGATCTTCGGCGAGAAGGCTCGCGAGGTGCGCGACACCAGCCTCAAGGTGCCGCACGGCGAGGAGGGCAAGGTCATCGGCGTCCGCGTGTTCACTCGCGAGGACGGCGACGAGCTCCCGCCGGGCGTCAACGAGCTGGTCCGGGTGTACGTGGCCCAGAAGCGCAAGATCACCGACGGCGACAAGCTGGCCGGNNGAGGACGGCACGCCGGTGGACGTCGTGCTCAACCCGCTCGGCGTCCCGGGCCGGATGAACGTCGGCCAGGTCCTGGAGACCCACCTGGGGTGGGTGGCCAAGACCGGCTGGCAGGTCGACGACGGCGACGACGACTGGAAGAAGCGGCTGCGCGCCGTGGGCGCCGACGCCGCGCCGAAGAACACGCCGGTCGCCACCCCCGTCTTCGACGGGGCCAAGGAGGAGGAGATCACCGGCCTGCTCGGCAGCACGCTGCCGAACCGGGACGGCCAGCGGCTGGTCGGGCCGGGCGGCAAGGCCAGGCTGTTCGACGGCCGGACCGGCGAGCCCTTCAAGGACCCGATCGCGGTCGGCTACATCTACATCCTGAAGCTGCTGCACCTCGTGGACGACAAGATCCACGCGCGGAGCACCGGCCCGTACTCGATGATCACCCAGCAGCCGCTGGGCGGGAAGGCGCAGTTCGGCGGCCAGCGCTTCGGCGAGATGGAGGTGTGGGCCCTGGAGGCCTACGGTGCCGCCTACGCGCTGCAGGAACTGCTCACCATCAAGTCCGACGACGTGCTCGGCCGGGTGAAGGTCTACGAGGCCATCGTCAAGGGCGAGAACGTCCCAGAACCGGGGATCCCGGAATCATTCAAGGTGCTGATCAAGGAAATGCAATCGCTGTGCCTCAACGTAGAGGTGCTGTCCAGCGACGGTGCCGCCATCGAAATGCGCGACACCGACGAGGATGTCTTCCGCGCGGCCGAGGAACTCGGCATCGACCTGTCCCGGCGTGAGCCGAGCAGCGTCGAAGAGGTCTGATCGAGAAGGGGAACACACACAGTGCTTGACGTCAACTTCTTCGACGACCTACGCATCGGCCTCGCCACCGCCGAAGACATTCGGCAGTGGTCGCACGGTGAGGTCAAGAAGCCGGAGACCATTAACTACCGCACGCTCAAGCCGGAGAAGGACGGGCTCTTCTGCGAGAAGATCTTCGGTCCGACCCGGGACTGGGAGTGCTACTGCGGCAAGTACAAGCGGGTCAGGTTCAAGGGCATCATCTGCGAGCGCTGCGGCGTGGAAGTCACCCGCGCCAAGGTGCGGCGCGAGCGGATGGGCCACATCGAGCTGGCCGCGCCGGTCACGCACATCTGGTACTTCAAGGGTGTGCCGAGCCGGCTGGGCTACCTGCTCGACCTGGCGCCGAAGGACCTGGAGAAGGTCATCTACTTCGCCGCTTACATGATCACCTTCGTGGACGTCGAGGCGCGGGCCCGTGACCTGCCGTCCCTGGAGGCGAGGATCAGCGTCGAGCGCGGCCAGCTCGAGCAGCGTCGCGACGCCGACGTCGAGGCGCGCCAGGCCAAGCTCGAAGCCGACCTGGCCGAGCTCGAGGCGCAGGGCGCCAAGAGCGACGCGAAGCGCAAGCTCCGCGAGAGCTCGGACCGCGAGTGCAAGCAGATCAGGGACCGCGCGGGCAAGGAGATCGACCGCCTGGAGGAGGTCTGGAGCAGGTTCAAGAACCTGAAGGTCCAGGACCTCGAGGGTGACGAGCTGCTCTACCGCGACATGCGGGACCGGTTCGGCCGGTACTTCCGCGGCGGCATGGGCGCTCAGGCCATCCAGGACCGGCTGGGCAGCTTCGACCTGGACGCCGAGTCGGAGAGCCTGCGCGAGACGATCCGCTCGGGCAAGGGCCAGAAGAAGGCCCGCGCCCTCAAGCGGCTCAAGGTCGTGTCCGCGTTCCTGAACACCCGCAACAGCCCGATGGGCATGGTCCTGGACTGCATCCCGGTGATTCCGCCGGACCTGCGGCCCATGGTCCAGCTGGACGGCGGCCGGTTCGCGACCAGTGACCTGAACGACCTGTACCGACGGGTCATCAACCGGAACAACCGGCTCAAGCGGCTGCTCGACCTCGGCGCCCCCGAGATCATCGTGAACAACGAGAAGCGCATGCTGCAGGAGGCCGTGGACAGCCTGTTCGACAACGGCCGCCGCGGCCGTCCGGTCACCGGTCCTGGCAACCGGCCCCTGAAGTCCCTCAGCGACATGCTGAAGGGCAAGCAGGGCAGGTTCCGCCAGAACCTGCTGGGCAAGCGCGTGGACTACAGCGGTCGTTCCGTCATCGTCGTCGGTCCGCAGCTCAAGCTGCACCAGTGCGGCCTGCCCAAGCAGATGGCGCTGGAGCTGTTCAAGCCGTTCGTGATGAAGCGCCTGGTTGACCTCAACCACGCGCAGAACATCAAGTCCGCCAAGCGGATGGTGGAACGCGCCCGGCCGGTGGTGTGGGACGTGCTCGA
>PLIQ01000042.1:0-1902 GCA_003140115.1 Actinomycetota bacterium | reverse complement strand
ATGCTGTCCACCAACAACATCCTCAAGCCGGCCGACGGCAAGCCGGTGACCATGCCCACCCAGGACATGATCATCGGGCTGTACTGCCTGACCCGGCAGGCCGAAGGCGTGCCCGGCGAGGGCCGGGCGTTCTCGTCCCTGGCCGAGGCGCTGATGGCCTACGACGCGGGCGAGCTCGACCTGCAGGCCAACATCCAGATCCGGCTACCCGGGATCGTCCAGCCCGAAGGCAGCGAGCTGCCCGAGGGGTACGAGCCCGGTGACCCGATCCGGCTGGGCACCACGCTGGGCCGGTGCATCTTCAACGAGACGCTGCCCGCCGACTTCCCGTTCGTGAACTACGAAGTGGGCAAGAAGCAGCTGACCGTGATCGTCAACTCCCTCGCGGAGACCTACCCCAAGGTGGCGGTGGCCACGGCCCTTGACAACCTCAAGGACGCCGGCTTCCACTGGGCCACCCGGGCGGGCGTGACGATCGCCATCGAGGATGTGGTGGCGCCGCCGAACAAGGCGGCGATCCTGGAGAACTACGAGCGCCGCGCCGACAAGGTGCAGCGCGAGTACGAGCGCGGCCTGATCACCGACGACGAGCGCCGTCAGGAGCTCATCGAGATCTGGACGCACGCCACGGCCGACGTGGCCCAGGACATGGAGGCGGCCTTCCCCGAGACCAACTCGGTCTGGATGATGGTCAACTCCGGCGCCCGCGGTAACCCGATGCAGGTCCGGCAGATCGCCGGCATGCGCGGCCTGGTCTCCAACCCCAAGGGCGAGACCATCCCGCGGCCGATCAAGTCCAGCTTCCGTGAGGGCCTGTCCGTGCTGGAGTACTTCATCTCCACCCACGGCGCCCGCAAGGGCCTGGCCGACACCGCGCTGCGCACGGCGGACTCCGGGTACCTCACCCGCCGTCTGGTGGACGTGGCGCAGGACGTGATCGTGCGCGAGGAGGACTGCGGCACCGACCGCTCGCTGCCCATGCGGATCGCGGAGAAGGACGCCGAAGGCCGCCTGCGCAAGCTGCCGAACATCGAGAACACGGGCACGGGTCGTAGCGTGGCCGAGGACATCGAGGTCGACGGCGTGATCTTGGCCAAGGTCGGCGAAGACACGACCGAGCTGATGCTCGAGCGGCTGACCGAGGCGGGCGTGGAGACCATCCGGACGTCCAGCGTGCTGGTCTGCGAGGCCAAGGTCGGCGTCTGCGGCAAGTGCTACGGACGCTCGCTGGCCACCGGCAAGCGGGTGGACGTCGGCGAGGCGGTCGGCATCATCGCCGCTCAGTCGATCGGCGAGCCCGGTACCCAGCTGACCATGCGGACCTTCCACACCGGCGGTGTGGCGGGCCAGGACATCACTCACGGCCTGCCGCGCATCCAGGAGCTCTTCGAGGCCCGCATCCCCAAGGGCATGGCGCCCATCAGCGAGTACGAGGGCCGGGTCAAGATCGAGGAGACCGAGAAGACCCGCAAGATCGTGGTCATCCCGGACGACGGCGCGGAGGAAGTCGCGTACCCGGTGCCGATGCGGTCCAGGCTGCTGGTCCAAGATGGCGGCCACGTGGCCGTCGGGCAGCAGCTCATCGCGGGCGCGATGAACCCGCACGAGGTGCTGCGCATCCTCGGNNGGGCGGGCGGTGCAGCTGCACCTCGTGCACGAGGTGCAGGAGGTGTACCGGTCGCAGGGTGTCTCGATCCACGACAAGCACATCGAGATCATCATCAGGCAGATGCTCAAGCGGGTGAACGTGCTTGAGTCGGGCGACACCGATCTGCTGCCCGGTGAGCTGGTCGAGCGGCCCCGGTTCGAGGAGGTCAACCGCGCCGTGGTGAACGACGGCGGCACGTCGGCTTCCGGCCGGGCCGTGCTGATGGGTATCACCAAGGCGTCGCTGGCCACCGA
>PLIQ01000659.1 GCA_003140115.1 Actinomycetota bacterium | reverse complement strand
CGGTGGTAGGCGCCGGAGTAGTGGACCAGCGGGCCGCGCTCGGCCGGATCGGCGGGGCTAGCCACGGCTTGCACCTGGCCGACGACGATGCTGTGGTCGCCGGCGTCGTGCACGGCGGTGGTGCGGCACTCCAGGACGGCCAGCGCGCCGTCGAGTAGCGGCGCGCCGGNNACCGCGTCGTGGAACCGCGCGATCTTCTCCGCGCAGAACAAGACCAGCGGCGGGTCCAGCGAGACCGAGGTGAACGCGCTGACCGTCATGGCGTGACCGCCCCGGGTGGAGACGACCACGATCCCGCTCGCGAACTGGCCGGCCGCCCGCCGGAAGGAAGCCTGGTCGACCTCGGTCATCGCGGCCGCGTCCCGGTGCCGCGGATCCAGCCGCCCAGCGACAGGGCGATCCCGGCCAGCGAGCTCACCGCGCCGCCGTACAGGTACCACTTGCCCGCGGTCGTGTTGGCGATGATCACGCTGCCGCCGGAGACCGGCATGGACAAGACGTACGACGCGATGATCCAGCCGACCGCGGGCCACAGCGCGCCGCTGACCGAGCGCATGGCCCACGCGCCCAGCAGGCACGTGGCCAGCAGCAGGAGGCAGAACCCGATCGCCCCGGCCGGCGCACTCCGGCTGTACTGGAAGCTGCCGATCAGGCCTTCCACCGCTCCGACCAGGAACAACGCGGTATTAGCGGCCACGGTGAGCAGCAACCGGGTCCGTTTCCCGTCCGTCGGGACGTCCATACCAGCAGGTTAGCGCGCAAAGAGGCCGGCCTCGCGAAGACCCGGGCCGCGCGGTCCGGCGAGCAAGGTGTAGTACTCGACGCCGCTGGCCGGGCGGCGCACGCCGTCGGACAGGGCGAAGAACGGGGGGTCCACGGTGATCTGGGTGGCGTGCGCGCGCATCGCGGCCAGCTTGGCGCCGAACCAGGCGCTGGCTTCGACCTCGGTGGTGACCAGCCCGGACTCCAGCGTGGCGGTGGCGTAGAACTTCTCCGGCGCGTCCGGGCCGGCCAGCTCGCAGGCGCGCCAGGCGACCCGGTGGGCCTGGATGTGATCGGGGTGCCCGTAGGCGCCTTGGGCGTCATAGGTCGCCAGCACCTGCGGCCGCACCTCGGCGATGACGTCGAGCAGGGCACCCGCCGCCTGGTCCACGTCGGCCCGCCAGAAGCAGCGCGGGTCGTCGTTGCCCTCGGTGCCCATCATGCCCGAATCGCGCCAGCGGCCGGGACCGCCGAGGAACCGGTGGTCGGTCACGCCGAGCGCGGCGCAGGCCGCGGCCAGCTCGCCGATCCGGTACTCCCCCAGCCCGTCCTCCTTCTCCGCGCCCAGGTGGGCCAGCGACGCCGGGATGACCTCGCCGAGCTCGCCGAGCGTGCAGGTGACGAGCGTGACCCGCGCGCCTTCGGCCGCGTACTTGGCCATCGTGGCCCCGGTGTAGATCGACTCGTCGTCCGGGTGCGCGTGCACCAGGAGCAGCCGCCGGTCGGGGGCGTCAGCCGAACTCATGCCAGTGAGCCTATCCGCGCGTCAGGCGGCGNNGGGTCGCCTACCTGCGCACCAAGGGCGGCGCCGACCCGGTGACGTGCCTGTGGGTGCTGGACGTGGATGGCGGGCAGGAACGCCTGGTGGCCGACCCGCGGACGGTCGGCGCCAACCGGGAAGGCGCCGGCCAGGAAGACCTGCCGCCGCAGGAGCGGGCCCGGCGGGAGCGGGTCCGGGAGCACGCGGGCGGCATCGTGGCCTACGCGACCGACCAAGCGGTCACGGTGGCCGCCTTCGCCTTGTCCGGCCAGGTGTACGCCGTACCGCTGACCGGCGGCAGGGTGGCGGGCGACGGGGCGGCGGGCGACGGGGTGGCCGCCGGCGGGGTGGCCTTTGAGGTGGCGACGCGGACGCCGGCGCTGGATCCCCGGCCTGACCCGGGCGGCCGGCGACTGGCCTACGTCTGCGACGGCGCGCTGCGGGTCACCGGGCTGCGCGGCGACGCGCCGGATCAGGTGATCGCGGACCCGCAGGGGGCGCCGGGGGTGACGTTCGGGCTGCCCGAGTTCATCGCGGCCGAGGAGATGGACCGCCATCGCGGGTACTGGTGGGCCCCGGACGGCTCGGCGTTGCTCGTAGCGCGGGTGGACGAGACCCTCGTCACCCGGTGGCACATCGCCGATCCCGCGCACCCCGAACGCCCGCCCGCCGAGGTGTCCTATCCCGCGGCCGGCACCCCGAACGCCGAGGTGTCCCTGCTCCTGGCCCGGCTCGACGGGACCACCGTGCCGGTCGAGACCGACCGGGCCGCCTTCCCCTACCTGGTCACGGCGCGCTGGCAGGACGGGCACGACCCGCTGGTCGTGGTGCAGAGCCGGGACCAGCGGGCCATCCGGATCCTCGGCGTCGACGTGGCCAGCGGCCAGACCAGCGTGCTGCACGAGGACACCGACCCGTGCTGGCTGGAGATCGTCCCGGGCGTCCCGGCCTGGACCGCGGACGGCCGGATCGTATGGACCCGGGACGAGCAAGACACCCGCCGGCTGGTCCTGGTGACGCCGGGCCGGTCCCCCGAGCCGGTGACCCCGCCGGGCCTGCAGGTCCGCGGCGTGCTGGACGTGGACGGGGACACGGTGCTGTTCCAGGCGTCGCAGGAGCCGGCCGAGGCGGGCCTGTGGAGCTACGCGCCGGGCGGCCTGAGCCGGGCCGGCCAGGAGGGGGGCGTCGAGGCGGGCACCCGCGCGGGTGGCACGACGGTCACCTGGCGCCGGTCGCTGGACGCCGACGGGGTGAGCGTCCGGGTGTCCCGCGACGACGCCCCGGACACCGTCATCGCCTCCCTCGCCGAACTCCCGGCGCTGCCCGCGCCCCGCCCGGTCCTGTTCCGGGCCGGCCCGCGCGAGATCCAGACCGCGGTGCTGTTCCCGTCCTGGCATCAGCCCGGCCAGTATCAGTCCGGCCAGTACCAGCCCGGGCAGGGCCGGCTGCCGGTGCTGCTCGACCCGTACGGCGGGCCGCACGCGCAGCGGGTGGTCCGGGCGCGCGGCGCGTACCTGGTCCCGCAGTGGTTCGCCGAGCAGGGGTTCGCGGTGGTGATCGCGGACGGCCGCGGCACCCCGGCCCGCGGGCCGGCCTGGGAACGCGCGGTGGCCGGCGACCTGGCCGGCCCGGTGCTGCAGGACCAGGTCGACGCGCTGGCCGCCGCGGCCGGCCGGTTCGGTGAGCTGGACACCGGCCGGGTGGCGATCCGNNGCCCCGGTCACCGACTGGCGGCTGTACGACACCCACTACACCGAGCGCTACCTGGGCCTGCCGGAGTCCGACGGGGACGCCTACGACCGGTCGTCTTTGCTTTCTTTGGCCGAACGGGCCGTGGTGACACCTCGCGCGCTCATGCTCATCCACGGCCTGGCCGACGACAACGTGGTGGTGGCGCACACCCTGCGGCTGTCCGCCGCGCTGCTCGCCGCGGGCCATCCGCATTCGGTGCTGCCGCTGACCGGCATCACCCACATGGCCACGCAGGAGACGGTCGCGGAGAACCTGCTGCTGCTGCAGCTCGACTTCCTGCGGCGCAACCTCGGGGTGTAGTGAGGGTCACACACCACGATGAGGTCTCGATCACTGCAACACCGCCCCGGCTGGAATAGGTTCTTGACCAGTACCCACGCCCGGACGTTTTGCCGGTACGTGGCGTTACGCTTACGCTCGAGGCAGCGAGGACGCTGAAGCATGACACAAGCACCGGAAGCGCCGGCCAGGACGCGGGCGCGGATCTCCGAACGGACGTTCCGTACCGACTCGTGGTGGAAGCAGCCGCGCGTGGTGGCCACCGGCCTCACGATCTGGCTGGCCTACGCCACCGTGCGCGTTTTCACCGGCCACTGGTACTACGTGCCGGCGGACCACTATCTGACCCCGTTCTACTCCCCGTGCGTCAGCGGGGAGTGCGTGCCGGGCTCGAGCACCCTGGGCCAGTGGATCCCGGCCGTCCCGCCGATCATCCCGTACGCGTTCGTGTCGCTGGTGTTCGTGCTCGGGTTCCGGTTTACCTGCTACTACTACCGGGGGGCGTACTACCGGGCGTTCTGGCGGGCGCCGTCGGCGTGCGCGGTGCGCGAGCCGCACGCGAAGTACACCGGCGAGACCCGAGTGCCGCTGATCGCGCAGAACGTGCACCGCTACTTCTGGTACGCGGCCTTGTTCATCGCGATCCTGCTCAGCTACGACGCGGCGCAGGCGTTCCGCGGGCCGAACGGTGACTTCGGGATCGGCATCGGGTCGCTGATCCTGCTGGCCAACGTGATCCTGCTGTGGTGCTACACGCTGGGCTGCCACTCGTGCCGGCACATCACCGGCGGGCGGCTGAAGAACTTCTCCAAGCACCCGGTCCGGTACTGGGCCTGGACGAAGGTCTCCTGGCTGAACGCCCGGCACCTGCAGTTCGCCTGGATCACGCTGGGCACGCTGCTGCTCAGCGACCTGTACGTCATGCTGGTGGCCAGCGGGGCCTTCGCGGATCCGAGAATCTTCAACTAGAGGGACCGTTATGGACGAGGCAGACCGTTACTCCTACGACGTGGTGGTCGTCGGCGCGGGCGGCTCGGGGCTCCGGGCGGCGATCGAGGCCCGGCTGCATGGTAAGAAGACCGCGATCATCTCCAAGTCCCTGTTCGGCAAGGCGCACACGGTGATGGCCGAGGGCGGCTGCGCCGCGGCCATGGGCAACGTGTACCCGAACGACAACTGGCAGGTCCACTTCCGCGACACGATGCGCGGCGGCAAGTTCCTGAACAACTGGCGGATGGCCGAGCTGCACGCCAAGGAGTCTCCGGAGCGGGTCTGGGAGCTCGAGGCCTGGGGCGCGCTGTTCGACCGGACCAAGGACGGCAAGATCAGCCAGCGGGACTTCGGCGGCCACCAGTACCCGCGGCTGGCCCACGTCGGCGACCGGACCGGGCTGGAGATCATCCGCACCCTGCAGCAGGAGGTCGTGGCGCTGCAGCAGGCCGACGCGGCCGAGCTCGGCGACCCGGAGGCGATGATCAAGGTCTTCGCCGAGACCACGATCACCGACCTGCTGCTGGCCGACAGTTACCCGGCGCGGATCGCCGGGGCGTTCGGGTACTTCCGGGACACCGGCCGGTTCGTGACTTTCGAGGCGCCCGCGGTGGTGCTGGCCACGGGCGGCATCGGCAAGACCTACAAGGTTACGTCGAACTCGTGGGAGTACACCGGCGACGGGCACGCACTGGCGCTGCGCGCCGGGGCCAAGCTGCTGAACATGGAGTTCGT
>PLIQ01000573.1 GCA_003140115.1 Actinomycetota bacterium | reverse complement strand
ATCGCCGAACTCGGCTCCTTCCTGGCCCGTGAGCAGGCCGCCGCCACCCCGCCGCCGCTCACCGCCGCCGCAACCATCCCGCCGCCGCAACCCGCTGCCGCCAACGGAACGGCCGTCAGCTAGCCGCACGGTCCGGGAGCGGATTGCCTCTGCTGCCGATTCGTGCGAGAGTAGCTTTACTTAGCGAGCCTGGATCCGTCCGGACCATGTGCGCCCTTGCCGCTAGCGGTTTCCGCGTTGAAGGCGGCGAGACTCATGATGGATTCTGCTGTCAGGCGGCGCAGCGGGAACACGGCGCAACCTGAGCAACGATGCGATGCGATCCGGCCCGTGCTGTGCATCTACTGTCGCACGGACAAGTTTGTGTACTGGCCGCCCGCGATCAGGCCGTCCTCGCCTGACTGTCCCGGCTGCCAGCAGCGGATAACCGAGCCCGCCGCGACTTGACCGCTGGAACAGTGCAATCTTCCCCACCGCGACCGGTCCGGGCCCGCCCGCACCGGATGTCCCGGCTGGTGCGATGGCTGGCCGGGCGGAACACGCTGCGGCGGCCGGTTGACCGGATCGAGGGCGCGGTCCTGGTGGCGTTGACCGCCGCCTTCCTCGTGGCCATGGCCGCGGCGTCCGTGCTTGGCGTGCACACGTATCAGTCGCAGCGCGCGGCCGCGGCTGGCCTGCGCCCGGTGGTGGCCGTGCTCAGTCAGGCTGGGCCGTTGGTTTACGGGAGCACGGCCCAACTCGGGCTTGCTAAGGCGCGCTGGCCCGGCGCGGGCCGCGAGCAATCCGGCGTGCTGACCACCGCGATGGCGCCCGGCATCATCGGGGCGGCGGCGGGCGCCCGGGTACCGGTCTGGCTGGATCGCTCGGGTCAGCCGGCCGGGCCTCCCGGCGGCCACGTCGGCATGATCGTCGACGCGCTGGCCGCGAGCGCCGCGGTGGCCGCGGTGGCCGGGATAACGTTGCTCATCTGCTATGGGCTGTGCCGGCTCGTGCTCGACCGGCGGCGGCTGGCGGCCTGGGAATCCGCGTGGTCCCTGACCGGGCCGCGATGGACCACCCGTCGCTGACCCGCGCAACTCCTTAAGGATCGCCTCGGCTAAGCAGATCGTCGATCGCTGCCGCGCGCGCCTTCATCTGCTCGGCCCGCTGTTCGGCAGACAGCGTGAAGCCGGTGCCCGGCGTGCCGCGGCGGATGCCTGGCGTGCCCCGGCGGATGCCGGGCGCCCGGTAACGGATGAGCCGCCGCTGCCTGGCCGTCGGCCCGTGGCCAGTCAGCACGTGGCGCCAAGCCGAGTGGCACCACCACCCGGTAACCGCGGTCGACACCGGATTGACCGCTGCGTTTACCCGACGCCGGATCCGATTCATCCTGCCTCCTGCCTGAGCGCGGGCCCGTCTGCATTCCATGGTCCGCCCGTCACGACGAAGATGCGAACCAGCGCGGCGATCATCGGCCCCAGGGCGCCGGGCACGAGCTAAGCCAGGCCCCGCTGCCTGCGTCCCTGCCCCCCTGCCTGCCCCCCCTGCCCCCCTGCCTGCGCCCCTGCCCCCGCCCCTGCGCGGCCCCGCCTGCCGGTATGTGGAGTTTGATATTCTCCTGCAGACGCTGTAGGTTTACTTCGTAGGTCTACTATGTAGACATTTGCGCAGGTGCTGACTGGCCCGCCATCGGGCGGTTGCCTCCACCACGCAGCCAAGGGAGATGACCATTACATGACCGTGACCCTGGATCGCGACGTCGAAGCCTTCATCGGCTCCCCGCGACAGCTGTTCATCAACGGGCAATGGTGCGACGCGGCGTCGGGCAAGACGTTCGAGACCCCCAACCCCGCGACCGGGGAGACGCTCGCCCGGGTCGCCGAGGGCGATGCCGAGGACATCAACCGGGCTGTGCGGGCCGCGCGCCGCGCGTTCGACGAGGGCCCGTGGAGCCGGATGAGCCCGTCGGAGCGCGGCCGGATCATCTGGCGGATCGGCGACCTGATCCTCGAGCACGCCGACGAGCTGGCCCAGCTCGAGTCGCTGGACAACGGCAAGCCGGTCGGCGTGGCGCAGGCGGCGGACGTGCCGCTGGCCGCGGACCTGTTCCACTACATGGCCGGTTGGGCGACCAAGCTCGAGGGCAACACGATCGACCTCTCGGTGCCCTACATGCCGGGGGCGAACTTCCACTCCTACACGCTGCGCGAGCCGCTCGGCGTCGTCGGGCAGATCATCCCGTGGAACTTCCCGCTGCTGATGGCCGCGTGGAAACTGGGCCCGGCGCTGACCACGGGCAACTGCGTGGTGCTCAAGCCGGCCGAGCAGACCCCGCTGACCGCGCTGCGGCTGGCCGGGCTCATCGCCGAGGCTGGCATGCCGGCCGGCGTCGTGAACGTGGTAACCGGCTTCGGCGAGACCGCCGGAGCGGCCCTGACCGCTCATATGGACGTGGACAAGGTGGCGTTCACCGGTTCCACCGCGGTGGGCAAGCTGATCGTCGCGGCGTCCGCCGCCAGCAACCTGAAGAAGCTGACCCTGGAGCTCGGCGGCAAGAGCCCCAACATCATCTTCGACGACGCCGGCCCCGAGGCGATCGAGGGCGCCGCGCACGCGATCTTCTTCAACCACGGGCAGTGCTGCGTGGCCGGATCACGGCTGTACGTGCAGCAAAGGCGTTTCGATGAAGTCGTCGACGGCGTCGCGGAGATTGCCAAGTCGATCAAGATGGGACCGGGGATGGAGCCGGGCACGCAGATGGGCCCGCTGGTCTCTGAAGAGCAGCTGCGCCTGGTGACCGGCTTCCTGGAGTCGGGCAAGGCCGACGGCGCCACCGCCCTGGCCGGCGGCGGGAGGTTCGGTGACCACGGCTACTTCGTCGAGCCCACCGTGCTGACCAATACCCGTCCGGACATGAAGGTCGTCCGCGAGGAGATCTTCGGGCCGGTCCTGGTCGCCGCTCCGTTCAGCGACCTAGACGAGATCGCCGCCGTCGCGAACGACTCCGAGTTCGGTCTGGGAGCCGGTATCTGGACCCAGGACATCAGAAAGGCCCATGCCATGGCCAAGAAGCTGCGGGCGGGCACCGTCTGGATCAACTGCTACAACGTGTTCGACGCGGCGCTGCCGTTCGGCGGGTACAAGCAGTCCGGCTGGGGCCGCGAGATGGGCCACGAGGCGCTCAATGCCTATACCGAGGTCAAGGCCGTCACCACCCAGCTGTAATAAATCAGCAGCCGTAGCCCCGGGGCCGGACCAGAAGGTCCGGCCCCGGGCTTTGGGTTCCACGGGTAAAAGGACTATCGCGCAGGGCGCCTCCGGGGCCGCCCCCTCATTCGCAGGGCACCCAGGACCAGGGCGCCGAGGAACACGACGATGCCGATGATCAGCAAGTACACCAGGCCCTTGACGACGACACCCACGATGCCGAGCACGATCGCCACGATCACGAGGAGAAGGAACAAGGCCAGCATCTGATGCTCCTCAGGCTCTTAGTCGTACCGGTCAGCGGCGGGCCAGTTGCCGCTCGCCGCCTGCGCCCGCCTGATAGGTCAGGCCGTAGTGCTTGAAGACGGTTTCCTCGTCGGCCGCCGGCAGCTCGCCGTCGGTGCCGATCGAGGGAGAATCCTTCACTAGCTTCCTGTCGTAGGCGACCTTGAGGTATCCGGGACCCACGGTCGCCTGAGCCAGGGGAACGAACACGAGCCGGTGCCGGGTGGGCAGCCCGACCCTGACGGTGCCGAACGCTGGCAGGTCCGTGCTGGTGTCGACGTAGACGGCCTCCAGCGCCCCGATCTTGTGACCATCGGGGTCGACCACGTCGTAGCCCCGCCACTCCCGGATGTCGCCTGCCTCGAACACGCGCGCCTTCCTCTCAGGGGCTTACCGAACCAGCGTAGCCCGGCCCGGGTGATGCCGTCATCACGAGGTGGGCCGGGCCGGGGGCGGCCGCATTACCTGACAGGTGATGGTGGGAGGCGCTGGTGCTTCCCACCATCTGTCATTTACTGGTACACGTGACTTTCGGGTTCACGCCGGCGTAGTTGAGCGGGCCCGCGAGAACCGTCACCACGATCGTGCTCGTCCTGGCGCAGTCGGGGTTGGAGCTGGTGTAGTAGTGGCGCTGGGCGCCGGCGATGGCGCCGATGACCAGCCACACGATGATCAGAATCGTTCCGATTCGCATTGTTACCTCCGGGAACTTACGTTTCGCTAAGACTTGTATCTGACCGCTACCTCGTGATGGCCCGGTCAGCGGCGGGTCCTGCGCCGTGGCACGGACCACTTCGTGCCCACGCCCGCGAGGTGCAGGGCCAGGCAAGCCAGCCCGACCAGCAGCAGGCTCATCGGGGAGAAGACCGCGCTGGTGGCGGTGGACGTCGCGTTGATCAAGAACGCGATGATGAACAGGACAGCCGCGGCGAAACCCAGCATCTCTGCATCCTTCCGGTCGGCGGCACAGACGAATATGGGTCCCGGAATACCGCCAGCCGGCTGGTCAGGCGACCAGGGGGCAAGCCGTGCAGGCCCGAATCAAAGTGGACGGGCGGCCGATCGCGCCCATGGCATTGTCCTGCCGCCAGCGGCGGAGGTCCGCGGCGAGGGGAATCCCGAATGCCGCAATACATGACGTGCCTCCCGGAGCTGGAAGCAATTTCAGGGAGCTACCAGGGTCCGGGACAGCTATATACAGACTACTGGTTCTAGGACTTTTCGTACAGGATTTGCTCCGGTATCGGCGCTGGCAGCGCACTGTTTGCCCTAATGGACCGCGGGTCGGTCTCTGTGCCGGTCAGCAGGTCCAGCATCTCGCCGATGGTACGTTCCCGGCCGTCTGGTTCTGGCAGCGGGAGGTGGGTCTGGATGTGGTAGCGGTTGCGGCGGCCGTCTTTCTCCTTGACGACGTAGCCGGCCCGGGCCAGGTCGGTGATGATGCCGAAGGCGCTGCGTTCGCTGATGTTCAGGGTGGCCGCGATGTCGCGCAGGCGTACGCCCGGGTCATGAGCGACGCATAGGAGAACCCGGGCGTGAGGGGTCAGGAAGGTCCAGCTCGTCACCCTCATAAGTTACCAGATTCCGGAAAAAAGTTGCTAGTTTCCCCGTGCGTGTATATATTATGAACTAGGCACCGGATGTCAGCCGCGCATAGCGGTCAGCTTCCAGGGCTACCGGAGGAGCTCATAGGAATCGGCGTGGTCATCGCGACCGTTGGTGCCCCGCCCCCGCCCTCCATGCCAAGGGAAGACGTCATGACCGAACCAGCCGCACCGTATCCGTATCCCATGCCGTATCCGGACTCTGCCACTCCCGGAGCGGGACCGTCCGCTTACGCCACCGCGCCGCCCATGCCGTCGGAGGTCACGAACGAGCGCCGACAGCGGCACTCGGGCGGAAGAATGCGCGTGATGATGCGCAGAATCACCCGCCGCCCGTAGCCCGTGGGGTCGAGCCGCCTGTTCCTGCTGACCTGATCGGAAGCACTGTGACCTACCCCACGGCTCATGACGGCAACCTCAGTCTTACCGCCCGGACCGAACGTGGCGGCTACGTCTTCGCCGCGCTCCGGGGGGAACTGGACATCGCGTCCGCCCCAGGATTGCGCGAGCAACTCCTTGGCCTGCTCCGCCCGGCCGTCAGCCGGCTCATCATCGACTTGTCCGCGGTGGGATACGCGGACGCCAGCGGCGTTGCGGTACTGGTGGGCACCGGACGCCGCGCCGGGCTGCTCGGCGGATGGTTGCGCCTAGCCGCACCATCATCCGAGGTAGCCAGGGTCTTGTCCGCCACCGGCATAGGCCAGCACCTCGATATCTTTCCCACCGTCCAGGCCGCGATCACCGGCCAGCACCCGGATGCTGGCGCGGCGGACGCGCGGCCCGCCATCGCCGCACGCGTGGCCCGCACCCTGCTCTCACGCGCGTCCGCCACGCGGGCCTGAGCCCGGTAAGGGAACGTACGGGTCCAGCGTG
The DNA here is from genome assembly GCA_003140115.1 of Actinomycetota bacterium. The sequence goes on along the minus strand of PLIQ01000573.1, from coordinate 13,197 downwards.
GGCGCGGCCCTCGGCCCGCTCGGGATGCCGGTGCACTTCTCCCCCTCGAACCACGAAGGCAGGCTCGGGTAGGCCGACGCCTTCGGCGGCGGATTGGGCCAGCGCTGCGGGACCAGTCCGCAGGCCACCCCGGTGGGACGACGACCGGGCGACCCGGTCGGAAGGGGCTTGTAGCTCGGCTTCGGGGACCCGCCCTGGCCGGGGGGCTGAGCCAGGCCCGTCGAGGGGGCCGGTCCGGATGCGGGCGAGCTGCCGGGCCGGGGCGTGGCGGACCTGGTCCGGTGTGCGCTGGCCCTGGCCGAGTGCCGGCCGGGGCTGGGCGGGGCCGGCGCCGCCACCGTGACGTGCGCCAGTTGCTGAACGGGGCCGGGCAGCACGTCCGTGTAGGCCGCGAGGACGCTGCCCAGCCCAGCCGCGGCCACGATCAGCACCGTAGCCAGCCGGGCTCGGTAACGAGCTGGCCTTCGGGACCGCCGGGTCCCACGGCGGCGCCCTAGCCGCCGTACGGCGGGTGAGATGCCGGCCGGAGAGGCTGCCCGGCTGAAGGCAGCCCGCACTGCCGCCTCCCCGGCCAGCTCGCCGGGTTCTGCCGGCCCGGCCAAGGCGGCGAGCATACGCGCCAGGTCATGCATCGGCTCCGGCGCGTCGGGGGGGAGGGCGCGCCGAGCGATGATCATGTCCAGCAGCAGCTCGTCGTGCTCGCCGCCGGGCCGGCCGGGGAAGGGGAACCCAGGCATCTCACCCTGTAGAGCGTCGCGCTCGCTCAATGCGTTACACCCGCCCGTTCGGCCAGGTCAGCGAGCCGACGCAGGGCGCGGTGCGCGGTCACCCGGACCGCGCCCGGGGTCTTGCCGACGATCCGGGCCACGTCGGCGGCCTCCAGCCCGGCCACCACCCGCAGCATGATGATCTCGGCGTGATCGCGAGGCAGGCTCTTGATCAGGGCCACTACCGACCGGGTGGAGATCGCCTCCAGGGCCAGCTCGGCGGCGTCCGGGGTCGTAGGCTGCTCTAGCGTCTCGGTCGCGGCCAGCGGCACGTCGGAGCGGCGGGACCGGGACCGGCCCGCGTCCACCGCCCGGTGCCGGGCGATGGTGAACAGCCAGGCCCGGAACGCCTCCTCGCCGCCGCGGAAGCGCGGCAGGCCCTTGACCACCTGCAGCCAGGTTTCCCCGGCCACGTCCTCCGCCTCCGGGGTGATCACCTGCAGATACCGCAGCAGCGCCGGTTGTACGTCGCGGAACAGGCAGGCGAAGGCGATCTCGTCGCCCCCCTGGGCGCTGGCCAGCGTAAGGCTGAACCCGGCACCGATCACTGATCTAGTATCGGCCCGGCCCGCCCCGCGGCGCAGACGATCACCGGTACCGGCGCACTCTCTCCTGGGCCCCGCCCAAGCCGGGCGAACCGCTGCATATGCGTTATGGGAGAAATGTGAGACAAGCCAGCCGTGTCGCTCCGCGCATTTGTGACAATCTGGGCAAATTGCTCGGCAAAGCGCGTTGACCAGGGACTATAACGGCGTTAATGCCGATGCCCGGGCATGTATCCAAAAAACACTGAGGGACCGCCGTTTTTGCCGCGAGCGTTTCCCGCGGGCGGTAAAGTCGTCTTCGTCCCTTTGCTCGGTGGCGCTGGCCCCCGGAAGGAGGCCCGTTATGCAAGACAGTGCTGTCTCGCATCGGCCTTGCGCGAGTGATTCTGGCGCAACGTTGCCAGGTAATCTCCGCGCCAAACCCGTCGATTGGGGAAATGAGGACGAATTGCTCGCACGGGTGCTGATTACCAACTGGACGCTGGCCACCGGACGCACCCTGCGGGCGGACGTTCCGCCGTACTTGCATAGCGCGGACGAGCTGATCAGCTTCTGGGCCGACGACCTGATCGCGATCCCGTGAGCCACCCCGCGGCTGGCACGCTGACCACCAGCGAGCGCGACTGGCTCACGGTCCGGACCTACCTCACCGAGCACCGCTACGACCTGGCCGTGGACGCCGCGGAGGACTACCCGCCGGACCGCAGGCTGGCCGGCACCCCGCTGCTGGCCGCGCCCGGCTGGCTGCCGCCCGCCCCGATCCCGCTCCAGGACATCGGCCTGGAGCTGCGCGACGCCGCGCCGGCCGAGGTGCAAGCCACGAGCCCGCTGCTGCCGCGGCGGGCCGACGGGGCGCCCTACCGCCGCTACTCCGAGGCGATGGGCGAGCTGGCCGCCCCGGCGGTATTCGAGAACCGCGTCACCTACCGGCTGACCGAAGCGGACCTGCGCTCCCGGCCTTCCCGGCTAGTGTTCTCCGCCGGCCGTTACTTCGACGGCATCGACACCGGGGAAGCGGCCGCCCACGAGTACGCGGCCGCCCGGCTGGGGCGGCCCGTCGGCGGCCTGCGCGCTCGCTTCGCTGACCCGTGTGACCTGCGGCGCCGCCCGGCCAACCTGGCCATCAGCACGCTGACCCTGCGGCTGGACCGCCGGGCAGGCCGGGCCTCCTTCCTGCTGCACTGGCGGGACCCGGCCAAGGTGGGTCACGCGGGCGGCCTGTACCAGGTCATCCCGGTGGGCGTGTTCCAGCCTTCCGGCGAGGCGCCCTGGAATCGCCAGCATGACTTCTCGCTGTGGCGGTGCATGGTCCGCGAGTTCGCCGAGGAGCTCGGCGGGCACTCGGAGGACTATGCCAGCGACAGCGCCCCCGTCGACTACGATTCCTGGCCGTTCGCCCGGCAGCTGACCGACGCCCTGAACCACGGCCAGGTCCGCGTCTGGTGCCTGGGACTCGGCACCGACCCGCTGACCTACGCCACCGACCTGCTTACCGTGGCGGTCATCGACAGCGACGTGTTCGACGCCGTGTTCAGCGTGCCCCCGCAGCGCAACGCCGAGGGGCAGATCCTGGCCGCCCGCGAGTTCGCCGCCCACGTCATCGACCGCACCGTCACCGGCGAGCCGGTCCAGGCGGCCGGGGCCGCCCTGCTCCGGCTCGCCTGGCGGCACCGCGAGACGCTCGGCGGATAGCCCCGATCCGCTCATCCCGGCGATCTGACCACATCATGCATGTAGCGGCGATTGCTGGGCAGATATGCCGTGGAGCAGCACCCGATGGAGATGAACGGTGGTTAAGCGCACTGAATACCCGGACGGCGGCCACGTCGTCCAGTTCTACGGCCACGAGGAGGACCTAGCCGACCTGGTGGCCGGCTACCTGCTCGGCGCGCTGCAGGGCGACGGTGTGGCAGTGGTCATCGCCACCGAGGCTCACCGGCGGATGTTCGAAGGACGGCTGACGCAGGCCGGCGTGGACGTGGCCGCGGCCGGTCAGGCCGGCACCTACCGGGCCCTGGACGCCGACGACACGGTGCGCGCGCTGATGACCGGCGGCCAGCTCGACCGCCGCGCCTTCGACCGCGTGATCGGCGGCCTGATCACCGACGCCGGCCAGGGTAACCGCCCGGTCCGCGCCTACGGCGAGATGGTCGCCCTGCTCTGGGACGCCGGGCTGGTCAACGCCGCCGTCCAGCTCGAGGAGATGTGGGACTCGCTCGCCCTGTCACATTCGTTCTCGCTGTTCTGCGGCTACCCGGCCAGCTCCGTGACCGGCGACGGCCACCTGGAAGCGTTCGCCCAGGTATGCCGGCTGCACAACTCGGTAGTGGGCACCTGGCCGTCCCCAGCCACCCGCGCCACCGTTCCCACCAGCCCCGGCGCCACCCGTGCCTTCGCCCTGTCCGGTGACGCGCCGGCGGCGGCCCGGCACTTCGCCGTCGACGCCGTGCGGCGGCTAGGCGCCGCGGACCTGGCCGACGACACCGCCCTGGTGGTGACCGAACTGGCCGCCAACGCCATCGTGCACGCGCAGACCGGCTTCACCGTGGACCTGTCGGCCGGCCCGGACGTGCTGCGCATCGCGGTGCGTGACGCCAGCCCGCTGCCACCCGCGGCCGCCGCGGGCCTGCCCGCCGCGCCGCTGCACGGCCTGGGCGCGGTGGACGCGCTGGCCAGCCGCTGGGGCGTCGAGCCGATCGGTCATTCCGGCAAGTCGGTGTGGGTGGAACTGCGCCGCTAAGCGCTCAGGTGCGGAACGGAGGCGGTGCCGTGCCGTCACAGATCCGGGTCCGCCGCGTCTACGACGCACCCTCGCCGGCCGACGGCGCCCGCGTGCTGGTGGACCGGCTCTGGCCGCGGGGCCTGCGCAAGGACGCGGCGCACCTGACCGAATGGGCCAAGGACGTCGCGCCGTCCACCGAACTGCGCAAGTGGTACGGGCACGATCCGGAGAAACTCAACGAGTTTCGCGTGCGTTACCTGGACGAGCTGTCCGGCCGCAGCCAGCGGGCCGAGCTCGGCAAGCTGCGCGCCCTAGCCGCGACCGGCCCGATGACCCTGCTCACCGCGACCCGCGACGTCGACCTCAGCCAGGCCGCGGTCCTGGCCCAGATCCTGCGCCAGGATGTCGAGCCCGACGAGGGCGGTGATCCCGTCTGCTGGGCTCACCTGGTCTGCCCCGACTGCGGCGCCATCGAAACCGAAGGCCACCGCCCGGGCTGCGCGCTAGCCTGAGCCCGCCTCCCGGCGGGGCGGTCGCCCGCCAGCGGCGGGTCCCGCGTCGCGCCAGCGGCGGGTCCCGCGCCGCGCCCTCCGTCTCGTCCGCCTGCGGCAGGCAGACCTCCCCCGCGGTCATTTCCCCGTCAGCCTCGCTGACCTCTTCACCCTCATCGGTCCCACACAGCGGGGAGGATTTAGGCCTATGGGAGCGCAGGGGGCCTATAGCGCCGCCCAAAGCGCTCCCGGAAGCCCAAATCCTCCCGGATACGTCCCGCGTGGGCCCGTTTTGTCGGTCGGTTTGGTCAAACTGTCCGCATGGACAGTGAGCTTCCTCCTACGCTGCGCAACCTCGCCCGCCAGCAGCAGGGAGTTGTGTCCCGCTCGCAGGCCCTCCGGGCCGGGCTGTCCGCGGACATGATCAAGTTTCGGCTGCGGGGCGGCTGGTGGCAGCCGGTTCATCGTGGCGTCTACCTGACCTTCACCGGAGCGCCGGGTCATAGTGCGCAATTGTGGGCGGCGCTCCTCGGGGCCGGGCCGGGCGCGGTCCTGAGCCACGAGACCGCGGCCGAGCTTCAGCGGCTCGCCGACAAGCCGGCCGAATCGATTCACGTGACGGTTCCCTGGCAGCGTCGGATCAAGGCGGTCAATGGGGTCAGCCTGCACCGCTGCACGCGCGCCGGCGAGATCGTGCTGGGGGACAGCAACCCGCCGCGGACGAGAGTGGAGGAGACCGTGCTCGACCTGGCCCAGGCGGCGGCGACCTTCGATGACGTCTGCGGATGGGTGACCCGCGCATTCGCGCGAGACCTGACCGACGCGGCTACGCTGCGCGCGGCGATGGGCCAGCGCTCCAGGCTGCGCTGGCGTGGTGAACTGGATGAGCTCATCATCGCGGCAGCCAGCGGCGACCATTCGGTGCTGGAGTACCGCTACGGCCGGGACGTGGAGCGCACGCACGGCCTCCCCGAGTCGGTCCGGCAGGCGCCATTCGAGGGCCCGGACGGCCGGCGTGGACGCCGCGATCGCCTCTACCGCGACTACGGCGTGGTGGTCGAGCTGGACGGGCGGCTGGCGCACCCGGTCGAGGCCCAGTGGCGCGATAAGGCCCGCGACAACGCGGCCGCCGCGGGCGGGATGCAATCGCTGCGGTACGGCTGGGTACACGTCAGGCGGAACGCATGCGAGACAGCGGCCCAGGTCGCTCAGGTACTGCGGGTCCGCGGCTGGACCGGCCAACCCCGGCCCTGCTCACCAGGCTGCCCGCTCACACGAACGCGCTGAGGCCGGTGATCGCCCGGCCCACGATCAAGGTGTTGATCTCGCGGGTGCCCTCGTAGGAGTAGATCGCCTCGGAGTCGGCCACGAACCGCCCTACATGGTTCTCCAGCAGGATGCCGTTCCCGCCCAGCAGCTCGCGAGCCCAGCCGGTCGCCTCCCGCATCCGGACCGTGCAGAACGCCTTGGCCAGCGCCGAATGGTGGTCCTCGGCCAGGCCCTCCTCCTGCAGCGAGGCCAGCCGGGCGCACAGGCACGCCGAGGAGGTGACGTTGGCCAGCATCCGGACCAGCAGGTCCTGGACCAGCTGGAACCCGCCGATGGGCCGGCCGAACTGCTCGCGCTGGCGGGCGTAGGCCAGCGCGTGCTCGTACGCGCCCCGGGCGCAGCCGGTGGCCATCCAGGCCACCCCGGCCCGGGTCATCCGCAGCACCTTGGCGGTGTCCTTGAAGCTGTTGGCGCCCTGCAGCCGATCGGATTCGGGCACACGCACCCCGTCCAAGGTGATGTGCGCGTTCTGCACNNACCCGCAGCGCGATCTTGTCCTTCTGCTTGGCGGTCTCGAAGCCCGGCGTGTCCCTGGCCACGACGAAGCCCTTGACCTGGTCGTCCTCTAGAGATCTGGCCCAGATGATCACGTAGTCGGCGAACGTGGCGTTGCCGATCCACTTCTTTTGCCCGTCCAGCACCCACTCATTGCCGTCGCGTCGCGCCGTGGTGGTCAGCCCGCCCGCCGCGCCGGATCCGACATCGGGCTCGGTGAGGCCGAACGCGCCGATCTTCTCCATCCGCGCCATCTCGGGAAGCCAGCGCTGCTTCTGCTCCTCCGACCCGCACAGGTAGATGGACCCCATGGCCAGTCCGCCGTGGACGCCGAAGAACGTTGCGATGGACGGGTCCACTCGGGCCAGCTCCATCGCGATCATGCCGTCGAGCAGGAAGCCGCCGCCTGGGCAGCCGTAGCCCTGGTACAACTGGCCGGCGATGCCGAGCTGACGGAAGTCGCCCATCAGGTCAAACGGGAATTCCTCCCGGGTCCAGTAGTGGTTGATGACCGGCTGGACCGACTTCTCCATGAACTCCCTGACCCGCAGCAGCAGCTGACGGCCCTCCGGATCCAGAGTCCGCTCGATCAGGTAGAAATCGCCGTCGGTCAGCGCGGTCCGGGGGCTCGCCATAACTGGCCTCCAAATAGATAACGGCGCGGCCAGGAAGGCGTCCACCACCGGCGCCAGCTCGGCCGCCTCGGTCAGCAGCCCGAGGTGGCCGCCGTGGTAGATGTGCAGCCGCGATTTCGGGATCAGCAGTTTCATCAGCTTGGCGTTGGCCAGCGGGATGAGCGGGTCGTCGTCGCCGGACACGATGAGCGTGCTCTGCCGGAGCAACGGCAGGAACGGCAGGCTGGTCCAGCCCGCGCCCGCGGTGAGCTGGTACAGGTACCCGCGCGACGGGCCGACCCGGTTGCCGTTGTGCATCGCCGCCGCGATATGCCCGGGGTTCTCCCGCGCCGAACCCCCGTAGATCGTCCCGGCCACCCGCTCCATGTAGCCGCGGTCCACATACCGCCGCGGCGTCACCATGTGCTTGAGCACCGGCGGCCGCCCCGGCACCATCAGCGAGCCGGTCGCGGTGGAGACCAGCACCAGCCGACGGCAGCGCGCCCGGTGGAACGCGGCGAAGTGCTGCGCGACGGCCCCGCCCCAGGAGATGCCGAGCACGTCGACCTGGCCGTAGCCGAGCTCGGTCAGCATGCCGGCGATCAGCGCACACAACCCGGTGAACCGGTACGGGCCGGGCGGCTCCGCCGAGCCGCCGACGCCTGGCGGATCGAACCTGATCACGTCGACGCCCGGGTCGACCTCGCGGACGAACGGCTCGAGCAACTCCAGACTGGCGCCGATCCCGTTGATCAGCAGCAGCGGCGTCCGGCGCACAGCACGAGGCCCCGCAACACCCGGCCGCGCCGCGACTCGCAGCTGCCTGCCGCCGACGGCGAGGCTGCGCACCTCAGCGGTCGTAGACATACGTTCCAGGCGCGGCGCCACGCACCGGGTAGGCCTTGCGGCCGAGCGTCCGCGGGCTCTTGCGCCGCCCGCCGCCGCGTTCGGCGAGCCAGGCCGCATAGTCCGTCCACCAGCTGCCCGGCACCACCTCAGCCGAGGCCAGGAACTCGCGCGGGTCGGCCGGGTTAGCCCCGGAGGAAGCCCCGGTCGCAACACAACGGAACGCGGCCTTGGGGTTGGTCGGCGGGTTGACCATGGCCGCGATGTGCCCGCTGGTCGACAGGACGAACTTGACCGGCCCGCCGAGCAGCTGTGTGGTCTGGTAGCAGGATTCCCACGGGCACAGGTGGTCGGTGACGCCCGCCACCACGTAGGCGTCCACGTCCACCTTGGCCAGGTCGACCGGTGAGCCGAGCATGGTCGCCGCTCCCGGCGTGACCAGCGCGTTGGCCAGGCCCAGCCGGATGAAGTCGTGATGCAGCGCGGCGGGCAGCCGGGTCACATCGGCGTTCCAGTACAGGATGTCGAAGGCCGGCGGCGTCTTGCCCTGCAGGTAGTTGTTGACCCAGTAGTTCCAGATCAGGTCNNTGCGTCTGGTCCAGCACGGCCACGCCCAGGCACAGGCTGGCCAGCTGGTCGAGCCGCCCGGTCACGGCCAGGTGCGCGGCCACCATGGAGGTCATGATGCCGCCCGAGCACAGCGCGCAGACGTGCGCCTTGGCCGCCCCGCTGATGGCCCGGACCGCGGCCAGCGCATCGGTCAGCGCGGCGCCGTAGGTGTCCAGTCCCCAGTCCCGGTGCCGGGCGTCCGGATTCCGCCACGACATCACGAACACCTGCTGACCCATAGACAACAAGTACTCGACCATGCTGCGCCCGGGGGCCAGGTCCACGATGTAGTACTTGTTGATCATCGGGGGCACGATGAGCAGCGGGTAGCGGTACACGGTCTCGGTAACCGGCTGGTACTGGATGAGCTCGAACTGGTCGGTGGCGTGCACCACGCCGCCCGGCGTGACGGCCAGGTCCTTGCCTACCTCGAACGCCCCCGAGGGCACCATGGACGGCACCCGGGGCGAGGTGGCCAGGTCCGAGGCCAGGTGGCGCAGCCCGCGGACCGCGTTCTCCCCGCCGCTGTCGATGAGCGCCTTCCAGCCCGCAGGCGACAGCAGCGGGTTATTACTAGGAGCCGCCGCGGCGATGAGGTTGGTGAGCAGGAACTTCAGCCGCGTGTCGTCCCGCCAGTCGAGCTCCGCGCCAGCCACGAGTTCCGACGCCGACGCCGCCGCCGCCAGGTAGGCCTGGACGCTGCGCCGCAGGAACGGGTTGTCCTTCCAGGCCGGGTCGGCGAAGCGGCGGTCCCGCGGGTCGGCCGCGANNCGGGCCAGCCCGGCGGCCAGCCGCAGCAGCGAGCTGTCCGGCCGGAACCGGTGCAAAACGCCGAACGCCGCGTCGGTCAGCAGCAGGTCGAGCCCGCCCGCCGCGTCGACCGCGTCCTGCGCCCAGGTCTGGTCCGCGCCCTCAGGCGTAGCGGTCACCCGGCCTCCTCTGGCGGCGGTTTTACCTCGCGGCGCAGGATCTTACCGGTCGGGCCCTTGGGCAGCGCGTCCACCAGCCAGACGTGCCGCGGGTACTTGTACGCCGCCACCCGGTCCCGAACCCACGAACGCAGTTCCTCCGGCGTCGCGCTGGCACCCGGCTTGAGCGCCACCGCGGCGCCGACCTCCTCGCCCAACGCAGCATCGGGGATCCCGATCACCGCCACCTCGGCGACCGCCGGGTGCTCGTGCAGGACCTCCTCGATCTCCCGCGGGTACACGTTGTAACCGCCCCGGATGATCAGGTCCTTCTTGCGGTCCACGATGTAGTAGTAACCGTCGGCATCGACCCGGGCCATGTCCCCGGTGCGGAACCAGCCATCCGCGGTCATGACCTCGGCGGTCGCCTCGGGCTTGTTCCAGTAGCCCTTCATCACGTTGGGGCCGCGGATGGCGATCTCGCCGATCTCCCCGTCGGCCACGGTGTTCCAGCTGTCGTCGATCAGCCGCATCTGCACGCCCTCGATCGGAGTGCCGATCGAGCCCGCCTTGCGTTCGGAGTTCGGGTGGTTGAACGACGCCACCGGGGAGGTCTCCGACAGCCCGTAACCCTCCAAGATCACGCAGCCGAACTTCGCCTCGAAGCCGCGCAGGATCTCCACCGGCAGCGCGGCGCCGCCGGAGCCGCACAATCGCAGGGTCGCGGCCTGGGCCGGGTCCGCCTCCGGGAGGTGCAGCATCGCCGCGTACATCGTCGGTACGCCCTCGAAGATCGTCACCCGGTCGCGCTGGATGATGTCCAGCACCTTGGCCGGATCGAACCGCGGTATCAATGTCAGGGTCGCCGCCGAGGCGACCGACACGTTCAGCCCGCAGGTCAGCCCGAACACGTGGAACAGCGGCAGGCAGCCCATGATCACGTCGCCCGGACCGACCTCGAACAGGGTGCGCGCGGAAGTCTCCGCGTTGCCGACCATCCCGGCGTGGGTGAGCTCGGCGCCCTTGGGCCGCCCGGTGGTCCCCGAGGTGTAAAGGATGACCGCGTCGTCGTCCTCACCCCGGTCGGACACGGACGGCGCGGGGCTGATGTCGGCGAGCAGACCGCTCAGGTCCGGCGTCTCGGCGACGATCATCTGGGCGCCCGCGTCGGCGGCGCCCTTGGCCGCCTCCCCGGCCACCGCGTGCCACGCGACCACCACCTTGGCGCCGGAGTCACTCAGGTAGTAGCCGACCTCGCGGCTCTTGAGCAGCGGGTTCATCGGCACCACCACGGCGCCGGCGGCCAGCGCGCCGTAGAAGGCGATCGGGAACGCCGGGACGTTGGGCAGCATGAGCCCGACCCGGTCGCCGGGCTCGACGCCATTGGCGGTCAAAAACGCGCTCATCCGCCCGGCCGCCTCGCGCAGCTGCGCGTAGCTCAGCACCAGGTCGTCCATGCGGACCGCGGCGTGGCCGGGATACTCGGCCGCGGCCCGTTCCAGCAACGAACTCAAACTCGTCATGGCGTCCTCCCAGCGCGTGTCCCGCAGCCGTAACGGGCCTCCCGCCAGCATGCCTTAGCGCGAGATGCCACGCTAGCCCCGCCCGATATATGGCATCGCGGTCGCCATTATCGTCATGAACTGGACGTTCGCGTCCAGCGGCAGGGAGGCCATGTACAGCACGGCGTCGGCCACGTGCCGGGCGTCGAAGACCGGCTCGGCCGCGATCGACCCGTCGGCCTGCGGCACGCCGCGCGACATCGCCTGGGTCATCTCGGTGGCCGCGTTGCCGATGTCGATCTGCCCGCACGCGATGTCGAACGCCCGCCCGTCCAGCGACAGGGACTTGGTGAGCCCGGTGATCGCGTGCTTGGTGGCGGTGTAGCAGATGCTGCCGGGCCGCGGCGTGTGCGCCGAGATCGAGCCGTTGTTGATGATCCGGCCGCCCTGCGGGGTCTGGGCCTTCATCATCCGCACCGCGTGCTGCGCGCACAGGAAGGAACCGGTCAGGTTGGTGTCGACCACCGCCTGCCAGCCGGCCAGGTCGATCTCGTCCGGCTGCCCCGCCGGACCGAACACCCCCGCGTTATTCACCAGCAGGTCCAGCCGCCCCCAGCGGTCGCGGATCCGATGAAACAAAGCGGCCACCGACGGCGCCGAGGTCACGTCCGCCGGAACGGCCAGCACCGCGTCCGCCGCCCCGGTCCAGGCCCGCGCCGTCTGGTCCAGCGCGTCGGCCCGCCGCCCGGCCAGCGCGACCTGCCAGCCCCCGGTTAGCAAAGCCAGCGCGATACTCCGCCCCAGCCCGGACCCGGCCCCGGTGACCACCGCGACACCCACAGTGCACTCCTAACCTCAGGGAACAACGGTGACCGGCCACCGCCCGGCCTTGACCAGTCGCACCGCCAGCGACCCCACCAGCCGGTGCCCCGCCTTGGTGGACGCGCCGACCACCACCGCGTCCGCGCGGACCTCGTCCGCTATCCGCCGCAGCTCGTGGTACGGGTCCCCCGCCGCGGTGATGAACGTAACCGGCACGCCCCGGTCGGCGGTCCCTTCTTCGACCCGCCGCCGCAGGTTCGCCGCGGTCTCGTGGTACGCCCGCTCCTGCTCGGCGACGGCGCCCGCCCCCGCGCCGACCCCGGCGCCGTACAACGCCGACGTCTGCTCCACGTACACGCACACCAGGCGGGCGCCCTGCCGCCGGGCCAGCCCGACCGCGTACGCCCCGGCCCGCAGCGAGGTGACCGAATCGTCGATCCCCACCAGGATGACCTTGGGCCCGTCGGTACCCAGCTCGAAGGCACTGCCTTCCGCATCGGTCACAACAAAATTCTTTCATACCGAACGGCCCTGGTGCGTCCTCCCGGACAGACGCGAAGCCGGGGGGCCCGGACGGACCCCCCGGCTTCGGGCAGCTCACCCTAGGGCAGCGCGAGCATCCCGTCGGTGTTGCCGGCCGAGTCGGTGTAGAACCCGACCAGGTCGCCGGCGTTGTTCACGCCGTTGATGGTGGTCGTGCCCTTACCGTGCGGGTCGTCCACGGTGCGGAACCCGTAGCCGGGCCGCCAGGTGAAGCCGTGCGTGACCGCGCTGCTGCCGCTGCCGACGGTGTACGCCCCCACCACCTCATCGTGGTCGTTGACGCCGAACGCCTGGGTCATCGACGCCCCCGGCACGGCCAGCGTGACGAACCGGCCGCTGTGCAGCCGCAGGAACGCGTCGGTCAGCGAGGAGCTCTTGGCGTAGAACCCGGCCACGTCGCCGTCATTGTTGATCGCGGTAGCGGTCAGGCTCGGGCCAGCCTCGCCGACCGGGGCGCCCGGCACCAGGATCCGGGTGAACGCGTGAGTCAGGATGTTGTAGGTGTAGCCGCGGTTGTTGCCCTGCGCGTTGGTGTAGAAACCGACCGCCACGTCGTGGTCGTTGACGCCCAGCAGCTGGTCGACCTGCGGGCTGGCGTTGTTGCCGGTCGGGAAGTTCACGTTGTAGTAGCGGCCGTCAGCGGAGTAGAAGCCGAAGTTGTTGTTGGTCATGCTGGCGGTGTTCTGAGTGGACCAGAACCCGGCTGTGGTCAGCGACATGATGCGTCCGCCCGCTTCGTCACCGGAAACGCCCTATACCCAGAAATTTAGCTCAGCACGAGCAATTGCCACGAGAGGCATCCGTACCGGTTCGGCCGCGATCCGCCCGCAGCCCGGCCGCGATCCGGCACCAGCCCCGCTACNNCTGCGCGACCGCGGAATTGCGGCGCACCTGAGGAAGTCCGGTATCGACGCCTACTCGGTGCAGGTGCCCGCCGGACAGGGGCGTGAGGCCGTCTGGGGGGCCGAGGGCACGACCGGTCTGGAGGCCGAGGTCCTGCTGGA
>PLIQ01000578.1 GCA_003140115.1 Actinomycetota bacterium | reverse complement strand
GGCGCCTGGCCGGCCCCGGCGGCGTCGAGCACGTTGACGATTTCAATGCCGCCGCCGGGTGCGGCGATGACGACCTCGGTGTGGACGGTGCCCGCGGTGAGCGTGATGGGCGTGCTCGTGTTCGCGGTGGGGCCGGTCGCGCTCATGGTCCAGGTGCCGGTCGGGATGGGCACCTGGGGACTCACGATGCCGGGCGCCGCGTCGGTCGTGATGTTCCCCGGGGCTCCGGCGGCGCAACTGCAGTGGAACGTGACCTGGCCCTGATTAAGGTCAGCCTGGATCACCCGCACGAAGGATTTTCCTGATGGCGTGGTCAGGTTGTTGTCGATGACCTGAAGCTTCCCCTGCTGGGCGCTGGTCTTGAGGGGCACCACCGTGTACGCGCCGCCAGCCTGCACCGTAAGACTGGTGGACCAGACGGCAGTACTCGACGGGGAAGACCCGGCGGAGCGCATCTGGACGCTGTAGTCGCCGGGGTTCACGGCCTGATAGGGCAATATCGTCCCGTAGGCGACGTCGTGCCCGACGAACTGAGGGCTGGAGTCGCCGGACGAATACAAGTACACGTCCACGGGGGACGGAGTCTCAGATAGGTTACCGAGGGCGACGAACCCGGAACTAGCGGACGCAGGGGCCGCCGAGGCGCTGGCCGGAATGCCGACCAGCAGGGCCGAGAAGGCCAGCAACACGGCCGGTCGCCAGGATATGACGCGATACTTCACGTTTAGACGCTCCCAACACTTGCGGAAATCTCTTTCCGCCTCCCCACCCAGGAGGCCCGGAACGCCGCATCGGCCAGGTGACCATCCAGGTGGTATCCGCGATCTCGCTGAGGCGAGGCCACCATGGCGCGAAAGAGACGCTGTGCTCACAATAGAGCCGGGTTTGCGCGATAGCAACCCACTCGATCCGGTCCCGGCCGTATACATAAGCCCGACACGAGTTATATCGGAATTGCGGAGAAAACGGTCAAACGGAATTTAGGGCGGACAGCCTACCCGTCGCATTCGGGTCCGAACTATGCGTAAGCGGATACACGGACCAGGGACCTCCACGACAGGGATGTTCCCCGCCTTCAAGCGCCGTCTCCCGCTGCTCACGAGGCAGATCACCAGCCGGTCCCGGGACCGGCTGGTGGACCGATCCAGCGGCCGGGTGGTCAGGCCAGCCAGCGGTGAGGGTGAGCTCGTATACCAGCAGCTATTAGGGTGAGCTCGCATACCAGAGGAAGACGTTGCCATTCTCATCGCCAGTGGCTAGGGTCCGGCCATTAGCGCTGAATACCACGGAATTTATTTCAGCGTGGCTGGGGTCAGGGAGCGTGGTGATCAGCTTGCCGGTTACGACATTCCAAAGATAGGTATTGCCATTGTTGTCGCCGACGGCCAGGGTCATACCGTCGGGGCTGAACGCGACCGAAATTACGCCCTTGCTACTGGGGTCGGGGATGCTCGTCATCGGCTTCCCGGTGGGGACATTCCACAGGTAAGTGTGGCCATTGTCGTCACCGACGGCCAGGATCTTGCCGTCCGGGCTGAACGCGACCGACATTACGTCCTTGCTTCCGGAGCCGGCGAGGGTGGCGATCTGCGTCCCGGTGGCGACGTTCCACAGGTACGTCCGGCCATTGCTATCGCCGACGGCCAGGATCTTGCCGTCCGGGCTGAACGCGACCGCGCTGACCCCCTTGCTGCCCGGGTCGGGGACGCTGCGGATCGGCTTCCCGGTGGCGACATTCCACAGGTAAGCCCGGCCATTACTGTCGCCGACAGCCAGGATCTCGCCGTTAGGGCTGAACGCGACCGAATACGCGCCGCCGCTGCTGGGGTCGGCGAAGGAAGTGGCCTGGGTGTTGTTAGCGAGATTCCAGAGATAAGTGTGACCAGTGTTATCGGTAGCGGCCAGCGTCTGGCCGTCAGGGCTGAACGCGACCGAAGTTATGCTCGCACTCCCCAGGGTGCTGGTACACCCCGCGGCGGCGATATCCCAAAGGCAGATCTTCTCGGAGGCTATGGCCAGCGTGGCGCCGGACGGGCTGAATGCCAACGACGCTATGGAGACGTGGCTCCAGCTAGGCGGGAGATCGACGGGCACGCGCCGGTAGCTCGAGGCGGTACCGCCGAATCCGGCGGAAGTGCCACTCGTGGGCGCCTGGCCGGGCTTGGCCGTAGTCACCAGGTTGATGATCTGAATGCCGCCGCCGGGTGCGGCGACGACGATCTCGGTGTGGACGGTGCCCGCGGTGAGCGTGACGGGCAGGCTCGTGTTCGCGCTGGGGCCGGTCGCGCTCATCGTCCAGGTGCCAGTCGGAATGGGCACTTGGGGACTCACGGAGCCAGGCGCCGCGTCGGTCGTGATGTCCCCCGGGGCTCCCGCGGCGCAACTGCAGTGGAACGTGACCTGGCCCTGATTGAGGTCGGCCTGGATGACCCGCACGAAGGACTTACCCTTCGGCGTAACCAGGTTGTCGTCGATGACCTGAAGCTTCCCTTGCTGGGCGCTGGCCCGCAGAGGCACGATCGTGTACGTGCCGCCAGCCTTCACGGTCAGGCTGACCGACCACACCGGATCACTCGAGGCCGACGACCCGGCGGCGCGCATCTTGACGGTGTAGGCACCGGCGTTCACGGCCCGGTACGGCAATATCGTCCCGTAGGCCACGCCGTGCTGGACGAACTGAGGGCTGGAGTCACCGGACGAATACAAGTACACGTCCACCGGGGTCGGATCCTGCGACAAGTTACCGAGACTGATAAATCCGGTGCTGGCGGCCGGCGGACCAGGGGATACCGACCGGCCACGGGAGGTCGACGGACTCGACGATATGAAGGGAATCGTTATCGCCGCGGCCAGGATCGCGCAGACCAGGGCGAACACCAGGAGACGATGGCGCTGGACCCAGACGATCACCGGGCGGCGGCGGGCGGGCGGGCGGTCCGGGGGTGGTGCGACCACCGTGGGCGGGGGCGGGTCAACGGACGTGCGGTCGGAGATTGCGGCCGCGGGCGTCTCCACGGTGCCGGGCGGGGTGCTGTCGGCTAGTGAATCGACGGTGCCGGGAGGGGTGCTACCGGCCAGGGAATCGACGGTGCCGGGAGGGGTGGAGGAGGTGGTGGGCGGGGGCGGGCGTGGAGGCGTGGTGGCGGAGCTGCGGCGATGGTAGGACGTCAGACCGAGCGCTTCGCGCAGGGCGTCGGCGAAATCCCCGCACGAGTCGTACCGTTTCTCCTCGGTCTTGGCCATCGCCTTGGCCACGACCTGATCGACGGCGGCGGGCAGGTCCGGCCGGAGGGTCACCAGGGACGGGGGCGGGACGGACAGGTGAGCGTAGATGACCGCGGGGAGCGAATCCCGCTGGAACGGCACCGTTCCGGTCAGCAGCTGAACCGTAACGCAGGCCAGCGAGTACTGATCGGCGCGGCCGTCCACTGGTCGGCCGCTGATCTGCTCCGGCGCCATGTAGTCCGGGGTGCCGAGATTACTGCTGCCCACCCCGGTCAGGCTGCCCAGCGCCGCGCCCTTGACGATCCCGAAGTCCGACAGGTACACGTGATCGGGCCGGCCCGCTCGAGCGTCGACGAGGATGTTCCCGGGCTTGACGTCCCGGTGCACCAGGCCCGCGGCGTGCGCGGCATCCAGCGCCGAGGCGACCGGGGAGACGAAATCCGCGGCCCGGTCGGGCGGCAGCGCGCCCTCCCGCTCCAGCACCTGCCGCAGGTCACCGCCTGCTACGTACCGCATGGCGATGAACAGCACTCCGTCGGCTTCGCCAGCCTCGTACACCGGGATGATGTGCGGATCATCCACCGCCGCCGCCGCGCGCGACTCCACGATGAACCGCCGGCGGAACTCCGGGCTCGACGACGCCAGGACGGGCGACAGGATCTTCAGCGCTACGGGGCGGCCCAGGCGCTCGTCGAGGGCCCGGAACACCACCGCGAACCCGCCCCGGCCGACCTGCTTCTCCAGGCGGTANNGCTGTCCAGGGCGTTTAGATTATCTGGCCTGCTACCCCTTGCTGCAAGCTGGTGAAATCTCGGTCCACAGGGCGCGGAAGGCGCGGGCGGCCGGGCTGCGGGGGGCAAACGCGGCAACCGGGGCACGCTCCACGGACATCCGCTCGATGAGGGACAAGGCGGGGATGGTGGTGGCTGCCACCACGGGTCGTTCGGCCGAAAGTTGGGCCGTGATCTCCTGGTGCAGGCGCTTGCGGCGGTCAACCATCGAGAAGAAGGCGCGGATCTCGGGCCGGCGGCCGTCGAAGCCGGCCACGAACTCGGTGAGCTGGTCCAGGGTGCGGACCGACAGCGTGGTCGGGATCAGCGGGACCAGCAGAACGTCGGCGGCGTGCATGACGTTTTCCGAGACCAGGGAGATGCTGGGCGGGCAGTCCAGGAACACGTGCTCGTACTCGCCGGCCAGCGGGCGGAGCAACTGGGCGATCTGGCGGGTCGCCTTTTTATCCCTATCGCCTAGGAGCAGGTCCATGTTGCGGTAGGTGAAGTCGGCCGGGAGCAGGTCCAGGTGCTCGAAGTCGGTGCCCTTGATCGCGTCGTCCAGGGCCTTGGTGCCGCGGATGAGGGCCTTCCCGCCGCCCTTGACCCGGGGCTTGATCCGGAACAGGAAGCTGGCCGCGCCCTGCGGGTCCAGGTCCCACAGCAGGGTGCGGTAGCCGTCGGCGGCGGACAGGTAGGCCAGGTTGACCGCGGCGGTGGTCTTGCCGACGCCGCCCTTGATGTTGTAGGTGGCGTAGATCTTCACCGGGAGGGCCTGGTGAGCAGCGCGTGGAACCGGTGCTGGCCCGCGGGGCCGGCGAATCTGGGAAACCGCTGGGCGAAGTCCGCGCGGGCTTCGGCCTCGCGGTGGACGAGATTCGCGGCGATTTCACCCATGGCCAGCAGCGTAGCGGCCGGGGCGGCGCGCTCGGCCAGCATCTCGTCGGCCAGGGCCCCGATCTCGTGGCGCTGCACCTCGCTGTCCTGGAACTCGCCCAGGCAGTCCTGTAGCTGCTTGAGGTCACCGACGACCTTCCGGTACGCGACCGGGGCGTGCAGCGGGGCGAAGAACTCCAGCACGTAGCGCAGTTCCTTGCAGCGTTTCCTCAGGTCGTGCAGAAGATCCGGGGCCGAGTCCGGGGTGATCGCGGCGCCCTGCGCGGCGACCCGGCGGAACATGCGGCCGGTCCGGGACACGGCCAGGTCGTCGGCGGTGACGCCGCGGCGCCGGGCCGGGCCGGCCGCGTCCCGGACCTCGAGCAGGGCCTTGCGCCAGTGGTCGGTGAGGGTCTTGAACCGGGCCGAGCGCAGCCCGGCCGCCAGCCGCCGGAACTCCCGCGTGCGGCGCCGGGCCAGGAACGCGCGGAACGGCTCGAGGTCGGCCGGCGACGCGGCCACCAGCTGGCCGGCCATCGCGCCGAAGCCGAGCAGGTGGACGTCCAGGTCCCGGGTCGGCGTGGTCAGGTCGCCGAGCCACTTGAACTCGGCGGCGTACGGCGCGGCCAGGCCGGCCGGGAGCGCGTCGCCGAGCAGCTTGATCGCCGACCGGGTCCGGCGGGCCGCCACCCGCAGGTCGTGCAGGAACTCGGTGTCGATGTCGCGCAGCACGCCGTCGACGTTCTGCTCCAGGGTGTCGAGCAGCCCCAGCAGCAAGGTGGCGACCGCGACCGAGGCGGGCATCTGCGCGGTGATCTCCGTGGTCACGCCGTTGCTGTAGTCGTCCGGGTGACGGCGCAGAGCGTGCAGGGCGGCCAGGAAGGCACTGGGCTGGGCCGCGGAGACGCCCGGGGTTTCGGCCAGGAGCCGGGCGGCCCGGCGGGCCTGGCCCGGGTAGCCGCGGACCTCGGCGATGGCCAGCCGCGGCGCCAGCGGGACGGCCTGGCCGGCCTGGGTCACCGTCGAGCGATCCACGATCAGCTGGGCGACGGTCTTGCCGTCCGCGTTGAGCAGCCGGGTGACGCTGACCGTGCCGGCCGCGGTGGCCATCGGCAGCAGGGCGCGCGGGCTGGCCAGCTTGAGGATCTGGTCCCGGACCGGCCCGGCGGGCAGGTCCTCGGCCAGCCGGGGTCGGCCGGACCGCCAGCCGGTAACGGGCTGTTCGGCCTGGACCACGTCGTCCTTGCTGAGCAGGAGGCGGCCGCCCTGGCGGAGGTGTTCGTACTCGAGCACGAGGCCGGCGCGGTTCAGCCGCCAGTCGAAGGTGTCAAGCCAGGTGTGCTGGCGCGCGCCGCTGCCGGGCGCGCCGGGTTCGGCGACGACGCCGAACGTCTCCCCGAGCACGTCCAGGACGGCGGAGACCGGATTGCTGCCGTTCCCGGCAGGCGCTGGCACATCGCCCTCGTCCAGCGCGAATACCCGCCGGTCAGGCGTCATAAGTTCAGATTCTCCTCGCGAGAATTTTACCTGCAGTTCACCTGGCTGCGGTATAGGCCTAGGGCCAGGTTACGCCGGTGGCGGCGAGGATGTCTGCGGGCCGCGGCATGGCGGTCTGGGCCCCGGGGCGGGTGACGGCGGCGGCGCCCGCGGCGGCCGCGGCGCGGACCGCCTCCGGCGCTGGCACGCCGGCCGCGAGGGCGACCGCGAGCGCCCCGACGAAGGTGTCGCCCGCCCCCACGGTGTCGACCGCCTGGACGTTGAAGCCTTCGATGGCGTGCGTGCCGTCGGGGCCGGCCAGGGCGGCGCCGCGGGCGCCCGCGGTGACCACGGCGTGGCGGGGGCCCCGGGCGACCAGTTCGGCGGCGGCGTTCTTGGCGTTGGCCAGGCCGCTGACGGGGTGCCCCAGGACGGCGGCCGCCTCTGATTCGTTGACGACCAGCCAGTCGAGGTCCTCGCCGCTCGCGGCGACCAGTTCGGCCGCGTTTTGCGGCGCGGGGGCGAGGTTCAGAATGCAGGGGCCTGCCTGGGCCAGAGCCTGGGTGATCGCGGGGGCGGGGATCTCGGCGCTGATGACCAGGATGTCGCGGGGACCGTCGGACGCGGCGGCCACCTCGGGCGAGCCGACCTGATGATTGGCGCCAGGGGCGACGATGATCAGGTTCTCCCCCGCCTCGTCCACCGCGATCATGGCCAGGCCGGTCGGCACGCCGGGGACGACCCGGGTGGCGTCGGCGTTGACCCCTTCGGCTCGCAGCGCGGCCAGCAGCCGGCGGCCGAAGTCGTCGTCGCCGACGCAGCCGGCCATCCGCACGTCGGCGCCCAGCCGGGCCGCGGCGACGGCCTGGTTGGCGCCTTTGCCGCCCGGCGTGAAGCGGGCCGCGGAGCCGAGCACGGTGGCGCCCGGGGCAGGCAGCCGGGGCACGGTCACCGAGATGTCCATGTTCAAGCTGCCGAGCACGGTGATTTTCGGGCGCTTGGTCATGGCGGAACGGTAGCGCGGGCGGGGCTCGGGGGGCTCAGGCGGTGTGGCGGGCGAGGATGCGGCGGATGTCCGCGGTCTCCTCCCCGGTGTACCGGTTGAGGATCGCGTGCAGGTCGTCCAGGTCGGACTGGCTGGTGTAGGTCGCGATCTCGCGCTGAAGGGCCTTGCGGGTGGTGCGCGCATCGCGGCTGTGCTCGAGCTGACCGCGGAGCGCGGTCAGCAACGGAGTGCGCGGGCGAGTGATCGTCGGCATTTGCTCTTACTCCAAACATAACTAGGTTCGCTTGCTAGTGTGCGCGACCTTGACCCATGCGTCCAATGACTGGGTATCAAGTGACGTATGAGTTATGGTCATGGGTATGGATACCGATGCGCTGCGCTGGCTCCAGCAGGTGGCCGACGGGACCACGGTGACCGAGGTCAGCGACACCGAGCCGGTCACGCAGTCCGGCGTCTCGCGCGCCCTGGCCCGGCTCGAGGCCGAGATCGGGACGCCGCTGCTGCGCCGCAGCGGGCGGACGCTGCGGATGACGCACGCGGGCGCGGTGTTCAAGCCGCATCTGGACGCGCTGCTGCATCACCTCGACGACGGGCTCGCCGCGGTCAGCCAGCTCATCGACCCCGACACCGGCACCGTGGTGCTGGCCTTCCAGCAGTCCCTGGGCACCTGGCTGGTGCCGGACCTGGTGCGCAGCTTCCGGGCCACGCGCCCCGGGGTCGGTTTCCGGCTCACCCAGGTCCGGGACGAGCCGCAGTCGGCGGCGCTGGACGGCGGGAACGCCGACGTGGAGATCGGCACCCGCCGGGTCCCGGCCGACGCGGGGGTGCACACGGCGCTGATCACGCTCGAGCCGTTGCGCCTGGCCGTGCCGCGCGATCACCGGCTGGCGGAGGCGGCGCGCGTCGGGCTGGCCGACGTGGCCGGGGAGCCCTTCATCGCGCTGCGGCCCGCTTCGGCCCTGCGCAGGCTGACCGATGAGCTGTGCGAGGCGGCCGGCTTCCGGCCCGCGGTCGTTTTCGAGGGCGACGACCTGTCGAACGTCCGGGGCTTCGTCGCGGCGGGCCTGGGCGTCGCGGTGGTCCCGGCGCCCCGGGCCGGGTCACCGGAATCGGCGGCCGGGCCGGTGGTCTACCGCGAGATCGCCGATCCCGGGGCGGCCCGGGAGATCTGGCTGACCTGGCCCGCGGAGCGGCGCATGCTCCCGGCGGCCGAGTTGTTCCGGCGGCACGTCATCCGCCGGGCGCGGGGCGGCCGGCTTCCCGCCGTGGTGGACTAATGTGTTCGGGTGGAACCGTTCCTGCTGCTGTCCATCCGCGCCGACGACGCCGCGGCCGACAACGAGTACGAGTCCTTCGGATCCCTGGCCGGGCTGGGCGAGGGCGAGCTGCGGCGGATCCGGCTGGACCAGCGGGCGCTCGGGGACTTCGACCTGCGGGACTGGTCCGGGATCTGGGTCGGCGGCGGGCCGTTCAACTACACCGACCCGGACGAGAAGAAATCGCCGGTGCAGCGGCGGGTCGAGGCCGACCTGAGCCGCCTGCTGGACGCGGTGGTCGGAGCCGACTTCCCGTTCCTGGGCGCCTGCTACGGCATCGGGTCGCTGGCCAGCCACCAGGGCGCGGTGCTCGGCCGGCGGTACAGCGAGCCGGCCGGCCTGGTCCGGGTCACGCTCACCACGGCCGGCCGGGGCGACCCGCTACTGCGGGAGCTGCCCGAGGAGTTCGACGCGTTCACCGGGCACAAGGAAGCGGTCAGCGAGTTGCCGGGGCAGGCCGTGCTGCTGGCCAGTTCGGCCGGCTGCCCGGTGCAGGCGTTCCGGGTCGGCGCCAACGTCTACGCCACCCAGTTCCATCCCGAGCTGGATGCCGTGGGCATGTGCACCCGGATCGACGTGTACAAGCACGCCGGCTACTTCGACCCCAGCGAGGCCGACGGGCTCAAGGACCTGGCCTGGAACAGCGAGGTCAGCCACCCGCCCGCGATCTTGCGCGCGTTCGTCCGGCGCTACGGACGGGATCGGGTCGGGCCTAGATGGGGCTCAGCGGCAGCCGGGACGGGGGCTTGATCTCGTCCAGCCGCAGGTAGGTGACCAGCCGCTGCCCGCCGCGGGTGGCCAGGCTGGCCAGCACCTGCTGCAGTTCGGCGACGTCGCGGGCCACCACCGTGAGCAGGTAGTCGGTCTCGCCGGCCACGGTGTCCGCGGCGATGACCTGCGGCAGGGACCGGATCAGGTCGTCGAACTTCTGGGATGAGCGGACGTCGTGCCGGGCCAGGGTGGCCGCCACGTAGACCTGGAGCGCGAAGCCGCAGGCAGCCGGGTCGAGCTGGGCGCTGATGACGCGGATGACGCCGGACTCCTTCAGCCTGCGGACCCGGTGCAGGGTCGCCGCGGGTGACAGGCCGACCAGGCGGGCGAGCTCGACGTTGGTCCGGTCGGCGTCCTCCTGCAGCGCGGTTAGCAGCTGGACGTCAATTTCATCAAGTGAAACGGCCATGGTACAAAATATTATGTCGTTGTTAGCGCTCACTGACAAATTCTGTGCCGCTATCGGTGACCATGACGAGATGAACACCAACCGTCGTCACGCCTTCGCGGCCCTGGTCGCGGCCGGGCTGCTGTGGGGCACTACCGTGCCGCTGTCCAAGCTGGCTCTGGAGTGGCTGGCCCCGGGCTGGCTGACCGCGGTGCGGTTCGGCCTGGCCGCGGCGGTGCTGCTGCCGGTCGCGCGGCGCCGGGGCGGCTTGCGGTCGGGAGGCTCGGGACGGCGCGGCTGGCAAGGGCGCGGGCGGATCCTGGAGGCGCGGGTGCTGGTTTCCGGGGCGGTCGGGTACGGCGGGTCGGTCGTGGTGCAGAACGCGGGGATCACCCGGACCAGCGTCACCCACGCGGCGTTGCTGGTGGGGGCGGTGCCGGTGCTGGTGGCGGTCATCGCGGCGGTGTGGTACCGGACCGTGGCGCGGCCGGCGGCGTGGGCGGGCTTCGCGGTCTCGCTCGGCGGGGTCGGACTGGTCACCGCGGGCGGCGGGGGCGGGGG
This sequence comes from Actinomycetota bacterium, assembly GCA_003140115.1. The sequence goes on along the minus strand of PLIQ01000578.1, from coordinate 1,565 downwards.
CGCGAGCGTGCGCGGCGACGCGCTGGTGCTGGCCTCGCTGCTGCTGTCGTCCGCCTTTACCGTGTCGCAGACCCGGCTGCTGCCCGGCCGGGATCCGGTCGCGGTCACCGCGGTGCAGTTCCTCGGGGCCGCGCTGGGCGCGGTGGCCTTCACCGTGATCACCGAGGGCGCGCCTGCCGCGCCGTCCGGTCCCGGTCCGGTGCTGGCCGTAGCCGCGCTGGCGCTGGCCGGCACGCTGGCGCCGTTCACGCTGTTCGCCTACGGGCAGAGCCGGGTGCCGGCCGAGGTGGCCGGGGCGTTCCTCAACCTTGAGCCGCTGGTCGGCGCGATGGCGGGGATCGTGTTCTTCGCCAACCCGGTGGGCCCGCGGCAGGCCCTGGGCGGCGCGGCCATCCTGGCGGGCATCGCGCTGAGCACCCTGCGGCGGGCGAACCGGGGCCGGTCAGCCGAGGTAGGGGCCGAGCAGGGTGAGATCGGCGGGCGAGAGCCGGTCGCGGGCGGTCTTGGCCTGGTGCCAGTAGGGGTAGATGAGCGGCGGGGCGCTGGACCTGTCGAGCCGGGCCCGTTCCTCGTCGGAGAGGGTGAGGGACGCCGCCTCGAGGTTGTCGGCTAGCTGATCGCCGGAGCGCGCGCCGATGACCAGCGAGGTCACGCCGGGCCGGCCCAGGGTCCAGGCCAGGGCTACCTGGGCGGCCGAGACCTCGTGCTGCTCCGCGATGGCGATCAGGAGCTCCACGGTGTCGTACAGGCCCTCGGGGTCGTAGATCGGCGGCTCCCCCCAGTCGGACAGCTGGCGGGAGCCGACCGGGGGCTGGTGGTTCCGGCGGTACTTGCCGGACAGTAGCCCGCCCGCCAGCGGGCTCCAGACCAGCACGCCCAGGCCCTGGTCCACGGCCAGCGGGATCAGCTCGTACTCCGCCTCGCGGGCCTGCAGCGAGTAGTAGATCTGCTGGCTGACCAGCGGCGCCAGGTCCAGCCGGCCGGCGATGCCCAGCGCCTTCATCAGCTGCCAGGAGCTGTAGTTAGAGGCGCCGACGTAGCGGACCTTGCCCGACCGGACCAGGTCATCCAGCGCGTGCAGGGTCTCCTCCAGCGGGGTCTGGCCGTCCCACTCGTGCACCTGGTACAGGTCGATGTGGTCGGTGCCCAGACGGCGCAGGCTGGCCTCGCAGCCGGAGATGATGTGATGGCGGGACAGCCCCGAATCGTTCGGGCCGCGGCCCATCCCCATCCGGACCTTGGTGGCCACCAGCACCCGGTCCCGCCGGCCGCGGAGGACCTGGCCCAGGATCTCCTCGGACAGCCCGGCCGAGTACACGTCGGCGGTGTCGATGAGGTTGATCCCGGCGTCCAGGCACATGTCGACCTGGCGTTCGGCCTCTTCGACGTCGGTCGAGCCCACGTCGGCGAACTCTCCGGTGCCGCCGAACGTCATCGTGCCCATAGTCAGCACGGACACCCGCAGGCCCGACCGGCCCAGTGCGCGATACTCCATGAGCCGACCTTACCGAGGGTAGGCGGGACGGGGGCGGGGGGGTGGAACCACGCTGCGTTCGGCGTAAATA
>PLIQ01000168.1:9728-18579 GCA_003140115.1 Actinomycetota bacterium | reverse complement strand
GCGAACCAGGGGCTGTCGGGGCCGAGGAGGTAGCGATCGGCCAGGTGGTTGAGGATCCGCCTGGCCTGGCGGAAGCGGGCCGCGACCTCGCCGACGACGGCCAGGTTCGCGGTCCGGACCGGGGCAGCCGCCAGCGCGGCGCGGTACCACCGGGCGCCGAGGTACTCCAGCAGTTCGAGGGCGGGGGCGGCGGCTAGCTCGTCCCGTTCGCCCGACGGAACCCGGGCCGAGCGCAGCAGCCGGCCGGCGTCCAGCGGACCGAACGCGTGGGCGGCCGCGTAGTCGGGGAACACGCCCGCCAGGAACAGTGAGACGTCGCCGAGCCTGCGGTAGATGCCGGGCCGGGATTCCTCCGGCACCGCCTCAAGCATCCCGGCCAGCCGTACCGGGTCGAGCTCGCTGAACCTCCGCGTGCGCGACCGCCCGCCGGACTGGACCCGGTAACGCCCGCTGGTCACTCGGGTGAAGGACGCCAGCAGTTCGGCCAGGAACAGCCGGCGGGCCGCGGAACCGAGGAAGTCGCGCAATTCAGGCGCGTCAAATACGGGCACCCGCTGGCGTCCCGACCTTTCCGGCAGGTAATCCAGGTCGGACAGATCGGCCGCCGCGCGGTGCACCGCCACGCCGAAGGCCAGGAACGGAGACACCAGGACGGCCTGGCCGGCCGCCACCGCGGCCCGCCCGAAGACGGCTTCGAACACCCGCGGATCGGCGAGCAGAGCCTCGATCGCCGACCGGTCGCTGGCCAGTCCGGGTTTTGCGCCGCCGGGCGCGGGTGGCGCGCCGTCAGCGACGGAGGCGACGGCGGACAGCAGCCGCAGGTCCGCCTCGGTGAGGTGCTCGGCGTAGTCGGCAACGCTCGCGTTCATGATCAATTAATACCCACGGCGGGCGATGTTTGTCGCGACGCTGGTGTGCGATAGTCCTGGGCATGACGGTCTTTGACGACCTGGCCGCGGAGCAGGAACGGCTGGAAGGCATCCTGGGCGGGCTGGACGAGGCCCAGTGGATGTCGGCTTCGGGAGCGGCCGGGTGGACGGTGGCCGACGTCGTGCTGCATCTGGCCCAGTCCGAGGAATCGGTCGTGGTTAGCGCGTCGGGCGGCGACCTGCGGACCGGCCCGGGGCGGACGGGCGGCGGGACGGTGGACGAGAGGGTCGCTTTCCTGGTCAGCGCGGAGCGCGGGCCGGGGCCGGGCGTGGTGTTCGGGCGGTGGCAGCGGGCCCGGCGAGCGGCGCTGGACGCGCTGCGGGGCGCGGATCCGGACCGGGCGCTGGCGTGGGTGGCGGCACCGGTCAAGCCGGCCACGCTGGCCACCACGCGACTGGCTGAGCACTGGGCGCACGGCCTGGACATCACCGGGCCGTTCGGCGTGGAGTTCCCTGACACCGAACGGCTGCGGCACGTGGCTTGGCTGGCGCATCGCACGCTGCCGTACGCGATGACGCTGGCCGGGGAGCCGCCGACGCCGGTGCGGTGCGAGCTGGTCGCGCCGGACGGCGAGGCGGTGTGGGAGTTCGGCCCGGCGGAGGCCGAGTCGGGCATCGCGGGTCCGGCGGGTGATTTCTGCCGGGTCGCGGCGCGTCGGCTCGCGCCTGCTTCGTCGCGGCTGAGGGCCACCGGACCGCACGGCGCCACGGCGCTGCGGCTGATGCGCACCTACGCGGAATAAGCCCCGCTTAGGCGTTGGCTAGCGCGATCTCCAGGTACGGAGCGATGAGGCGGGCGGCTCCGTGGCCGGGGAGCCAGCTGCAGGCGATGCCGACCGCCGCGACGCGGCCGGTGCCGAGCAGCAGGCTCAGCGCGTCGGCGACCTGTCCGATGTCCGGGCCGCCCGGCGTGGGGTAACGCAGTCCGGGGAGCTGGGCGCCGTCGACCACGTCGAGATCGACGTGCACGTAGAGCGGGCCGTCTGGGAGTTCGGCGACGGGCAGGTCGGTGACCTGGCAGCGGCGGATCGGGGCCTGGTCCAGGTAGGTGGCCTCGGGCGGGTCCAGGTCGCGGGCGCCGACCAGCACGATCCGGTCCTCGGGCACCGGCCTGAGCCCTAGCCGGCTGGCGATAAGTTCCGGGCGGTACCCGGTGAGCAGGCGCAGCGACATGCCGGCCAGGTAGCCGGAGGAGGTCGTCTCCGGCGTCTGCACGTCACCATGCGCGTCGAACCAGACGATCGCCGGGTCGGCGCCGCCCGACTGCAGCCCGGCGACCGTGCCGAGCGCGGTGAGGCAGTCCCCGCTGGCCACGACCACCGGGCGTCCGTCGTCGCCGCGGCCGCGCGTCACGGAGCGGGCCACGGCGGCGTACAGGACGGCGAGCCGCGACCAGATCTCGCCCGCGGGCAGCTCGGGGGTGACCAGTTCCGCGGGCTCGGGCGTGAGGTCAAGGTCGGGCAGGTACTCGTCCAGGTGGTAGGGAACGCCGATGACGGTCACATGCCAACGCTAACGGACGGGGCCAGCAGACGGGCCGGTTAGAGGCGGGGGTCGACGGGCTCGGATTCTAGGGCTAGGACGGCGAAGACGCATTCGTGGACGCGCCACAGGGGCTCGCCGCGGGCCAGGCGGTCCAGCGCTTCCAGGCCTAGGGCGTACTCGCGCAGGGCGAGGGAGCGCTTGTGGCTGAGGGCGCGCTGGCGCAGCCGGGTCAGGTGGGCCGGCTCGGTGTAGTCGGGGCCGTAGATGAGGCGCAGGTACTCCCGGCCGCGGACCTTCAGGCCNNGGTCAGGTTGGCGGCGGGCTTGACCACCATGCCCTCTCCCCCGGCGGCGGTCAGGTCCTCCCACCATTGCGTGCCCGCGGCGACCGAGGCGGGATCGTTGGTATCGACGGGCAGGCGCCGGGTCGTGGCGATCAGGTCCGGGGCCGCGGCGGCCAGCCGGTCCGCGACGTCCAGGTGCCAGGTGTGCGGACGCTCGTGGTAGACGGTGCCCTCGGTGGCGAGGACCTGGAACGGGGCGACGCGCACGCCGGACAGGCCGTCGGTGGACCAGCAGTAGCGGAGGTAGGCGGCGGTGAACGCGGCGGCGTTCGTCAGGCGGGCGCGGGTCCGGTTCAGGAGGGCGTCGACCGCCGGGCCGTCGGCGGGGAGCGAGCGGGCGGCGGCCTGCTCCAGCGCGGCGACGGCGGCGGGCAGCGAGGCCCGGGCGGCGGCGCCGGTCGCGGCGTACTGGTCGCGGAGCAACTGGCCGGCCTTGACGTTCCAGGGCAGGAGTTCGGCGTCGAAGAGCAGCCATCCGGTGTCCAGCTCGCTGAACAGCCCGGCTTGCTCGGCCGCGGCGCGGACCCCGTCGGCCAGCTCCGCGGTCAGGGCGGCGGGGAAGAACGGACGGCCGGTCCGGGTCCAGATGGCACCGCAGGCGGGGGTGGCTTGGGCTGCTNNGCTGGCGAGGCGGGGGTGGCTTGCGCTGCTGGTGGGATGGGGGGGACGCCGAAGCGGGAGTGGGCCGCGGCGGGAGTGCGGCAGATCAGGAGGACGGCGCGGGAGCCCATGTGCTTTTCCTCGCACAGGACGGCCTGCACGCCGTCGGAGCGGTAGGCGGCGAAGGCTTGCTCGGGGTGCTCGAGCAGGTCCTCGCGGGTGGAGGTGGCGACGGGGCTCATGGTGGGCGGCAGGTATAGGAGCCAGCGGGGATCGAGGGCGAACCGGCTCATGACTTCGAGCGCGGCGGCGGCGTGGGCCTCGCGGAGGCCGACGCGCGGGAGGTATGCGGTCTCGATGACACGGGACCCGGACACGTCGCCAATGTCGAGGACGTCTGGCTCGCGGTGGGCGGGGCCCTCGGCGGAGGGCGCGGGGGTTGGGAAGGGCTTGGCCGGGGGGTGGTAGACGCGGGTGGCGGGGACTGAGACCAGGGTCCGTTCGGGATAATTCAGGGCGGTAAGACGGCCACCGAAGACGCAGCCGGTGTCCAGGCACAAGGTGTTGTTCAGCCACTCCGCCTCCGGTACCGGGGTGTGACCGTAGAGGACCAGGGCCTGGCCGCGGTACTCCTGGGCCCACGGGTACCGGACCGGGAGGCCGTACTCGTCGGTCTCGCCGGTGGTCTGGCCGTACAGGCAGAACTCGCGGACCCGGCCGGAGGCGCGGCCGTGGTAGCGCTCGACCAGGCCGGCGTGGGCCACCACCAGGCGGCCGCCGTCTAGCACGTAGTGGCTGATCAAGCCGTCGATGAACCGGTCGACCTGGGCGCGGAACTCCTCGGGCTCGGCGTCGAGCTGCTCCATGGAGGCGTCCAGGCCGTGGCTGCGCTTGACGTTCTTGCCGCGCAGCGCCTTGAGCAGCTTGGCCTCGTGGTTGCCCGGCACGCAGAACGCGGTCCCGGCGGCCACCATGCCCATGACCAGGCGCAGCACGCCAGGGGTGTCGGGGCCGCGGTCGACCAGATCGCCGAGGAAGATCGCGCGTCTCGTGGGGTGGCTGGCACTGACCGGGCGGCCGGCGGCGTCGCGGTCGATGGCGTAGCCGAGCTTGTCCAGTAGCTGCTCCAGCTCGGGTCGGCAGCCGTGCACGTCGCCGATGACGTCGAAGGGGCCGTTCTCGTGGCGTAGGTCGTTGAACAGCTTGGCTCGGGTGATCGTGGCCGCTTGTACCTCGTCGGGGGTGTGCAGCACGTGGACGGTGCGGAACCCCTCGCGGCCCAGGCCCTTGAGATGGCGCCGCAGCTGGCCGCGCTGACGGCGGATCACGTGCGGGCCGAAGTCGCGGTCAGGACGGTGGGCGTTCCGCTCGGCGCACAGCCGCTCCGGCAGGTCCAGGACGATGGCCACCGGGAGCACGTCGTACTCACGGGCCAGCAGGACCAGGTCGCGGCGGGCCTCGGGCTGCACGTTGGTCGCGTCGACCACGGTCAGGCGGCCTGCTTTGAGGCGCTGGCCGACGATGAACCGCAGCACCTCGAACGCGGCCGGGGTGGCGGCCTGGTCGTTCTCGTCGTCGGCGACCAGCCCGCGGCAGAAGTCCGAGGCGATGACCTCGGTTGGCTTGAAGTGCGCGCGGGCGAACGTCGACTTGCCCGATCCGGTCACGCCGACCAGCAGGACCAGGCTCAGCTCGGGGATGCTCAGCTCGGTCACGGTTTCGCCTTCGTGAAGACGGCCAGCTGGGTGGGCGAGCCGGCGTCGGGGTGTTCGGGGCCGACGGGCAGGAAGCGGACCTGGTAGTCGTGGTCGCGGGCCGTGTTTTCGGCCCAGGCGCGGAACTGGGCGCGGGTCCACTCGAAGCGGTGGTCGGGGTGGCGCTTCGCGCCCGCGGGGAGCGTGGCGAACTGCGGGTTGTACTCGGCGTTCGGGGTGGTGACCAGCACGGCGGCGGGGGCGGCGAAGCCGAAGATGGCGCGCTCCAGGGCGGGCAGGCGCTCGGGGTCGACGTGCTCGATGACCTCCATCAGCACGGCCGCGTCCAGTCCGGCCAGCCGGTCGTCGCGGTANNTGCAGGGCCCGGGCGGACACGTCGACGGCGACGACCTTTGTTATGCGGTTTTCGGCGAGCAGGGCCCTGGTCAGCACGCCTGATCCGCAGCCGAAGTCGCCGACGGTGCGGGCGCTGGCTTCGCGCAGGACGGCCAGGATGGCCTCGCGGCGCTGGACGGCCAGCGGCTTGCGAGTGTCCTCCTCGTCGCTGACCGCGTTGTCGAGTGCTTCCGGCTCGGTGTCATCGGCCTCGGCCAGCCGGGCCAGGGCGGACCGGGTGAGCCTGGTCTGGTGCGACAGGTACCTGCGGGCGATGAGGTCGCGGCCCGGGTGGGCGGCCAGCCAGTCGCCGCCGGCCCGGATCAGCTTGTCCACCTCCTCGGGGGACACCCAGTAGTGCTTGGCGTCGTCAAGCACGGGCAGCAGGACGTACAGGTGATTGAGCGCGTCGGCCAGCCGCAGGTCGCCGGTCAGGCGCAGATCCAGGTAGTTCGACGGGCCCCACTCTTGCGGTTGGAGGGGCTGGTTTTGCGCCGTCACGGTCCAGCCGAGGGGCTCAAAGACGGTTTTGGCCAGCTCCGTGCCACCGCGGCAGCGCAGGGCGGGCACGTGGACTTCCAGCGGGATCTTGTCCTGGGCGAGCTCGGGCCGGGCGTCGCAGCGGCCGGTCAGGGCGGTGCGGAAGGCCTCCTTGAGGGCCACCGCGAGCATGCTGGAGGCGGCGTACGGGCGGTCGTTGACGTACTGCGCGAGCTCGCCGTCGCTGGTATTCGTCTTGCTCGTCTTGCTCGTCTTGCTCGTCCTGCTGCGGACTAGGGCGATGGGGTCGACCTCGAGCAGCAGCGCGGCGGTGCAGCGCCCGTCGCTCGCCTCGGGGTAGAAGACGTGCGCCGCACCCGCCGCGGTGTTGAACGTCTGCAGCCGCCCTGGGTGCTTGTGCAGCAGGTACCCCAGGTCCGTCGCGGGCGCGCGGGTGGTGGTGATGGTCAGCAGCACCAGGTCATTGTTTCGGACCGGGTCTGGTCAGATCAAAAGCAATTTTCTATCGAACGGACCGTGGCGGGTGCCGCGGTTACCAGGCCGCGCAGGCCGGTGTCAGTCCGGTGTCAGTCCGGTGGATTCGGCGCCGCAGATGAGACCTGGGCCGCAGCCGGCGGACTGACGGTCAGACTGACGGCGGTGCTTGCGGCCGTGGCGGGCTTCGGGCCGGTGGACCGCAGCGTGCCGAGCTTGCTCAGCAGGCCGAACCAGAACTGGGCGCCAGGGAGCAGCGCGACGATCATGACGAGAAAGCCGAGCAGGACCACCAGCACCTGCGCGGCCTGCGAGCCGACACTGCCGGACGGGCTGAGGATCCCGCGCTGCTGCCACCAGCCGCAGTGCACACCCTGCTCCTTGCAGGCTCGGACGGTGCCCCAGCCGACCGGCAGGCCGGAGGAGGCCGCGGCCGACAGGTCGCCGTCGAGCGTGCTCAGGCAATCCTGGCTCACCGTGGTGCAAGGCGTGGTTTTCGCCGCCACGCTGCTGACGGCGGCGCTGACCGCGTTCTCGGTGTAAAGCGTGCGCCCGATACTGAGGGCATTGAGGTTGAGCAGCACGACAATGATGGCCCCGAACACGAGGGTGATCCAGGCGGTGCGCCGTTTGTACCAGCCGGACACGCGGTCCATATGGTCGTCGTACCACTGCTCGACGGACGTGCGGAACTTGGTGACGTCACCGTTGGCATTCTTGGCGAGCGCCCCGAGCGACGTCTTGAATGGGTCGGGGAGTTTGCCGATGTTCGTCTGGATGGTAGCCATGGTGGTCTGCCCTTGCGCATTGGGCACCACCAGGTCGATGACGGCGTCGGCGAAAGACCTCGACGAAATATACGAGGGCAGGCTTCTGAGGTCAGACCGCTTGCTCCCGGATGCGGACGTTATTTTGGCCAGGCTACCGTCCTTCGTCCCGATCGCCTTATCCAGCGTCAGGTTCCGGCTGGTGAGCGTGCCGACGACGCCCTGATTGCCCAGGATCGGGCCCCCGAGCAGAGCAGCGGTCACCGACGGCTTCGGGGCGTCAGACGCCGGGCTCGTGATCAAAGTCCGCATGGTGTCGTAGTCCGTCGCCGCATTGGTCAGGACCGTGGGCTTCTCGCCGCTGTCGACGAGTTCGCGGAGGCCGCTGAGCAGGTACTCTCCGCGCAGGCCGAGGAAACGGGCGATGAACTCGGTGACCAAAGAGGCGAGCGCGGCAGTAACGCCGAACACGAACGTCAGCCCAATAGCAAGGTCAATGATCGGTGAACTCAGCATTGTCAATCCCGTCGACAATGAAACCGGTGCGCATGCCGCCGATCATCCTCCGCTTGTCCGGCCGCGGGAAGTACGTTACGCGGGTATTCCTAGGCAAACGAGAAGTTTGCGCAAGGTGAGGCCGGAACATTCCCGACAAAGGCCGTGCGGCAGGCATGAAACGTACTCGGCCGACCCCGGGGGTTCGTCACCAGGCGCTCACCGGGTAAGACTTGGGCGTGACCCGGTGGGTGCTGCACGCGGACCTCGACCAGTTCATCGCGGCGGTCGAGGTGCTGCGGCATCCCGAGTTGCGGGGGCGCCCGGTGGTGGTGGGCGGCGACGGCGACCCGACCAAGCGGGGCGTGGTTAGCACGGCGTCGTACGAGGCCCGCGAGCACGGCGTGCACTCCGGGCTGCCGTTGCGGACCGCGGCGCGGCGGCTGCCCGACGCGGTGTTCCTGCCGGTGGACCGGGAAGCCTACGAGGAGGTCTCGGCGACGGTGATGGACGTGCTGCGGTCCAGCGGCGCGGTGGTGGAGGTGCTCGGCTGGGACGAGGCGTTCNNACCGGGTTCGGCAAGCCGGCCGGGGTGTTCCGGCTGACGTCGGCCAACTGGTTCTCGGTTCTGGGTGATCGGCCGACTGACGCGTTGTGGGGCATCGGCGCCAAGACGGCCAAGAAGCTGGCCGGGCTCGGCATCGGCACGGTCAGCGACCTGGCGGCGGCCGACCCGGACGCGCTGGCCGCGGTGTTCGGGCCGATGACGGGGCCGTGGCTGGTGCTGCTGGGCCGCGGCCGCGGCGACGCCGACGTGGACGACTCGCCGTACGTGGCCCGCGGGCACGGCAAGGAGGAGACGTTCCAGCAGAACATCGGCGACTGGTCCCAGGTGCAGGCCGAGGTGGCGCGGATCGCGGGGCTGCTCGCCGCGGACCTGGTCGTTGACGGGCGGCCGGCGGTGCGGGTGGTGGTGAAGGTGCGGTACGCGCCGTTCATTACGCAGACGCACGGGGTGACACTGGCCTCGCCCAGCTCGGAGGCGACGGTGATCGAGGAGGCGGCGCTTTCGGCGCTCGAGCGGTTCACCGGGCGGCGGGCGGTGCGGCTGCTCGGGGTCAGGGCGGAGTTCGGGACGTAGCCGGCGGCGTGACGGCCATTTAAGAC
>PLIQ01000168.1:0-9723 GCA_003140115.1 Actinomycetota bacterium | reverse complement strand
AGCCCGAATCCTCCAAGATCTTTTGCGGGCCGGCCACATTGTGATGCGCTGACGCACCATAAGACACACGGGCCTCATGGGCTAGGCGGGGCTCCGTGCTTCGGGGCCGGCTCGCCGGGCGCGGCGGAATCCGGGCCCGTCGCAGCCACAGTCGGCACAACCGGATTTGTCACCGGGTGAGGAGCCTGAAGCCCAGGTTGCGGCCCCAGCCGCGGTCGAAGGCGAGGGTGAACCAGAGCGCGACGAAGTTGTCCACGAGCTGCGCCTTGTCGTTGTCGCCGACCCAGACCGGGCGCAGGCCGGTGGCACCGATCAGTTCGGCTACGACAGCCCGCGATTCGCCTTCCGGGCCGGAATACAGCAGGTCGCCGGTTTCTTCGCCGTAACGGGCGTCGGCGAAATTCTCCCAGCCCAAACTGTTGAAGGCCCGGTACAGCCGGGCCGCGGGCGCGTGTTCGGCCAGCGCCGCGAGGCTGTTCAGCGACGGGCCGCCGACATGGTTGGTGGCGTCGATCACGATCCGGCCGCCCAAGCGGGCGCCGAAGGCCGGGACGGCCTCGGTCATGGCGGCGCCACTGATCGCCAGCAGCACGACGTCGGCGCCGTCGATCGCGGTACCGACGTCGGTGACTCGGGCGCCGATCTGCTGCGCGAACGCGGCCAGGTCGGCGTTCTCCGGGGTGCGGGCGCCGAAGGTGACGGCGTGCCCGGACTGGGCGAATCGGGTGGCGAGGGTGCGCCCGATGACGCCGGAGCCGATGACGGCGATCGCGGTGGATGACATGGCGGCTTCTCCCTGGTGCGTAGGCTGCGGGGGTGACCGTACCACTGGCCGGGGACGAGCCGCAGGTCCTGCACACGACGACCATCGGGGAGGCGTGGCTGGGGGTGGCGGAGCGGATCTTGGCAGACGGGACGGCCAGCAGGTACGACGGGCTGGCGGTGCGCGAGATCTCGCACGTGACGCTGGCCGTCGAGCATCCTGACCCGGCGGACGAGATCATCGCCCGGCACGCCGAGCCGGAGCGGCTGGCCTGGATGCACGCCAACTTCACCGACCACTCGGCAGTCGCCGAACTCGGCGGGGCGGACAGCTACGCGACCCGGCTGTTCGACTACGAGCACTCCGGGCGCGACCAGGTGGCCTGGGTCATCGACCGGCTGCGCCGGGACCCGGCGACGCGCTCGGCGGCCATCACCACGTTCCAGCCCGGGACCGACACCAGCTACATCCCGTGCGTGAGCCTACTGGACTTCTGGCTGCCCGGCGGGGCGGTGGAACTGGTCAGCTACGCGCACAGCATCGACTTCGGGGCCAAGGGCTACGGCAACCTGGTCGAGCTGGCCTCGCTGCAGCATCATGTCGCTCGCGAGCTAGGGCATCCGGTAGGCCGGTTGCTGATGGTGGTCAAGTCGGCGCACGTGTACGAGAGTGAATTCGCGTACGTGCGCGGCATCTCTGGCCCGTAGGCACGCCTGGGCGTCAGACTCGTATAAGGGCGCGCCGGGGCAGTCGGCCCGCCTTATCGAGGGGTGGGACCTTATGCCTGAGAACGAGCCGTTTACTGATCCAGACCGAGCGGAGCCTGTCGTCCCGCACGCCGCGGATGATCCGAAAGGCGACTTCTGCGCCTACAATCCCGAGCTCGTCGATCGCGCCATCCGGCTGCAGATGAAATTCAACCGCTATTACAAGGGGGTCGTCCTGTTCGGCCCGTGCCCTCGGTGTCCGCACCAGGACGGCATCAACCTCTTCATCCCGACGACCTGGGCCACCGTCACCGGCACGGGCGGCCCGAGCGTGGCCTATATCCAGCAGATCGCGCCGCCCCAGGCTCCGGCCACGCCCGACACGGCCCAGCCGCAGGCGGTCGAGGGCTGGGTCTCGTACACGACCGAGCCCCGGTACGACGCGAACGAGCTCGTCGAGGTCATCGTGTGCCGCTGCGGCCAGGAACACCTTCACCAGCCGCCATCCGGCCGGTCCGGCTGCGGCTACTGGGCTTACCTGCATCTGCCGAAGGGAACGATCCGCGATGACCAGCGCGCTCGCTAACGAGCAGGACGAGGCCGTCTACTGGGCCTCCAAAGCGTCCGACGCACACCGCAACGTCCTAGACGTCGTCCAGGCCTCGGCTGGGAAATGGCAGGCGGGGATCACCGCGTTCCTGGGCGCCTACGCCACGGTCGGCTTCGTCGTGGGCCCCACCACGCTGGCCAGCCTGCCGTCCTTGACCGCGAAAGTCATCACCGTGGTGGTCCTGGGCGTGGCCGGGGCGTTCGGCCTGTGCGCGGTGGTGTTCGCCTACCTCGCGGCCAATGGTTTCCCGACGGTGGAGGTAGACGAGCCGCTAACCGGACGGCAGATGGCCGACCTCGCGCTCAACGGGGCCAGGACCGCCCGGTGCCGGCTAAGGGTGGCCATGGTCGCGGCTGGCATCGGCGGGTTGTTCGCCGTGGCGGGATCGTTCGCCATCCTGGCCTTCAGCCTGCTGGCCTCGTCCCCCGCCCCGTCGGCCGTCCTGGTCACGCCGTCGGCCGCGTACTGCGGGACACTCCAGACGACGAACGGGGCCACCTCCGTGCTGCTGGCCAACGGCACCCAGATCCCGGCCAAGGGCGGGACGATCACGATCGTGACTTCCTGCGGAGGATCCTGAGCGTTCGCGGCGCTGGGCTGCCTCGGGCCGGGNNCCGGGCGCCTCAGTCCGGGGGCGGCAGCTCGCCGCGCTCGGCGGACTTGGCCAGGCGGCGGGCTTCGGACAGGCTCACGCCGCGGGCCTGCGGCGGGAGCCGGTAGACCGAGGTGCCGCCCAGCAGGTTGTACGCGCGGATCCGGATGACCGGCGCGCCCGGCCGGGGCGGGCGCGCGGTGCCGATCTCCTCATGGCCGCCCATGAGGGAGAAGCCGCCGACCTCGACCTCGACCGAGTCGGGAACGTAGATGTTCTCGCCGCCCAGGACGGCGACGAGGTTGAGGGTGAGCTCGCCGCCCTCGATCTCGGCCTCGCGCAGGTCGATCTCGTCGCCGCCCAGGATCGCGACGGCGTTGATGCTGCCCACGGCGCGGAATCGGCCGCGCCGGTGCGAGCCGCCCAGGATGGCGACCATCCACCGCACCGGCTTGCGCGGCGCGGGCGGTACCGGGGCCGGCGCGCTGGCCGGGCCCGCCTCCCGCGGCAGGTCGCTGGTCAGGGTGGCCAGCTCACCGCGGGTCTTGGCCGCCAGCGCCCGGCCGGATCGCTCCTCGAGCTCGTCCAGGGTCAGCCGGCCGACCGCGGCGTGATCGCCCAGCGTGCGCAGCACGACGTCGCGCTCGGCGTCGGAAACCCGGAGGGAATCGTCAGGTTCGCTCACTGCGGGCCGCCTACGTGATCGGTGAGCCAGAAGCAAAGGGGCAGGGTCGTTCGGAAGAATGAGACGACGCGGTCCTTAGCCGCCGGCGTTTCCAGCCAGGGTTCTACGGGCCATTGCTTCCAGGCGGTCAGGCCCTTGTAGCGGAGCAGGTCGATCCGGGGGTGATCGACGGGGTAGCCGCGGGGCGCCGACTTGAGCGCGCCGTGGCCGTGCACGGTGACGTCGGCCTGCTCGATCTCGGCGATGATCTCCTCGAGCTTGGCGCCCGGGCCGTCGTCGGCGACGGCCGCCCGGTAGCGGGCCAGGTGGTCCGGTCCCATCTGCCAAAAGCCGGCCCCGGCGCCCAGGCCCTCGGCGGACAGCTGGAGGTAGCCGGTGCCGCCGACCACGGCCCCGATGTGAGTCTTGTACGGCGTCTTGTCGGCGCTGAACCTGACGTCACGGTAGGGCCGGAAGATCTTCGGCTCGCCGAACTCGGCGGCGAGTTCCTCGGTCAATTCGGTCATCGGGCGCAGGATCTTGTCGTCGTAGAACGCCTTGTGCTCGGTCCAGTAGGACTTGGTGTTCTCCGCCGCGAGCCCGTCGTAGAAATCCAGCGCCTCTTCCGGCCAGCCGCTGAACGCCATGGTCCGGTCCCCTCCGGTCATCGTCTTCGTGGGATCTCACCGTACTTGGTGTTTCGCGGCGGAACGGGGTATACGGGAGCCATGACGACGCCGGAACGGGACGGGGTCGCGCTGACCCATCTCGATGAGCCGCTGTTCGACGGGGCGGGCGCGACCAAGGGTGACCTGGTGGACTACCTGGACGCGGTGGCCGGGCTGATCGTGCCGGGTCTAACGGGCCGGCCCTTGTCGGTGATCAGGGTCCGCGGCGGGCAGCCGCCGTTCATGCAGAAGAACGTGCCGGACTACGCGCCGGAATGGATCCGCACCGTGACGCTGTGGGCCGAGTCGTCCAAGCGCGAGGTTCGCTACGCGCTCTGCGACGACCGGCGCACGCTGCTGTGGTTCGCCAACCAGCGCGCGGTGGAGTACCACCCGACGCTGTTCCTGGCCGAGCACATGGACCGGCCCACGTACCTGGTGCTGGACATCGATCCGCCGTCCGGAGAGTTCAGGCAGGCGGTGGCGGCGGCCAAGCTGGTCCGGCAGGCGCTGGCCGAGGTCGGCCTGACCGGCGCGGTCAAGACCAGCGGGGCCAAGGGCGTGCACGTGTACGTGCCGATCGACGCGAGCGGCGACGACGCGGCCGCGGCCACCCGGGCCATCGCGGTGCGGGCCGAACGGCTCGACCCGGACCTGACCACGACGGCGTTCATCAAGGACGACCGGGACGGAAAGGTGTTCCTGGACTCGACCCGGTCGCACGGGGCCAGCGTGGTGGCGGCGTACAGCCCGCGGGCCCGGCCCGGGGTCACGGTCTCGTTCCCGGTGCCGTGGGACGACCTGGACGCCATCACCCCGGCCGACTTCACCGTGCACACGGTCCCGGCGCTGGTGGCCGGACAGNNCCTGGAGCGCCGACCGCCGACCGCCGACCGCCGACTGGGCCGGCACCGATGGAACATGGGTGTCGTCCTGGCAGCACCGATGGAACATTGGTGCCGTTCCGAAGTGGTTTGGCTCAGGTGGTTTGCCAGTAGACGCTGTAGTACTTGTGGGCGGCGCGGCTTACTGGGACCAGCGTGACGGGTTTGTTGCCGGAGGTGGCGCTGAACGTCATTGGCTGGGTGGCCGTCTGCTGGACCGAGCCGGTCTCCAGGGCCGGGGTCAGCACGCCGGGGTTGGCGGGGTACACGCCGCTGAGCACGACCGGGCCGTACGTCACGGCCTGCACGGCGGGGTGGTCGGACGTGGGCTCGAAGGCCAGCCGCATCGGCAGCGTGACCTGCAGCAGGTCACCGGCCTGCCAGCGGCGGCGGACGGCGATCCAGCCGCCGGCCGACGGGGCCGGGCCGGCGGCCGACGGGGCCGGGAGCAAGGCCCCGTTCGCGATGAGCGCCCCGTTGAGGAACACCACGGGCGTTCCGTCGACCCAGGCCGGGACGCGGACGCGCAGCGTCATGGTGGCCGCGCCGGAGAGCACCGACAGGCTGATGACCGGGTCGTCGGGGAAACCGGTCGCCTGTTGCAGGACGAGCCCCGCGACCTGGACCCGGGAGGGGATGAACAGGTTGACGTACAGGCCGTCGGCGTCGCGGGTGTAGATGGTGTCGGCGAACTTGGCCTGCGTTTCCAGCCCGGTGGCGGTGTCGCAGGTGAAGGTGTCGTAGTCGGTGGCGTAGACGTCGGGGTTGCCGCGGGGGAAGTAGTTCAGCGGCTGGCGCTTGAACGCGCCCGCGGACAGGCCGGTGTAGTAGCAGTTGAAGCCGTGCGGCGAGGTCGGGTCCTGCTCCCCCAGCATCTGGTTGAACAGCGTCCGCTCGTAGTAGTCGATCAGGTCGGTCCTGGTCAGCTGGTGGAAGTGCAGCAGCCGGGTCAGCTTGAGCAGGTTGTAGCTGACGCAGTTCTCGCAGGTGAAGTTCGACAGCTGCCCGGCGACCACGTCCGGCTGCTGGAAGTGCTCGTAGTTGCCGGCCCCGCCGATGACGTAGACGTGGTGCCCGGTCACGATGTCCCAGAAGTTCTGGGCGATGTCGCGGTACTTGGTGCTGCCGGTCTCCTCCCACATCCGGACGCACGCGATGATCTTCGGCGTGGTCACGTTCGCCTGCAGCCCGGCCAGCTGGTCGACCCCGTCGGCGAGCGGGTCGAGCACCTGGGCGTGGTAGAACCGCTGCGCGGCGGCCAGGTACCGCTCCCGGCCGGTGATCGTGTACAGGTTGGCCAGCGCCTCCGGCAGGCCGCCGAATTCGTTCTGCAGCACCATCTGCATCTGCGCGTAGGGCAGCCGCGCCGTCCGCCAGTCCACCCAGTCGCCGAGCTTGATCGCCACGTCGAGCGCCTGGTCGTCGCCGGCCAGCTGGTACTGGTCGATCAGCCCGGCCAGGTACTTGTGGATCATGTAGTACGGCGACCAGACGTACCGGCCCTCCTCCAGCAGGTCGAAGAAGGACTCGGGAAACGCGGACAGGTACCCGGGGTGGAACCCCATCTGGCGCGCGCGAGCCTGCAGGGCGGCGAGCTCGCTGACCAGGTAACGGCCGCGGGCCAGGGCCTCGTCGCTGCCAGTGTTCGCGTAGGTCAGGGCCAGCGCGGACATCAGGTGGCCGGTGGTGTGCCCGCGTACCTCGGAGGTCGGCAGCTCCCAGCCGCCGCACGGCTGCGCCGACGACAAGACGCCGTAGTTCAGCCGGAACGGGCGGAGCATCCGGTCCGGATCCAGGAACAGGAGATAGGCGGTGTTCCGGCCCTGATTGTCGCGGAACGGGCTGTCGAGCAGCTGCACGTCGGCCAGCGGCAGCGCGGCGGTACGCCCCGCGGTGCCGTCCGGCGCGTAGCCACCGGGGATCGGCTTCGCGTTGGGCGTGCTGGCCAGCTTCGCGTTAAGGGGACTCGGGGTGCTCGCGGACGAGGAGCGGTCCAGCAGGGCCTGCTCGGCGACGAGGGCGCCGACGCCGAGCAGCACCAGCGCCTCGCGCCGGGTCAGGCCGCCCGCCTTGTCCACGTCGCAGATCCTTTGCCCGGTCATCGCCCCGCTCCGATCGTACCCAGCGGCTCTTTGGTGGTAACGACCGCGAACCGGGGCAGGTTCTCAGCCGCCGGAGGCTAAGTTATTACCGCACGCTTACGGGCCCGGCGATCGTTGAGCCGGAACCGGCGCCGGCCCGTAGTCATGGGTAGTGGCCAGTGCTTGCGGCAGCCGAAAGATCAATGAGCCTTATCAAGCTCCCAGGCTCAGTGATCGCTCGTCTCCTCCTATCCGTGTAGGCGCCGCCGGCACTGGCCACCGGCCTGTCCGGGTGCGGCTAGCCGTGCAGGACGAGGGCGGCAAGCGCGGCCAGCGTGACGGTAACGGCGGCGCCGGCGCCGTGCACGACCAGGACCCGGCCGGCGAAGCGCGGCGCCGAGTGGGCGTCGGCGCGGCGGGCGGCGCGCAGGTTGGCCGTGAACCAGGCCAGCCCGAGGCTCGCCGTGACCGCGACCAGCCCGAACCCGATCCAGCCCAGCGCCTGGTTGCGGACCAGGGCGAAGCCGAGCCAGAACGCCAGCCCGATGATGGCGGCGGCCGGATGGGCGAACTCCAGCAGCGACCGCAGGTCGGGCAGCACCGGGGCCTGCCGCGAAGCGATCAGCGACGGCGGATCCCACCGATCCCGGGCCGCGCGCTTGCGATCCCGCGCCGAAGGGGCATCGGGTGCCGAAGGGGCATCGGGTCCGGCGGACGCGCCGGGTGCGAGCGCGGCGGCCCGAGCGCGAGCGGCGGGCGCGGGCGTGGACGCGGCCGGGCGGTTGCGGCGCAGGTTACTGGTCACCAGCAGGTAGAAACCAGCACCGGCGGTGAGCGCCCAGAGCAACAGCACTGCGACGGCCATCCTCACTCCTCTCCGCAGGCAATGTACCCGGCCGACCTGAACGTGGTCCGCGCCGGAACAAACCACGGTGCGTGACGAGTTTTGTGTTTTGTATGCGAGGCGACGAGCGCGGCGATACACTGAATAATCCTGTAATCACAGGGCGTGACTTGAAATTATGTTCCGAAGCACCTGATGAAACACTGCTAACCTGTCTCCCGACAGCCGCTGCCCATTCTGCGTCGCCAACGGGGTCCGTGAATACGGAAGGTGACGTCGAACCATGGTCGTTCGGAATATTAAAGATTTTTCCGGGTAGCGGCTGAGGATCAGCTCAAAGGGGCAACGATGACGCCGGTCATTGGCATAACCGCATATGACGACGAGGCGGCCTGGCGCAACTGGAAGGCCCGGGCCGCGATGCTTCCGTATGCGTACGTGAACGCGGTGCGGCGGGGCGGCGGACGGCCGGTCCTGCTGCCGCCGGGCGGGGACCAGGACGAGGCCAGCGCGACCGTCGCGGGCCTGGACGGCCTGGTCGTGTCAGGCGGGCCGGACATCGATCCGGCCCGGTACGGTCAGCCGCGCCATCCGAAGACGCAGCCCGCCATACCGATCAGGGACGCGTGGGACCTGGCCGTTACCGGCGCCGCGGTGGCCCAGGGCGTGCCGTTGCTGGCCATCTGCCGCGGCATGCAGGTGCTGAACGTGTGCCGGGGCGGCACGCTGCACCAGCACGTGCCGGACCTGGTCGGCCACGAGCGGCACGAGGGCACACCGGGCGTGTACGCGCGGCACCGGGTCCGGATCGGCGCGGACGGCGTGCTGGCCGGCGTCATGCCCGAGCCGGGCTACTTCGACGTGCCCACCTACCACCACCAGGCCGTGGACCTGCTCGGCGACGGGCTGCGCGCGGTCGCGTGGGCGGAGGACGGCACGGTCGAGGCGGTCGAGCGGGGTCCCTCCGAGCTCGGCGGCCTGGCCGGCTTCGTCCTCGGCGTCCAGTGGCACCCGGAGCAGGGCGATGACGTGCGGCTGTTCGGCGCGCTGGCCAGCGCCGCGGCCGAGCGGGCCGCGGCCCGGAGCCGTGTCCTGACGCCTATGATCTAATTCAGCGTGAGCGCTACGATATACAGTGCTCACTGTGCTCAGCATCGGTGATCAGGAGTTAGCTCGTGCCGGGAGGTTCGCCCGCCATCGTCGCCGCGGTGTTCCGCGCGGTACGAACGGGAAACGCTTTCGAGGAGACCGTCGAGCGGCTGCTCGAAGGGGTCAAGCTGGGCGTCTACGCGCCCGGTGACAGGCTGCCCCCGGAGCGGGAGCTGACCCGCAGGCTGGGGGTCAGCCGGATCACCCTGCGGGAGGCGCTGCGTGAGCTGGCCGCGGCCGGCTACGTGGAGACCAAGCGCGGGCGGTTCGGCGGCACGTTCATCATCCGCCAGCCCGAGCCGCTCGTCTCCGACGAGCTCACCCGCACCGCGCGCGACATGGGCGGCGGCGAGCTGGACGACGCGCTGACGTTCCGGCGGGTGGTGGAGACCGGCGCGGCCGAGATGGCGGCCAAGGCCAGCCTGAGCAGGCAGCAGCGGGAGAGCCTGTCCGCGTCCCTGGCCGCCATGCACGACGCCGGGTCGTCCGGCTACCGGCAGGCGGACACGCGGCTGCACCTGGCCATCGCGGACGCGGCGGGATCACCGCTGCTGACCGCCAGCGTGGTCGAGGCCCGGGTCCGGCTGGTCGACCTGCTCAACGCCATCCCCATGCTGGAACGCAACCTGGAACACGCGAACGTCCAGCACACCGCCATCGTGTGGGCCATCTTGGCCGGCGACCCCGAGCGGGCGCGGCGCACGATGGCGGAGCACGTGGCGGGGACCGCGGCGCTGCTGCGGGGTTTCCTCGGCGACGTG
>PLIQ01000068.1:36610-41967 GCA_003140115.1 Actinomycetota bacterium | reverse complement strand
AGCGTGCCCATTTACCCCGAGGGCGTCGGTTACCTGGCCGCGACGCTGGTCCTAGCCGACGGCGCTCACGTCCGGATAGGCCAGCCGCCGACCGACCCGGTCTCGCTGCTGACCGAGATCCGGACCGCGCTGGACACCATTCCCGATGTCCGCCAAGCGTCCCGAGGCTGGCTGTCGGTGCCCGGGCANNGCACGCCGAGCCGTTCTACATCAGGACCTAAGCGGCCGCGCGGCGGATGGTCCGACGCGCGTCAGATGTTGAAACCGAGGGCGCGCAGCTGCTCGCGCCCGTCCTCGGTGATGCTCTCCGGACCCCACGGCGGCATCCACACCCAGTTGATGCGGAAGTCGCTCACCACTCCGTCCAGGGCTTCCCGGGCCTGATCCTCGATCACATCGGTGAGCGGGCACGCCGCGCTGGTCAGGGTCATATCGATGGTCGCCACCCGCTCGGCGTCCACATCGACGCCGTAGACCAGGCCGAGGTCCACCACGTTGATGCCGAGTTCAGGGTCCACCACGTCACGCAGGGCCTCGAGGATGTCCTCCTGCTCGGCCGTGAGCTCGGTGATGAGCTCGCCGGTGAATTCTCCAGCCGCCTCCGGCCCCGTGTCCAGGGTCGCAGCGTCCTGGGTCGCGGTGTCCTGGGTCGTCGTGTTCTCCGTCATCGTCCTGCCTCCATGGCCTTGGCGGTCGCGTCCTTCCAGGCCATCCAGCCCAGCAGCGCGCACTTGATCCGGGCCGGGTATTTGGACACGCCCGCGAACGCCACGGCGTCCTCGAGCACGCCCTCATCGGGTGATCCTTGGCCCTTGGACTGCATGAGCCCGAGGAACGCCTGGCTGATCGTCATCGCCTCGGTCACCGGCTTGCCGATGACCAGGTCGCTCATGACCGACGCGCTGGCCTGGCTGATCGAACAGCCGAGCGCGTCATACGAAATGTCCTCGACCGCCGGCTCGCCATCGACGTCCTTGAGGGTGACCCGCAACGTCACTTCGTCGCCGCAGACCGGGTTGACGTGATGCACTTCGGCGTCGAACGGCTCCCGCAGCCCCTTGTGGTGGGGGTTGCGGTAGTGATCCAGGATGATCTGCTGGTACATCGACTCGAGCTGCATCGCGTCCTCGTAGGAGTTCCCCGGAGGTCCGTCCCCCGGGGTAACACGGTTAACACTGAACGGGGGCCGCCTATTGCCGGGCGCCGAAGAAGCGCTGAGCGTAACGGATGCCGTCGGCCAGCGCGTCGACCTCGGCGTGGCTGTTGTACACGTAGAACGTCGCCCGGGTGCTGGCCTGCACACCGAGGGCCCGGTGCAGCGGCCAGGCGCAGTGGTGGCCGGTGCGGACCGCGACGCCCAGTTCGTCGAGCACCTGGCCCACGTCGTGCGGGTGGACGCCTTCCACCTCGAACGCCACCGCGCCGCCCCGGTCCTTGGTGGTGTCCGGGCCGAGGATGCGCACGCCGTTGATCTCGCGCAGTGTGTCGAGCGCGTACGCGGTCAGCGACTCCTCGTGCGCGGCGACGTTATCCATGCCGAGTCCGGACAGGTAGTCGATGGCGGCACCGAGACCCGCGGCCTCCGCCGCCGGCGGCACACCCGGCTCGAACCGCGCGGGCGGCGGCTGGAACGTCGAGCCTTCCATCCGCACCACCTCGATCATGTCCCCCCCGGCCAGGAACGGCGGAAGCGCCTCAAGCCGGTCCCGCTTCCCGTACAACACGCCGAGTCCGAGCGGGCCCAGCATCTTGTGCCCGGAGAAGGCCAGGAAGTCCACGTCCAGGGCCTTCACGTCTACTGGGTGATGCGGCACCAGCTGCGCACCGTCGGCCAGCACCAGCGCGCCGACCTCGTGCGCCAGCCTGGCGAGCTCGGCGACGGGAGGAATCACGCCGGTTACGTTCGACTGCCCGCTCACCGCGACGATCTTCGTCCGCTCGGTTATCAGCGGCGGGTCCAGGTCGAGCCGCCCGTCGGGCAGCACCTTGAACCAGCGGAGCGTCGCGCCCGTCCGCTCCGCGAGCTGCTGCCACGGCACCAGGTTGGCGTGGTGCTCCATCTCGGTGATGAGGATCTCGTCGCCAGGCTTGATCGACGAGCTCAGCGTGTAGGCGACCAGGTTGATCCCCTCGGTCGCGTTCTTGGTGAACACGATCTCGCCGACGTCCGCGCCGAGGAACGCGGCGACCTTCGCTCGCGCACCCTCGTAGATCTCGGTGGCCTCCTCGCTGAGCAGATGCGCGCCCCGGTGCGCGGCGCCGTTGTGCAGCTCATAGAACGACCGCTCGGCCTCCAGCACCTGGACCGGCTTCTGCGAGGTCGCGCCGGAGTCCAGGTAGATCAGCGGGTTCCCGTTGCGCACCGTTCTGGACAGCGCCGGGAAGTCGGCCCGGATCGCCTCGACGTCGAGGTGCTCCGGGAAGCCGCTCACGCTGGGACCCTTCTGGTGGTCCGCGGGGGTTCCGTGGCGTCGTCCCCATGGGCAAGGGCAGAGAACTTCTCGTAGCCCTCGTTCTCCAGGCGTTCGGCCAGCTCGGGGCCGCCTTCTTCGACGATCCGCCCGCCCACGAAAACGTGCACGAAGTCGGGCTTCACCAGTCGCAGCAGCCGGGGGTAGTGGGTGATCAGCAGGACCGCGTGGCCGGGCTGGCCGCGGAACCGGTTGATGCCGTCGGCCACGACCTTGAGCGCGTCGATGTCCAGGCCGGAGTCGGTCTCGTCGAGGATCGCGACCTTCGGGTTGAGCAACTCGAGCTGCAGGATCTCGTGCCGCTTCTTCTCCCCGCCGGAGAATCCCTCGTTCAGGTTGCGCTCGGCGAAGGCCGGGTCCATGGACAGCGCGGCCATCGCGGCCCGCAGTTCCTTGACGAAGTCACGCAGCTTCGGCGCCTCGCCGCGCACCGCCGTGACCGCGGTCCGCAGGAAGTTCGACACCGTGACCCCGGGTACCTCGACCGGGTACTGCATGGCCAGGAAGAGCCCGGCCCGGGCGCGTGAGTCCACGGGCATGGTCAGCACGTCCTCGCCGTCCAGCGTGACGGTGCCCTTGGTGACCAGGTACTTCGGATGGCCGGCGATCGCGTAGGCCAGGGTCGACTTGCCTGAGCCGTTCGGGCCCATGAGCGCGTGAGTCTCCCCTTCGGCGACGGTCAGGTCCACGCCGCGCAGGATCTCCCGGTGCACGCCGCCTGGGCTTGACGACGGAGCCTCCTCGACGCTGACGTGCAGGTCGCGGATCTCGAGGGTGGCCACTATGACTCCTTAGCTATGGCGACGTAGACCTCGTCGCCGTCAATCTTGACGGGGTAAACGGGCACGGGCTCGGTGGCCGGCATCCCGGTGGGCTGGCCGGTGCGCAGGTCGAAGCAGGACCCGTGCAGCCAGCACTCGACCGTGTGGTCGTAGATCTCGCCCTCGGACAGCGGCACCTCCGCGTGCGAGCACACGTCCCGCAGCGCGAAGACCTCGCCGCCGGCCCGCGCCACGGCGACCGGCTGGCCCGCGACCTCGACGCCGATGACCCCCTCGACGGGGAGGTCGGACAGCGCGCAGGCCCGGGTGTAGATGGGGGTGTTCGTTTCGGTCATCGCACCGCTCCAGAAGGCAGCGACCTGGTCAGCTCTCCCTCGACGGCCTCGGTGATCCGGCCGCGCAGTTCCGGCACCTCGATGGTGTCGATCAGCTGACCGAAGAACCCCCGGATGACGAGCCTGCGGGCCTCGTGGAACGGGATGCCGCGGGCCATCAGGTAGAACAAATGGTGGTCCTCGAGCCGGCCGCTGGCGCTGGCGTGGCCGGCCCCGACGATCTCGCCGGTGAGGATCTCCAGGTTCGGCACCGAGTCGACCCGGGTGCCGTCGGTCAGCACCAGGTTCCGGTTGTACTCGTAGGTGTCCGTGCCGGTGGCCTCCGGCCTGATCAGCACGTCGCCGATCCAGACCGCGTGCGCGTCGGTGCCCTGCAGNNAACAGCCGGTGCTCCAGGTGCTGGCCCGCGTCGGCGAAGTACAGGCCGGTCAGCTCGGCCTCGCCGCCCGGGCCGCCGTAGCGCACCTCGGTGCCGAGCCGGACCACCGATCCGCCGAGGGTGACCGCGGCGTGCCTGAGCCGGGCGTCCCGGCCCAGCGTGGCGTAGTGGTGCGACACGTGCACCGCGTCGTCGGCCCAGTCCTGCAGGCTGACCACCGACAGCGAGGCGCCGTCGCCCACCACCAGCTCGACGTTGTCGGCGTAGGTGGCGCTGCCGCGGTGGTCGAGCACCACCACCGCACGCGAGAACGGCTCGGCCTGCACCAGCACGTGGCCGTAGCCCGGGCCACCGTGGCCGGTCACGGTGACGACCGTGGGCCGGGACGCGTCGGCCTCGGCGGGCACCGTTATCACCGTCGCCTCCTCGAAGGAGGCGTAGGCCAAGGCGCTGACCCGGTCGGCCGGGATGAAGGTGCGGGCGGCGTGAACCACGGACCGTTCGGCCGAAGAGGTCTTCACCTCAGGGGCCGGGTCCACGTCTACTTCCACGGGCGCCGTCGGCGACGGTACCGGCGGAGAATCGGTGTGCAGGCCGCGCAGCCGGCGCAGCGGGGTGAACCGCCACTCCTCCTCGCGCCCGGTGGGCACGCCGAAGTCCGCCGGATCGTAGGACCGGTGCTCGTGCAGCCTCGTCACGGGAGCGGACTCAATCGCTCCCTGCAGTCCAGCTGACATCAGCCGACCGCCCCCTCCATCTGCAGCTCGATCAGCCGGTTCAGCTCGAGCGCGTACTCCATCGGCAGCTCGCGAGCGATCGGCTCGACGAACCCGCGCACGATGGTGGCCATCGCTTCGTCCTCGGTCATGCCGCGGCTCATCAGGTAGAACAGCTGATCCTCGGAAATCTTGGACACGGTGGCCTCGTGGGCCATCTCAACGTCGTCCTCGCGGACATCCACGTACGGGTAGGTGTCGCTGCGGCTCACCGTGTCGACCAGCAGCGCGTCGCACTTGACGTTGGACCTGGAGTGCTCGGCGCCCTCCTGCACGTTGACCAGGCCGCGGTAGGAGGTCCGGCCGCCGGCCCGGGCCACCGACTTGGACACGATGGTCGAGGACGTGTTCGGCGCGCAGTGCACCATCTTGGCCCCGGCGTCCTGGTGCTGGCCCGCTCCCGCGAACGCGACCGAGAGGGTCTCGCCGCGGGCGTGCTCGCCCATCAGGTAGACCGCCGGGTACTTCATCGTCACCTTGGAGCCGATGTTGCCGTCGATCCACTCCATCGTCGCGCCCTGCTGGGCGACGGCCCGCTTGGTGACCAGGTTGTAGACGTTGGCCGACCAGTTCTGGATCGTGGTGTAACGGCAGCGCGCGTCCTTCTTCACGAT
>PLIQ01000068.1:0-36584 GCA_003140115.1 Actinomycetota bacterium | reverse complement strand
GTCCGCTCGAACTGGCCCATGTTCTCGGTGTTGATCCGGAAATAGGCCTGCAGCGGGATTTCCACCTGCACGCCCTTCGGCACGTAGATGAACGAGCCGCCGGACCATACCGCGGTGTTCAGCGCGGCGAACTTATTGTCGCCCGGCGGGATCACCGTGCCGAAGTACTCGCGGAACAGTTCCGGCTGCTCGCGCAGCGCGGTGTCGGTGTCCAGGAAGATAACGCCCTTTTCCTCGAGGTCTTCCCTGATCTTGTGGTACACGACCTCGGATTCGTACTGGGCCGCCACCCCGGCGATGAGCCGCTGCTTTTCGGCTTCGGGTATGCCGAGCCGGTCGTAGGTGTTCTTGATATCGGCGGGCAGTTCGTCCCAGCTCGCGGCCTGCTTCTCGGTGGAGCGGACGAAGTACTTGATGTTGTCGAAGTCGATTTCCGACAGGTCGGCGCCCCAGGTGGGCAGCGGCTTGCGGCCGAAGTACTTCAGGCCCCGCAGGCGCAGGTCGAGCATCCATTCCGGCTCGTTCTTGCGCGCCGAGATGTCGCGGACCACCTCTTCGGACAGGCCGCGGCGCGCGGACGCGCCTGCCACGTCCGAGTCGGCCCAGCCGAACCGGTACGTGCCCAGCCCTTCGAGCTGTTCTTGTGCGGTGGTGGTCATGTCAAGAGCCCTCCGGACCCTGAGGTTATTTCGATAGGTACGCCATGTTCTATAACAGATTTCACTGGGCCGACCTTCCCGGCGCCGGTGACGTGCGTGACGTGCGTGGTGCAGATCCCGTCGCCGTGCGCGATCGTAGCGAGGCGCTGCACCGGCGTGCCGAGCAGCCTGCCGAACGCCTCGGTTTCCGCCTCGCACAGCTGCGGGAATTCGGCCGCCACGTGGGCGACCGGGCAGTGGTGCTGACAGAGCTGCTCGCCCGACGTTCCCCCGACCAGGCCGCCGATCGCGGGCGCCGGGCCGGCGGAGGCGGCGTAGCCGTCCGCGGACAGCGCCTCGGCCAGCGCCTGGACCCGCGTGGCGAGCTCGCCCTGAGCCACCACCGGCGCGTACCGGCGCTCCAGGTCGGCCAGCTGCCTGCGGGCGAACTCCGCGACCGCGTCCGGGCCCGCCGTCTCGGCCAGGAACCGCAGCGCGCCCGTGGCCAGGTCGTCATAGGCGTGCTCGAACGCGCTGCGCCCGGCGTCGGTGATGACGAAGACCTTGGCCGGCCGGCCCCGGCCCCGGTTCCCGTACGTCCTGGCCGTCCTGGTCTCGATGAGGCCTTCGGCCAGCAGGTTGTCCAGGTGCCGCCGGATGGCGGCCGGGGTGAGCCCGAGCCGGCTGCCCAGCGTCGCGGCGGTCGATGGCCCGAGTTCCAGGATCAGCCGCGCGACCTGGCCCTTGGTGGGGCCGTCAGTCGATCGCACGTTTTTCACAACAACATTGTGCCGTAAATAGTCCGCCGGACGCAAACTTTTGGCAACGCCGACGTGACGTAAATCACGCTGCGGTCGGCTTGAGACCCAGGACGCGTTCGGCGTTGCCCCCCGCGATCTTGGCCACCTCGTCCGGGCTGAGCGGCAGCGCGTCGAGCAGGGCGCGGCCGGCCGCGTTGGAGCCGAACGGGTAGTCGACGCTGAACAGCACCCGGTCCACCCCGAGCACCTGCACGGTGCACATGACCGGCGGGAGGCTGAACAGCCCGCTGGTGGTCACCCAGATGTTGCGCGTGAAGTACTCCGACGGCCTCATGGCCAGGCCGTCCACGTGCAGCATCGCGTCGATGCGGGCCAGCATGAAGGGCAGCATCTCGCCGCAGTGCCCGACGATCATCCGCAGCGCGGGATGGCGATCGAAGACCCCGGTGGCGACCATGCGCAGCACGTGCAGGCCGGCCTCGGCGTGCCAGCCCCACGCGCCGGTGGCCAGCCGGGCCGCCACGTCCGGCGGCAGTCCGCTGTATAGCACCTCCCGCAGCGCCGCCGGAGGCGGCGCGGGGTGCAGATACAGCGGGACGTCGAGCCGCTCGAAGCGGTCGAGCAGCGGCTCGTACCTCGGGTCGTCCAGGAACGCCCCGTTGGAGCCGAGGGTGCTGTTGACCAGCGCGCCGACGAGGCCGAGTCCGGTGGCAGCGCGTTCGAGCTCGTCGGCCGCGGCCTGCGGGTCGGCAGTGGGCAGGGTGGCGAAGCCGGCGAACCGGTCCGGATGGGCCCGGACCGCAGCGGCGAGCTGGTCGTTGGCCTCGCGGGCGCGGGCCAGGCCTTCGGCCCCGGCGTGCTCCTGCGCGGCCGGGGCCACGTGGGAGATGACCTGCAGGTCGATACCGTTCGCGTCCATGTCGGCGAGCCGCAGCGGACCGAGGTCGCGCAGCCGGTCGCCGACCTGGGGGCCCCACACGGCGAGCTGGCCGGTGCCCGGCGCCGCCGCGAGCTCTGCCGTCCAGAAGTGCTCTTCCAGCGCAATCGTCCGCACCCGGCTATTGTGTCGCACCGGCTACGGTCGTACCCGGCTACCGTCGGCATGAGGAGTGCGGCACCCGGGGATCGGCGCCTGGTGTGACCCACCGCCGCACCTGCACGTAACCACGTGCCTCAACGGTAGGGCCAGGTCACTCCCGTACCAGTAGGCCGGCCATCGTCCGGGAGGATTTGGGCTTGCGGGAGCCGTTTGTGCACCATAGACCCCACAGCGCACCCCTAAGCCCAAACACTCCCCGATATCTGTTCGATTACCGTTAGACGGCAAGCCTCGTGTGACCTCAGCTCGCGGTGATGCCGGAGAGAGCATTGTTACCTGGCCGGCATTCCAGACAGGCTGCGCCACCGCACCCAGTCTTACAGGGTGATGCCGACCGTGATCCCGGCCACGCCGCTGGGATGCTCGGCGGGACCGCGAACCACCTTGTCGGCCCGGGCCGCGATCCGGAGCGGTTCGGCGATCTGGTCCAGCAGCGCGCGGGCCGCCTCGTCGTGCGGCTGCACGATCAGCTGGCTGAGCCGGGCCGAGTTGCCCAGCCGCAGCCCGCTGCGCAGCACCCGGGTCGCGTCTAGGATCACGGCCAGCTGATCCACCGCCGAACGGTCCGAGGACCAGCGCGGGTCGGCGGCCGGCCAGCGGGTCAGGTGCAGCGAGATCGCGTCCTCATGAGCGCGGTAGAACCGCTGGTACATGTGCTCGGTCAGGAACGGGGCGAACGGCGCGAACAGCCCGAGCAGCACGCGGTAGGACTCCCACAGCGTCCACCGGACACTGTCCTGGTCCGCCCGGTCCTTGATCATCTCGATGTACCGGTCGCAGTAGATCGACCAGAACATCCGGGAGGCGGCCTGGTGGGCCTGCATGTAGTCGTGGGCCTCGAACGCCGCGGTGGCCTCGTCGATGGCGTCGGCCAGATGCGACAGCACCCACCGGTCCACGATGTCCCGCTCCCCCGGCGCGGGCGCCGGCCCGGACAGCTCACCGAGGTGCAGGGATACGAACCGGCCCACGTTCCACAGCTTGACCGTGAACTTCCGGCCGGTCCGCACGTCCTTCTCGTTATAGCGCAGGTCGGTGCCGATGCGGCCGCGGGTGGCCCACAGCCGCAGCGCGTCCGCACCGTACCTGGCCATCACGTCGTCCGGCACATACCGGTTGTAGCCGTCCGGACCTGTCGACTTGTCGAGATCTCGCTTGGACAGCTTCTTGCCCTGCTCGCTCAGCCCCCAGCCCGAGATCAGCGCGGTCCGCCACGGCACCCGGCCGAACAGCAGCTCGGACTGCACCACGGAGTAGAACAGCCAGGTCCGGATGATCTCGAACGCCTGCACCCGCATCGACATCGGGGCCAGCGCGGGGTCGGTCCCGCCGAGCGCCCACCCGTCGTTGATCTGCGGGGTCAGCGAGGAGGTCATCCAGGTGTCCATCACGTCCGGGTCGGCGGCGAGCTCACCGTGACCGCACGACGGGCAGGCTTGGCGGGGCGGCTTGTCGGTGAGCGGGTCGACCGGCAGGTCCTCGAGGCGGGCCAGCACCGGTGCGTCGCACGAGGCGCAGAACCAGACCGGGAACGGCACCCCATACCGCCGCTGCCGGGTGATGTTCCAGTCCCACTTGAGCCCGTCGATCCAGTCTTCGAGCCGGCGCCGCATGAACGGCGGGATCCATTCCAGCTCGGCCGCCCGGGCCCGGAACCGGTCGGCGTTCTCCCGCACCGCGATGAACCACTGCGGCCTGATCTGGAACTCGACCGGAGTCTGGCACCGCTCGTGCACCCCGACCACCTGGCGCACCGGCACACTGGACACCAGCAGCCCGGCCTCGTCGAGCGCCCGCACGACGGCCGCACGCCCCTGGGTCACCGTCAACCCGGCGAACGGTCCCGCCAGCTCGCCCAAGCGCCCGTCTGGTCCCACCACCAGCCGCAAGGCCAGGTGGTCACGCCGCCACCGCAGTACGTCCTCGCTGTCCCCGAACGTGCACACCATCATCAGCCCGGTCCCGTATTCCGGGTCCACGTCCTGGTCGGTCAGAACCGGCACCTCGTAGCCGAACAGCGGCACCCGCGCCGTGCTGAGTCCTTGGTAGCGGTCGTCGGCGGGATGGTGGTACAGCGCCACACAGGCCGGCAGCAGTTCGGGCCGGGTCGTCGCGATCTGCAGGTCCCGCTCGCCGCCGAACCTGATCGTGTGCAGCCGGCTGGTCCGCTCTAGGTCCTCCACGTCCGCCTGGGCCAGCGAGGTCTGGTCCTCCGGGCACCACAGGATCGGGTCCTGCGCCCGCCGCAGGTAGCCCGCCTCGTGCAGCGTGACAAAGCTGGTCTGGGCGGTCCGCTGGCAGCGGGCATCGATGGTGGAGTAGCGCAGCGACCAGTCGAGCGACAGGCCCAGCCGCCGCCACAGGTCCTCATACCGTTCGGCCGTGCGCTGGGTCTCGGCCAGGCACAGCGCGACGAACTCGGCTCGCGGCATGTCGACCGCGCGCACCCCGTAGGCTTGCTCCACGTACCGTTCGGTGGGCAGCCCGTTGTCGTCGAACCCGATCGGGTAGAACACCCGCTCGCCCCGCATCCGCCGGTAGCGCACGATGAAGTCGGGCTGCGAGTAGCTCATCGCGTGGCCGACGTGCAGGTGCGCCGCCGATACGTACGGCGGCGGCGTATCTACACTGAAGACCGGCCCGTGTCCGTCACGCTCGTACCGGTAGACGTCGTGTGTCTCCCACAGCGCGCGGGCAGCCGCCTCGACGGCTTGGTGGTCGTACTGGCCGGGTTCCATAGGTAGGGAAGGTATCTGTTTCGGAACGTGCTGCTTAAATATTTTTGGCCGAACGGCCGTGGTTCTCCCCTCCGATGACCTGACGAGCGAACCGCGGGACGGCCGGATGAGTCTTAGGAGTCGGTGCCGTGAATTCTTTGCGGGTACCGCATGCCGCAGCTAGGTGCCGGGGAATGAACATGGTACGAACGAACCAACCGACCCCCCGAGAAGGCCCAGGAAGATAGAGACAAGCGCCACCATGCCCGCCCCGCGCCCCGACATCGCCGACCTGCTCGAGGTGGATGTTCCGCCCGACGTCAAGGTGATCACGGTCAGCGACTTGCACCTGCCCCCGGTCCGGACGGACGTATCCGGGCGGTCCTGCGAGATGCTGGCGCGCCACCTCGCCGAGGAGCCGGGGATGCCCACCGTGGTCCTGGCCGGGGACGTGATCGAGCTGCTCGGCTCCCCCGGGTCGACGGCCACCGACATCCTGCGCCCGCACGAGGACTTGTGCGCGGCGCTGCTCGGCGTGACCGCGCGCGGCGGGCAGGTCATCTACACCATCGGCAACCACGACAGCGACCTGGCCTGGGACGTCAAGGCGGCGGACGCGGTACGGGAGATGACCGGGGCCCGGCTGTGCCTGGCCGCGGACCTGATCCTGGCTGACGGCCGGAAGATCCGGGTGGAGCACGGGCATCAGCTCGACCCGTACAACTGCTTCTGCGATGCGCGCAATCCGCTGGATACCCCGGTGGGTCACCATATCGTCCGCGAGGTCATCCCCCGGATCGAGTTCCTCGGCCGCGGCTGGGTCGACGGCGCGCACGAGATGGCGGACCCGACCGACTTCCCGTCCTTCATCGGCTCCCGGCTCGTCTACCGCAAGCTGGGCCGCCACTTGTGGTGGCTGATCGCGATCCCGCTGGTGATCCTGGTCCTGGTCCGGATACCCGAGTTCACCGCGTTCAGGTCCCGGTACCCAGATACGGACGTATGGGTACACCGGGCCGAGATTCTCGGCTACGGCGCGATAGCAGACCTGATCGTGATCGCCGCCCTGGTCGCCATCTTGGCCCGGCGCGCGTGGGTGTCGATCAGCGCGCTGGCCCTCGACAAGCGGGGCTACGGGCAGAACCAGGCCGCCCGCCAGCGGGCCGCCGACCTGGTCGCCGACGGTTACCACGGGTTCATCTCCGGGCACACCCACCATCCGGAGCTGGCCGCTTCAGCTGATGGCTTCTACGCCAACTCCGGCTCGTGCACCTCGGTCGTAGAGGGCATCGGCGGGAAGTTCGGCCTTCCTCCGGCTTACGTCCGCAACCAGCAGATCTGCTGGGTGGAGGTGACCGCAGGCCAGGCCGAGCTGGTGTTGGCCCGGGTTCAGCTGCCCGGCGCGACCAGGATGGAGCGGTTCGTCGCCCACGGCCGCGACCCGCACTCCGACGTGCCGGCCCGGGTCGCGACCTGGCCGGCCGGACCCGACTGGCCGCCCCCAGACAAACGCGCCGCCGACGGCGGCCAGCCGAGCAAGGCCGACCAGACGAAGGCTCTGCCCGTTTCCGGCCGACCCGGCCCGCCCGGGTAGCTCCTACCTGATCCGCGTCGAGCTGAGGCCCTGATCCGCGTCGCGGCTAGGCGCGCTCGGCGGCCCGGGCTTCCTCGATGGTGAGTTCCGCGGCGGGGTCGGCTTCCAGCCGCTCGTCCGGGATAGGCTCGCCGCTGCGGATCGACCGGCCGTAGGTGCCGTCGTCCAGCCGGTGCAGCGCCCGGTCGATGGCGTCCAGCCGGTCGCGCAGGCTCTCCGCGATGGCGTCGTCCTCGCCTTCCTCGGTAAGCGCCAAAGCGGCGTCCTCTTCGTCTTCCGCCTCGCTCTCCACCTCCGCCACCCGGTCGGCCTGGCCGGCGGCCTCGGTCCCCTTGAGCAGGCTGCGTACCTCGTCCTGTTCGGCGATGAGCAGGCTGCGGGCCCGGTCCTGGTCCATCTGGCCGTCCTCCCTAATGCGTGTGGGACACATGCGCGTCCATGTGGTCGTGGCTGTCGGGCGAGCCGCCCATCATCCGCAGCATAGCGACCCCGCCGGTGCGGACGAATCGAATGAGCAGCGCGGCGGCGAGGATCAGGAAGACGATGTTCAGCCAGCTGGTGTAGTCCCAGGAGACTCCCTGGTCGGGGATCTTAGCCCGGGCCGGGTTCGGGATCAGGCCCAGCCCGCCGAAGATCAGCTCGACCACGTAGCCGGCCGCCGCCATGGCAGCGTAGAACGTGCCGAGCAGGAACAGTGCCATCCGGGCGCCGTAGTACTTCCGGTAGATGTTCAGGATCGGCGCGATGATGAGGTCGGCGAAGATGAAGGCGACCACGCCGCCGAAGCTGATGCCGCCCTTCCACAGCACCACGGCCAGCGGCACGTTCCCGATCGAGCACACGAACGAGATAATGGCCACGCCGGGTCCGATCAGCGGTCCCCAGATCTTCGCGGCCAGCGGGTGGCCCGCGAAGAAGAACACCCGCCAGAAGCGGTCTGGCACCCAGGCGGCGATCGCCCCGGCGGCGAACAGGCCGATAATAAGGTCCCTGAGGATCGCGGCCCACTCCATCACGAACACGTGCGCGACCGCGGTGTAGCCCTCGCGTGAGAACAGGCGGCTCGCGAACGAGCCCGGCCGCTGGACGGACATGTCCATCGCGGCGTGGCCCTCCATCAGGCCGGTCAGGCCGCGGTCNNCCGCCGACGAACTCGGCCAGGGTGAACTGCCAGCCCATGAGCAGGGCCAGGATTACCCCGAGCTCGATCACCAGGTTGGTCGAGGCGATCTCGAACGCCATCGCCGCGGTGAAGCTGGCCCCCTTACGGAACAGCGAGCGCGCCAGCGCGACNNGAGCGTCCGCGGCCGGTCATCGCCGAGCAGGCGGATGATCGTGGACTTCCTGACCAGGGCCTGGATCATCGCCGACAGCCCGAACCCGAGGATCAGCGCCCAGGTGATCTCCCACGTCATCGACCCGGTGATGGACAGCGCGTGCACGATAGCGCGGATCGGGCTCACCTCCGAAGATCTCCCTCGTCCCGGCGGACATCATACCCTCTAGGGGTATATGGCGTTCGCCCGGACTCCGCGCGGATGGCTACAGCGGGTAGCTAACTAGGGAGCTCGACCAGCGTCGGGGCGAGCTGTTCTAGCTGGTCAACGCCTTCAGCGAAGTCGGTGCCGGTCACCATGACCATCACGTGGTCCGCGCCGACCGCCAGGTGCTCACGCACGTTGGCCGCGATCGCCGCCGCGTCGCCGTACCCGACGATCGCGTCCACCAGCCGGTCACTCACTTCGGCGATCTCCCGTGCCGTGTAACCCAGCCGCGCCATGGTGGCCGCGTACGTGCCCGGCTGGCTGAGCCGACCGGCAACCGTCTGCCGAGCGGTCGCCTTCGCCTGGTCCGGATCGGCGTCCGCGACGACGCCCAGCCCGACCACTAGCAGCTTGTCCGGGCCGAGGAGTTGCCTGGCCTGGGCGGTGAACTCGGGTGGCATCATGGCGGGCAACGCCCCGTCGGCGATCTCACCGGACAGCGCCAGCATTTTCGGGCCGTTTGCGCCGATAATCTTCGGATAGGCGACGTCGGGTGCTGGCAGCTGTGCCGGGACGGTCATCCGGTCCACGTAATCGCGCATCGTGGCCACCGGGCTGCCGAATTCCCGGCCGGTGCTGGCCGCCTGGTGGGGATAGCCGACGCCCAGTCCGAGCACGAACCGGCCGGGAAAGGCCTGGGCCAGCAGCGCGGCCGCGCCGTGCGCGGTCTGCGGCTGCCGGGCCCAGATGTTGGCAATGCCCGTGCCGAACACCATCCGCTCGGTGGCCGCGAGCAGCACGGCCAGTTGCACCAAGGCGTCCTTGCCGCCGACGGCCTCGTTGGTCCACGTGGCGCGGTAGCCGGCGCGTTCCAGCCGGCGAACCGCCTCGCGCTGCAGATCAGCGGATACTGCGCTAGTACGCGAAAACGGCAGGAACACGCCGACCGGCCCCAGCGCACGGCGAGCCGCCTCGACGACAGTCGTGGTTCCCACGGAGTCCTCTCATTGCCGTTGAAGCAATGGCCTTTTCGATTTGAGGTCCAGAACGACCTCAGGCTACCCGGGAGATTATCCCGGCAGCAGGTTCGCATCGGCGGGACTTCGTGCCCGTAGACTCGCGTGCGTGAGTACCGGCAAGGCCTCTACGGACCCGACGGCGCCTGCCGTTGAGCTCCTCGGGCTGGTCAAGCGTTACGGCCAGATCGCGGCCGTGGACGGGCTCTCGCTGACCGCGGGCCGGGGTGAGGTGACCGGCATCCTCGGGCCTAACGGCGCGGGCAAGACCACCATGATCGAGATCTGCGAGGGCTACCGGCGGCCGGACCAGGGCACGGTGCGCGTCCTCGGGCTGGACCCGGCGCGGGATGCTCGTGCGCTGCGGCCGCGGGTGGGCGTGATGCTGCAGTCGGGCGGCATTCCCCCGTCGGTGCCCGCGGCCGACTACCTGAAGCTGCTGAGTAGCTTTCACGTCAGCCCCATCGATCCGGCGCAGCTGCTTGACCTGGTGGGGCTTACCCCGGTCAGCCGCACCCCGTACAAGCGGCTGTCAGGCGGCCAGCAGCAGCGGCTGTCTCTGGCCGCGGCCGTCATCGGCCGCCCGGAGCTGGTCTTCCTGGACGAGCCCACGGCGGGCATGGATCCGCAGGCCCGGCACGCTACCTGGGACCTGATCGGGCAGTTGCGCGCCGCGGGCGTGAGCGTCATCCTCACCACACACTTCATGGAAGAGGCCGAACGGCTCTGTGATTACGTCGCCATTATCGATCACGGCCAGCTGGTCGCCGCGGACACCCCAACCAAGCTCACCGGCACGGTTGGCCAGCTCAGGTTCCGCGCGGAGCCAGGGTTGGACAGCGACAGCCTGCTCTCCGTGCTGCCGCCGACCAGCGCGATGAAGGAATCACCGGCCGGCCATTACGTGATCGAGGTGCACGGCGCGGTTGACCCATTGCTGCTCGCCACCGTGACCGCCTGGTGCGCCGAGCGGGGCGTGCTGGCCACCAGCATTCGGATCGAGAGCCGGACGCTGGAGGACGTGTTCCTCGAGCTCACCGGGAAGGAACTCCGCTCGTGAGCGAGACAGCGGCGGTTCAGGGGCATCCGGCGGTCTTGTTTGCTCCGGACCCGGCCGCAGCGCCACTGGGGCGGATGATCACCGCGCAGGCCACCCTGGAAACCCGCACCCTGCTGCGTAACGGCGAGCAACTTCTGCTCACGCTCATCATTCCGCTGCTGCTGCTCACCGCGTTCAGCCTCGAGCCCCTGATCAACTTCGGGACCGGGCTGAGCCGGATCGATTTCCTGACTCCCGGGATCATCGCGCTGGCGGTAATGTCCACCGCGTTTACCAGCCAGGCGATCGCCACCGGGTTCGAACGCCGCTACGGCGTGCTGAAACGGCTAGGGGCCACGCCACTGTCACGCGGCGGCCTGATCGCGGCCAAGACCGCGACCGTGATCGGGGTGGAACTACTGCAGGGCGTGCTGATCCTCGCCGTCGGCCTGGCCATCGGCTGGCGGCCGGACGCCAGCCCGGCCGCGATCGTGTCGGCCCCACTCCTCATCCTGCTCGGCACCGCCGCCTTCAGCGGCCTCGCCCTGCTGATGGCGGGCACGCTGCGCGCCGAAGCCACCCTGGCCGCGGCCAACCTCGTCTACATCTTGTTGCTCGGCGTGGGCGGCGTGGTGTTCCCGCTGACCAAGTTCCCTGCGTCGGCGCGGCCCGTGCTGGAGCTCCTGCCCACCGGCGCGCTGTCCACCGGCCTGCGCAGCGTCCTGCAGTACGGCGTGCCGTTCCCGGTCGGGAACACCGTCACGCTGGCGGTCTGGGCCGTAGTAGCGATCGCCCTGGCGGCGCGCACATTCCGCTGGGAATGACGTTGCCTTGTAAGACATTGCGTCTTACGCTGAGAGTATGACGGATACCATTACCATCCGCACCGACGAGGAGACCGAGCACGCCCTTGACGTGCTTACCCACGATGGTGGCTCGCGATCGGCCGCGATCCGGCAAGCCGTGCTTGAGGCGGCCCGCCGCCGCGAACGCGCCGCCGAAATGCGCCGAGCCGTGCTGCGAATGGATCTCGGGCAGCCCGATGGGGTCAACGTCGCGGAGGAACTGGCCCGCGATCGCGTCGACGAGCGCTGATGATCTACCTGGACTCCGCGGCGGTCGTCAAGCTGGCTCACGCCGAGCCGGAATCACCGGCGCTTCGCCGCTGGCTGGACGAGCGGGCCGACACCGGCTGGATCAGCTCGGTACTGACCGAGATCGAAGCATTCAGGGCCTTGGCCCGGTACGCGCCCGAGGCGGCTTTCCGCCTGCCCCCCGTGCTAGACCAAATCGACCTGATCGACGTAGATCCGAGCATCCGCGTCCTAGCCCGGGCGGTCAAGCCAGTTACAGTCCGCAGCCTGGATGCGATCCACCTTGGCACGGCTCTTTATTCTCGCCGGCAGCTCACCTCCTTCGTGACATATGACAAGCGGCTCCTGGACGCGGCCCAGGCAATGAACCTTCAGGTCGACTCCCCCGCCTTACCGCAACCAACGGCCCCAGTCGGCGCGACGGTGCTGGTTTCCGGGCGCGGGCTGCCGTCGAGGCCGCGCGTCGCGGCACGTCCGTGTCGCCACGTTTCCGGCCAGGACCGTCCGGGTGAGCCCGAACCGGTTGGCGAGCCGGCCGCCAAGGAGGGTGTCGGCGACGCCTCCGGTAAGGAAGCACGTCAGCGCCACCCCGTCTACCGTCACGAGACAGTGTTACTGCGAACCCGCCTGACCGCGTTCTGGGGCATGGGCCCGGGAAGAGGATGCGCGAAAATTATGTTGCCCCGTTTGTGCGTATCTCTTACCATCGAATTATGACGTTCTGGCAGACCGCGAAACGAGGCGAGTACATGAAGCCGTGCTCGCAGCGTCAGCTTGCCCTGAGCACCAGGACGGTTGCCTTCTTACGCCACTAAGCCAGAGAAGGTAACCGCCCCGAGGGATATCCCGAGGGGCGGTTTTCATTTACCTAGGGATCAGCCAGCGGATAGGCGGCTCGACTCCAACCCGAGCGTAATGCGGGTTCAACTCCTGCGGTCCCCGCGGAGCACCACCCGAGGGTGAACGTGCTTGTTTGTTGACACATCAATAGCGTGAGCACCATTATCGGCAGGCCCGCCATGCCTGCCGGAACTTGGCGATGCGACGGAAGAGAGCCCAGCTACACCCGGGGACTGACTGTACCGGGCGCCGCATCGCCCACGGGGGATGACAGCTGAGGTAGCGGACACGCCCTGCAAGCGTCGTCGCAGCGGGTTCGATTCCCGCCATCTCCACTGTGCTGCGTGAGCGTTCTCCGGGAACACGCCCTGGACCCGGGTTCAAATGCCGGGGTAAAGGCTAGCGCTTAGCGGGCGCCAGGGCGGCGCAGCACATGTCGGGATCGAGGAAGACGGTAATCTGCCTGATTCGGATTCAGGAGAAACGCGGTTCGACTCCGCGGGTCCCGACGTGACGGGTTGTAGCGCAGTAGGTAGCGCGCGTGCTCGGGGAGCACGAGGCCGGCGGTTCGAGTCCGTCCAGCCCGACCGGGGTGCAGCTCAGTGGCAGAGCGCGCGGCCTGGGCCCGCGAGGTCGTCCGTTCGGTTCGGACCATCCCGACCACGCCGTCTTGCTCAGTTGGCATGAGCGTCCGGTTGAACCCGGAAGGCCCCAGGTTCGGCTCCTAGAGACAGCACGCGGACGTGGCTCAATGGCGGAGCTCCAGCCTTCCAAGGGGCGCAGCGCGTCCTGAGTGGTAGAGACGCATCGAACCGGTAGACTTGCATCGTGGCTAGCAGTCGTAAGTGGACCGAAGATCAGTTGCGTTCCGCTGTTGCCGAGTCGGCCAGTATCGCGCAAGTCATGAGAGCGATCGGGCTCGTGCCCGCGGGCGGGTCGTACAGGACCGTGACGCGCTACATCGCCGCGCTGAACTTGGACACGTCACACTTTACGGGGCAGGCGTGGATCAGGAAACATCTGGGGCCGCCGTCAGCGCCAGGGCGAAAAATCTGCGGGCGGTGCCGGCGCGAGAAGTCGCTGGATGATTTCCACCGTCGCGGCGGAGGGCGGCACCAGTCGGTCTGCAAAATTTGCAAAAGCGACCTGGACCGTAACCGCAAAGATCTTTGCCTGTGCGGCCGACCTAAGAGTATGAACCGACGGCAGTGCAGTGCTTGCCGGTATGAAAATGTGCCAGACCCGCGCTACGAGATCTCAGACGCTGAAGTAGCCTGGGTTGCTGGCATCCTGGAGGGTGAAGGATGCTGGACTGTCAGCCGTTCCACGCAGGGCAGGTGGTGGGTGGCGGTGCGGATGACGGACGAGGACGTGATCCTCAAACTTCAGCACCTGACCGGGGTCGGCCGTATCTCTCCGGCCCGAGGCCGTCCCCAGCACAAGATGGCCTGGGCGTGGCAGGTTTCTGTCCAGCCCCACAGGGAGTGGCTGACCTTGAAAGTGTGGCCCTGGCTCGGCGTGCGCCGTCGTGTGCGGATTCGAGAGTTGTGGCCTGAAGTAGAACATGCCTCACAAGCATTCAGTGGCGATGTGCCAGCCAAGCTGGTTAGCGGGGTTAATTCCCCGGTGGGGCTCCAAGCGCCGGTAGCTCAAAGGAAGAGCGGTCGCCTCTTAAGCGAACGGTTGGGATATCGTAATTCTCTCGGCGCACGGGCGAGTACGTCCAATCGGCAGAGCGGCCTGTCAACGGCCCCGAAAGCTGCGCGGTTGCGCGTTCTGTCGACTCCCGCCTCGCCTACTTGATCCCGCTTAGCTCAATTGGCAGAGCGCCAGGTTCTGATCCTGGAGGTTCGTGGTTCGAGGCCATGAGCGGGAGCTTTGCCGCCGCGCACGGCTGCGGCCTCGCCCCCGTAAGGCGAGAGGCCCGGCTCGACACCGGGCGGCGGCTCCACGGGCTCGTGCCGCAAACAGGTAGACAGGCTTGGTTGAGGGCCAAGTTGACGGGGGTTCGACTCCCGCCGAGCGTACGACGCCCTTCGGACCGGCGTCCGGTGGCCCCTTGTAAGGGCAGCCTGCCCAGTTCGACCCTGGGGGAGGGCTCTGATGGCCCGTTGCTCTGTCGGCAGGGGCGCTGCGGCTTTGAACCGTACGAGGACGCTGGTTCGATTCCAGCCCGGCCAGCTCATGCCCTTCGGATCGGCGTCCGCCATTCCTTGGTATGGAGTGGCCGCCCGGCTCGACACCGGGGAAGGGCTCCATGTGACCGTAGTGTCAGCGGTTAGCACGAGACGTTGCCAACGTCTCAGGGCGAGTTCGAATCTCGTCGGTCACTCTTGAGCGCTGGTGGCGGAATGCAGACGCGCAGGTCTCAGGAACCTGTGCCCCGGAAGGGGTGTGAGGGTGCAAATCCCTCCCGGCGTACGGAAGGTGAACCGGCCAGGCGGCCGGGCTCGCCCGCTAAGCGATGCGCGGTTAACCTCGTGGCGTTCAAGTCGCCCGCCTTCCTCGCATGGAAGATGAAACCACTAGGTGGTGGTCTGGTCCCCGCCTGGAAAGCGGGTGGGGGCCGGAAGGCCCTGAGATTCAAGTTCTCCCTTCCGCCCATGGAGAGTGAACCGGGCAGGCGCACCGGAGCCGCCTCGAAAGCGGATGAGGGCCTCACGGCCCAGGGGATCATGTCCTCCGCTCTCCGTTCAAGGATGGTGAACCTGCCGGGTGGCGGGCGCCGGTTTGAAACCGGACGGGGCGTGCGAGCGCCTGGGGATCGTCCCCTCCGCCTTCCGCTGGCCGCTACTCAACCGGTGAAGAGGCTTGCCTGATAAGCAAGTAGCTGCTGGGTCCGACTCCCAGGTGGCCAACTATGGCGAGATAGCTCAGTCGGTCAGAGCGTCCGGCCCATAACCGGAAGGTCGTCAGTTCGATGCTGACTCTCGCTACCCAGGGCCAGTGGCCAAGCTGGTTAAGGCACTCCCCTTACATGGAAGAAATGCGCAGGTTCGAGCTCTGCCTGGCCCACGAAAGGAGCCAACCATGATGAGTAAACCGGCCCAGCGAATACCAGTGACGGACCATTAGCTCAGTCGTAGAGCGGCGGCCTTTTAACCCGCGTTCGTCCAGGGTCCGATTCCCTGATGGCCCACGATCAAGCGTCGCTGGCGCAACTGGACAACGCACCTCGCTTCTAACGAGACGGCTCCCGGTTCGAGTCCGGGGCGGCGCGCCATGCTCCGTTGGAGTAAACGGATATCTCGCCAGGCCCTCAACCTGGAGAATGCCGGTTCAAGCCCGGCACGGAGCACTCAGGGGCCCCACGGTCTATGGGTTAGGATCGCTGCCCTTCAAGCAGCGGGACGGAGTTCGAATCTCCGTGGGGTCACGAAGGCTGGCCGCGCGCCAGGACCGGTATTAGACGGCAAAGCGCGGCAATCTCGATCTCGCGTGGTCTAACCAGGCAGGACGGCTGACTGTTAATCAGCACGGTGAAGGTTCGAATCCTTCCGCGAGAGCCCTGGTGACGTAGCACAACCGGTAGTGCGCCACCCCGTCAAGGTGGACTGTGCGGGTTCAACTCCCGTCGTCATCGCCAGGCCCGCATAGCTCAGCGGAAGAGCGCTTCCCCGACAAGGAAGAGGCCCCTGGTTCAGCTCCAGGTGCGGGTACTCCGGGCTCCTATGGTGAAACGGAGATCATGTCGGCCTACGGAGCCGGCGGTGGAGGTTCGAGTCCTCCTGGGAGCACGCAAGCTCGGCTAGCTCAGTGGCAGAGCACCTGGTTCACACCCAGGGGACGGGGGTCCGATTCCTTCGCTGAGTACGGTGGCTGAACCGAGTGGCGAGGAGCCGGGCTGTGAACCCGGCCGCAGAGGGGTCGGAACCCTCCGGTCACCCCAATGGGCGGAAGGCGGATAGTGGCTGGCCGCGCCGGTCCGTAAAACCGGATCCTTCGGGACATTGCAGGTTCGACACCTGTTCCGCTCACTGAAGTCCTCGTAGCTCAGAGGAAAAAGCTCCGGTTTCCGGAACCGGGCGCGGGGGTTCGATTCCCTCCGGGGACGCGACGGTATGGCCGAATGGTTGAGGTGCGCTCCCGCAAAGGGTGTTATGCCGGTTCGATTCCGGCTGCCGTCTCTTACGGCCCGTGGTCCAATGCACAGAGCGGCGCTCTCCTAAGGCGTTAATGCGCGTTCGAGTCGTCCTGGGCCGACAGTGGTGCTCACGTTATTGGACAACTGAACATTGCTTCCCGGTGCGAATCTGGCCCCAATACTTTCGGCAGGCTAGGCGCTGGCTGACAGAATCCCCGACGCTGATGGCGCAGCCGAACATCCGGGACGACCCGGGCAGCCAGGTACAGTGACCTGCCAGAAGGATGACGGACAGCACCACCGCGGATGCGGGCCACCAGGATCAGGAAACCCGGGCTTCAGGACGTCCTGACGCGGCCGGGTCGGAGGGTCATGGCGTTACGGATCGGGCCCGGCTGGCGCTGCCCGCGGCGATGGTGCTGTTNNCCCGCGGCGGTGACCGGGCTGCGATTGTGGACGTCCGCCGTGGCCATGGCGATCATCTCCGGGCGGGGGCTCACCCGGGCGCTCCGTGATCTGGCCAAGCGAAGAGCCTGGGCCGACGCGGGGATCGCCGGGTCGTTCGGCATCGCGCTCTTGATTATGAATTTTTCGATCTATCAGTCGTTCGCTCGGATTCCGCTGGGGGTCGCGGTCACCATCGAGTTCCTCGGGCCGCTGGCGGTNNCGGCGCTTCCCCGGTTCGGCGGGGCTGGCCATCGCGATGGTGGTCGCGGGGATCCTGATCACGCCGCCCGCGGTTGCGGCGGGAGGCGACGCGATGTTCCGGCCCGCCGTGCTGGGCACCGGGGCGGCGATCGGCGTCCTGTCCTCGGTGATTCCCTACCGGCTGGAGCTCGAGGCGCTGCGGCGGATGCCGATGCGGCTATTCGGTGTGTGGATGAGCCTGGAGCCCGCGGTGGCAGCGCTGATCGGGCTGGCCCTGCTTGGCCAGCACCTGAGCGCGGTGGAATGGCTCGCGATCGGGTGTGTGATGATCGCGTGCGCCGGCGCGGCCAGCGGAGCTTTAGCATAAGGGGCGTGTCCGCCGACCTCCTGCGCACTTCGATCTCCCGCCTCGAGACGTCCAGGTTCGCGCGCCCGGTGCTGGCGCCGACGGCGCGGTCGATGCGGCGGATCGCGCTGGCCGGGGTCATCGCCGACACCGCGATCATGTCCACCGGCGCGGCGGTCCGGCTCAGCTCGTCGGGCCTTGGCTGTCCGGACTGGCCCCGGTGCAGCACGGCGGACATCGTGGCCAGCAAGAACGCCGGGCAGACGCTGCTCAACACCTGGATCGAGTTCGCCAACCGGCTGCTCAACTTCCCGCTGGTGATCATCACCGTCATCGTCTTCATCGCGGCCTGGCGTTTCCGGCCGCAGGGCAGGAGGCGGCGTGATCTGGTCCGGCTGGCGGCGATCCAGCCGGCCGGGGTGATCGCCCAGGCGGTGATCGGCGGGATCGTCGTGCTGACCAAGCTCAACCCGGCCGCGGTCTCGATCCACTTCCTGGTGTCCGCCTCGATCGTGGCCGCGGCCGTGGTGCTGCACGTTAGGTGTACCGAGGGCGACGAACCTCCGAGGACGGTCGTCCGGCGGGACCTGTACCTGCTGTCGGCGGCCCTGGTGGCGGTGACCGGCGTGATGCTCGCGGCGGGCACGGTGGTGACCGGTACCGGCCCGCTGGCCGGCCACGCGGACACGCCCCGGTACCACCTGCCGCTGGAAGGGGTCACCCAGCTACACGCCGACATCGGCTGGCTGCTGGCCGGCCTGGCCGTCGCGCTGGTGGTCGGGCTGCGGATGACCGGCGCGCCGCCCCGCGCGGTGCGGGCCAGCTGGATCATGATCGCGTCGCTGGGCCTGCAGGGCGTGATCGGCTACGTCCAGTACTTCAACCACCTGCCGGCCGGGCTGGTCTGGGTCCACGTGACCGGCTCGGTACTGGTCTGGATCGCCGTGCTGCGGCTGTTCTTGTTCATGCGCAACCGCGGTCCGCTGGTGCGGCCGTCTCCCGAGCCCGCGGCGGCCGCACCCTACCGACAGCCGGAGCCGCTGGACCGATAGGCTCCTACCGTGAGCAACCAGTCCCAGCTTGACTGGACGGCGACTGACGAACGCGCCGTCGACCTCATCCGAGTCCTCGCGATGGATTCGGTCCAGAAAGTAGGCAACGGGCACCCGGGCACGGCGATGAGCCTGGCCCCGGTGGCCTATCTGCTCTATCAGCGCCTGCTCCGGCACGACCCGGCGGATCCGCACTGGCCGGGCCGGGACCGCTTCGTGCTGTCGTGCGGGCACTCCAGCCTCACCTTGTACATCCAGCTTTACCTGTCCGGGTACGGGGTGACCCTGGAGGACCTGGAGGCCTACCGGACCTGGGGCAGCATCACGCCCGGCCACCCCGAGCACGGCCTGACGCCGGGCGTGGAGACCACCACCGGGCCGCTGGGCCAGGGCATCGGCAACGCGGTCGGCATGGCCATGGCCGCGCGCCGCGAACGCGGCCTGTATGACCCCGAGGCCGAGCCGGGCCGCAGCCCGTTCGACCACTACATCTACGCCTTCGTCTCCGACGGCGACATGGAGGAAGGCATCAGCCACGAGGTGGCCTCGCTGGCTGGGCATCAGCGGCTCGGCAACCTCATCGTGGTCTACGACGACAACTACATCTCCATCGAAGACGACACGCAGATTGCCAAGTCCGAGGACGTCGCCGCCCGTTACGAGGCCTACGGCTGGCACGTGCAGCGCCTGAGCTGGCGTACC
The DNA here is from genome assembly GCA_003140115.1 of Actinomycetota bacterium. Next base: position 17,470 of record PLIQ01000068.1, on the reverse strand, counting down.
CCGAACGGATACCACGAGGACGTCCAGGCGCTCTATCAGGCGCTGCTGGCGGCCAAGGAGCACACCGAGGCGCCGTCCTTCATCGCGCTCACCACGATCATCGGCTGGCCGGCCCCGCACAAGCAGAACACCGGCGCTGCGCACGGCTCCGCGCTCGGCGCGGACGAAGTGGCGGCGACCAAGGAAGTCCTCGGCTTCGATCCCGCGGTTAACTTCCCGGTCGAGGACGAGGCGCTCGCCCATGCGCGCCAGGTCGCGGAGCGGGGCAAGAGCCTGCACGCCGAGTGGGAGCAGTCGTTCGCCGCGTGGAGCGAGGCCAACGCGGATCGCCGGGCGCTGTTCGACCGGCTGTCCGCCCGGGTCCTGCCGGACGGCTGGACCGACGCGCTTCCCTCGTTCCCGGCCGACGCCAAGGGCATGGCCACCCGCAAGGCCTCCGGTACCGTCCTGAGCGCCCTGGCCCCGGTGCTGCCCGAGCTGTGGGGGGGCTCGGCAGACCTGGCCGAGAGCAACCTGACCACGATGGACGGCCAGCCCTCGTTCATCCCGGTCGACCACCAGACCGCCATGTGGCGGGGCAACCCGTACGGCCGGACGCTGCACTTCGGGATCCGCGAGCACGGGATGGGCGCGATCCTGAACGGCATCGCGCTGCACGGCGGCACCCGGCCCTACGGCGGAACGTTCCTCGTGTTCAGCGACTACATGCGGGGCTCGGTCCGGCTCGCGTGCCTGATGGAGCTGCCGGTCACCTACGTGTGGACGCACGACTCCATCGGGCTGGGTGAGGACGGGCCCACCCACCAGCCGATCGAGCACCTGTGGGCGCTGCGGGCCATCCCGCATCTGGAGGTAATCCGGCCCGGGGACGCGAACGAGACCGTCGTCGCCTGGCGGACCGTCCTGGAGCGAGCCCGGCCGGCCGCGATGTGCCTGACCCGGCAGGCCCTGCCGGTGTTCGACCGGTCATCCGGTGGGCTGGCCAGCGCCGAGGGCGTCGCCCGTGGCGCGTACGTGCTGGCGGACGGCAGCGATGTCATCTTGATCGGCACGGGCAGCGAGGTCTCGATCGCGCTCGAGGCCCGCGACCAGCTGGCCGCCGAGGGCATCTCGGCCCGGGTGGTGTCCATGCCGTGCGTGGAATGGTTCAACGCGCAGGACGATTCCTACCGGCGCGAGGTACTGCCGCCGACCATCCGCGCGCGGGTGTCGGTCGAGGCGGGCATTACCGAACCGTGGCGGTTGTTCGTAGGGGACGCGGGCGCTTCAATTGGAGTAGACCACTTTGGCGCTTCGGCCGCCTACCAGAAGATCTATCAGGAGTTTGGCATCACAGCGGAGCGGGTAGCCGCTGCCGCACGCGACAGTCTGGCCCGGGTCAGGGACTAAGCCCGCCCGCGGCACGCAGGGAAGGGAAAGCAACGGTGTCAGTTGACGTTCTCGGGCAGCTATCCGAGGCCGGGGTGTCGGTGTGGCTGGATGACATCAGCCGTGACCGGCTGCGCACCGGCAACTTGCAGACGCTGATCGACGACCTGCACGTGGTCGGCGTGACCTCTAATCCAACGATCTTCGCCAAGTCGCTGTCCTCCGGGGACGCCTACGACGACCAGATCGCCGACCTGAAGACCCGCGGCGTGGGCGTGGACGAAGCGGCCCGGATGATCACCACGTACGACATCCGCTGGGCCTGCGACGTGTTCCGGCCGGTCTACGAGCGGACCGGCGGTCTGGACGGCCGGGTCTCGCTCGAAGTGGACCCCCGGCTCGCCAAGGAGACGGCCAAGTCCATCGCCGAGGCCCGGGCGCTGTGGTGGATGGTGGACCGGCCAAACCTGCTGATCAAGATCCCCGCGACCCCCGAGGGGCTGCCCGCGATCACGCAGTGCATCTCGGAGGGGATCAGCGTCAACGTCACGCTGATCTTCGCGCTGGCGCGGTACGGCGAGGTCATCGACGCGTACATGACCGGCCTGGAGCAGGCCGCCGCGGCCGGGCACGACCTGTCCCAGATCCGCTCGGTGGCGTCGTTCTTCGTCAGCAGGGTCGACACGGAGGTCGACGACCGGCTGGACAAGATCGGTACTCCCGAGGCCGCCGCGCTGCGCGGCAAGGCGGCCATAGCGAACGCACGGCTGGCCTACGAGCTGTTCGAGCAGCGGATCGCCACCGAACGCTGGCAGGCGCTGCGGGCCAAGGGCGCGCAGGTCCAGCGGCCGCTGTGGGCGTCCACCTCGGTCAAGGACCCCGCGTTCGGCGACACCATGTACGTCGTCGACCTCGTGGTGGCCGACACGGTGAACACCATGCCCGAGGGGACGATCCGAGCCACGGAGGACCACGGCAAGCTGCTCGGCGACACCGTGCACGGCACCTACGACGCGTCCCGGCAGGTCTTCGCCGACCTAGAGCAGCTCGGCATCGGGTACGACGACGTCGTGCAGGTCCTCGAGGACCAAGGCGTGCAAAAGTTCGAGACGTCGTGGACCGAGCTGCTCGACACGATCGGCTCGAAGATGGGACTGGGGTGACCGCAGAACCCGAAGGGCTGGCCCCGGCTAGCCCGGGCGTCATCGCGGAGGTTGACGCGGCGGCCCAGCCGCGGAACCCGCTGCGCGATCCGCGTGACCGGCGCATCCCCCGGGTGGCCGGGCCCTGCGTGCTGGTCATGTTCGGGGTGACCGGGGACCTCGCGCGCAAGAAGCTGATGCCGGCCGTCTACGACCTGGCCAACCGGGGCCTGCTGCCGCCTGGTTTCTCGTTCGTCGGCTTCGCCCGCCGGGACTGGGCGGACGAGGATTTCGCCCAGGTCACCTACCAGGCGGTGAAGGAGTACGCGCGCACGCCGTTCCGTGATGCGGTGTGGGAGCAGCTCAGCGAGGGCGTCAGGTTCGTGTCCGGTTCGTTCAGCGACGACGCGGCGTTCGACGAGCTGGCCGAGTGCGTCCACAAGCTCGATGCGGAGCGGGGCACGGGCGGGAACTACGCGTTCTACCTGTCGATTCCGCCGAGCCAGTTTCCCACCGTGGTCCAGCAGCTCAAACGCAGCGGCCTGTCGGACTCGCACGGCCGCGGCTGGCGGCGGGTGGTGATCGAGAAGCCGTTCGGCCATGACCTGGCCAGCGCGCGGGAGCTGAACGCGACCCTGGACGGGGTCTTCCCGCCCGAGGCGGTGTTCCGCATCGATCACTACCTCGGCAAGGAGACGGTGCAGAACATCCTGGCGCTGCGGTTCGCCAACGAGATGTACGAGCCGATCTGGAACCGCGGCTACGTCGATCACGTCCAGATCACCATGGCCGAGGACATCGGGATCGGCGGCCGGGCCGGGTACTACGACGGCATCGGAGCCGCCCGCGATGTGATGCAGAACCACCTGCTTCAGCTCCTGGCGCTGACCGCGATGGAGGAGCCGGTCGCGTTCGACGCCGACTCGCTGCGGATGGAGAAGGAGAAGGTGCTGTCCGCGGTCCGGCTGCCCGCCGACCTGGCCACGGGCACCGCGCGCGGGCAGTACGCCGCGGGCTGGCAGGGCGGGCGCCAGGTGGGCGGCTTCCTGGAGGAGGACGGCATCCCGCCGGATTCGCGGACTGAGACGTACGCCGCGCTGCGGCTCGGCGTCGATACCAGGCGCTGGGCCGGAGTGCCGTTCTACCTGCGCGCCGGCAAACGGCTGCCGCGCCGCATGACGGAGATCGCGCTCATTTTCCAGCGCGCGCCGCACCTGCCCTTCTCGGCCACCGACACCGAGGAACTCGGGCAGAACGCGCTGGTGATCAGGATCCAGCCCGACGAGGGGATCACGGTCAGGTTCGGCTCGAAGGTGCCGGGCACGGCCATGGAGGTCCGGGACGTCAACATGGACTTTGCCTACGGCGAGTCCTTTACCGAATCCAGTCCCGAGGCCTACGAGCGGCTGCTGCTCGACGTCCTCATCGGCGACCCGCCGCTGTTCCCCCGGCAGCAGGAAGTCGAGCTGGGCTGGCGGATCCTCGACCCGGTAGAGGATTTCTGGGCCACTTACAGCAAGCCGGAGCAGTATCCGGCGGGTTCGGCGGGCCCGGCGTCGGCCGAGGAACTGATGGCACAGGACGGGCGCGCATGGCGGCGCCTGTGAGTGCCCGTCGGGCGGACGCTGGAGGAGGGAAGCCGAGATGACCATCGACCTGACCGACACTACGACGGCCGCTATCCACGAGGCGCTCACCCAGGCGCGGCGCCGCATGGGCGGCCCGGCCTCGGGCATGGTACTGACGCTGATCATCGTCACCGACGAGGCCGACCAGTACGACGCCGTCCGCGCGGCCAGCCACGCGGGCCGGGAGCATCCGAGCCGGATCCTCGCCGTCATCACCCGCAAGCCAAAGTCCGATTCCCGGCTGGACGCCGAGATCCGGGTGGGCGAGACCGGGCCGGGCGAGACCATCCTGCTGCGCATGTACGGCCCGCTCGGCGAGCATGCGGACTCGGTGGTCGCGCCGCTGCTCGCGCCGGACGTGCCGGTGGTGACCTGGTGGCCGGACGAGGCGCCGCGCTCGCCAGGTAGCGATCGGCTCGGGGCGGTGGCCCAGCGCCGGGTGACGGACGCGGCGGCGGCCGACGCACCCAGGGACATGCTGCTGACCCTGGCCAAGTCCTATCAGCCGGGCGACACCGACCTGAGCTGGACCCGGTCGACGCCCTGGCGTTCCCTGCTCGCCGCGACCTTGGACCAGCCCTATCCCGAGATCCTCAGCGGCGAGGTGCTGGCCGAGCCGACCAACCCGACCGCGGACCTGATCGCCGCCTGGCTCGGCACACGGCTGGGCATCGAGGTGCGGCGCGGCGAGTCAGCGGGTCCAGGGGTCACCGAGGTCAGCTTCACCACGCAGGACGGGCAGGTCACGATCTCCAGGCCCGACGGCCGGACGGCCACCCTGTCCTGGCCCGGCCGGCCAGAACGCCGGGTGGCGCTGCACCGTCGTGACACCGACGACCTGGTCGCCGAGGAGTTGCGCAGGCTCGAGCCGGACGAGGTCTACGCCGAGACACTCCGCGCGCTGGCCAGGGGTTCGTCATGAAGCGCTTCATGAGCGCTTCATGAGCGTGCCCGAGATCATCGTCCACCGAGATGCGCAGCTGCTGGCCAAGGCGGTCGCCGCGCGCCTGGTCACCAGGCTGGTCGATTCGGTGGCCGCGGCAGGGACCGCCTCGGTGGTGCTGACCGGGGGCGGCATCGGCACCGCGGTGCTGGCCGAGCTGGCCGCCGCCCCGGCCCGGGACGCGATCGACTGGCGGCACCTGGACATCTGGTGGGGCGACGAGCGGTTTGCGCCGACCGGCGACCCGGAGCGGAACGATACCGGAGCTCGCGCGGCGCTGCTGGACCACGTGGACATCGATCCGGCCCGGGTGTACCCGATGCCCGGACCGGACGGGCCGGACGGCGACGATCCGGAGGCCGCGGCGGCCAGGTACGCCTCCTGGCTGGAGGCCGCGGCCAAGCCCGAAGACCACGGCCAGGTCCCGGAGTTCGACATCCTCATGCTCGGCATCGGCCCGGAGGCGCATGTCGCGTCACTGTTCCCCGGCATGCCCGCGCTCTATGACGAGCGGCCGGTGGTAGCGGTGCGGGGGTCGCCCAAGCCGCCGCCCACCCGGTTGTCTCTCACGCTGCCGTCCATCCAGGCGGCACGGGAAGTCTGGATCCTGGCCTCGGGCCCGGAGAAAGCCGACGCGATCGCGATGGCCCTGTCCGACGCCGGGCCGGTGCAGGTTCCCGCCGCGGGTGCGCGCGGCAGGCAGCGGACGCTATTCCTGATCGACAGTGCCGCCGCGGCCAAGATTCCGCCGCAGATCGGCCGCCAGGGCGCGCACTGACTTGCCGCCTGGTCTGCGGGTGAACGCCAGCCCGGCGGCCAGGCAGGCCACCGGCGCCGCGGCGAGCACGTACCGGTAGCTGAACCCGGAGGTCATCGGCGGCACCACGATCAGCACCACCCCGACCAGCCAGGGCAGCAGGCCCACCCCGCCCCAGCGGCGCCAGCGGGACAGCACCCCCGCGGCGCCGATCAGCACGATGAGGCCAAGCAGCGTGCCGCGCAGGTAGATGTACTTTTGGTAGGTCTCAAGCAGATGAGCCCAGGGCTGAACCTCCGCGGTGAACCCGAGGCCCTGGCCCTGGCCGGCGAAGTCTCGCTCGGCCGCCATGATGAGGACCGCCTGCGGGTCACCCTTCTGACAGCTCGCGTTGCACCAGGTCGGGGTGTCACTAGGCAGCTGGGTGGCATCGCCCGACTGCGTATCTGGGTTGCCAGGTATGTGATCCGGGGTGGCGTACCAGGGTATCTGCAGGTTCATCGCGTGGGCGCTGACGAACTGGAAGTTCGGGCCGTTCCCGTAATAGTCGAACGGGTCGGGCTGCCGGTTCCAGCCGAAGGTGTGCAGCGTGTCGTCGATCACCACGCGCGCGTAGGCCCTCGGCTGGTCTTCGATGGCGAGCTTGGCGAACTCGCCCGTCTGGGCGCTAACGATGGGCGTGAACCGTATCGAGGTATCGGAGCCGAAGGCGAGGTACAGCGGCGTGTTGACGCGCCGGTAGGGATACAGTTCGTTGTCCGCCCAGACGTACTCCCCCGCCACCGGGCGGTACTTCAGCTTGGTCGGGTCACACAGGTAGGCCAGGGTGGCGGGTAGGTTCGTCATCTTCGAGCATTGGGCGAACGTGCTGACCCGGCTGTACAGGAAGGCCGACGATTCGCTCAGCGCGTACTTGCCGGTCGACTGGTGGAACCAGACCATGTACAGACCGATCGGCACGATACCCGCCACCGCGAGGGTAACCAGACGCCGCCATCCGACCCGCCGGGCCAGCATGCCGACCAGGGCCACGACGAGCAGTGGCTCACCGACCGACCGCACCAGGGTCGCGTACCCGATCAGCAGCCCGGCGACGGCCATGGCCAGGATCGAAGGCCGATCACTCCAGCACAGGACGATCACCGCGACGGTGACCAGGAAGATGAACAGCGGGTCGGCGGTGACCATGTGTTCCAGGTGCAGCTCGTAGGCATCGAACAGCACCGGCAGCGCGGGCAGCGTCGCGCCCCACCAGGGCAGCCCGCGACGGCGCAGCAGCGCGTAGATGGCCACGCCGGCCACGACCCCCATCGCCGCCTGGAGCAGCCCGATCGCGTAGTCGCTGTGCAGCGGGAGCAGGAGATCGAGGAGGAACGGGTAGCCGTTCGGCCGGACCTGGTCCGGGATGTGCGTCACCGCGTCGTACAGGTAGTTGTAGGAGTCGCTGAACCACAAGATGGGCGGATAGCCCAAGACCACGACGATGCGCACCGCGATGGCGGCCAGCACGACGACGCCGAACTGCCAGTTCGCCACGGCCAGGCTGATCAGCCGCGCGTGCAGCGGGCTCCGCGCCCCCACAGGCGGTTGCTGATCGGGAACGACCCGCTCGCTACCGGTGGTCGCGTTCGTCAACGACCGCCTCCCGACTCCTCGAGCCTGCCGGAAAGATGCTCCCGGCCCCTTTGCTGATCCCGCAGGCCCGGTGATCCAGCACGCCGACAGCCCTTTCTTGCGTGCCGGCTGACCCATAGTAGCCGTCGCCTCGCACCGAAATGCGGGTTAACACTGAACGACGTGCGCAAGCGTGTTAGCTGTCACTCGCCGCTACGAGCGGCCTCCGTATCCGATGCGGGTGGCCAGCACGCAGATGAACACGAACGAGAGCGCGGCGGCGATGTCCGGCGAGCCGGCTGCGGCCGAGATCAGGATCCAGACGAACAAGACCGGCAGCACCCGGTCGAACGGACGGTTGCGCCGGACCTCGGGCGGCCGGACCGCGGGCGGCACGGCCTGCGCGTCACCCGGCGGGCGGTGGTAGAGGCCGGTACCGAGCAGCGGGCTGGCCGGCAGGTCGGAAGTAAGGACCCGCAACTCGGTCCAGGTCTTCGCGGCGTACGCGGCCGCCGTCCGCTCCTCGAATTCGTCGAACGTCAGCCGTCCGTCCGTGAACGCGTCGCGCAGCACAGCTACGACGCTCTCCCGCTCTTGGTCAGACGCGCGGATCGCCCGGTCGGTCATCGGCGGACACACCTTCCGTGTCTTTCCTCTGATCCTACCCGGTGCAGGTCTGAACCCTTAGGCTCCCATCGCCAGGATTGCGAGGCCGCTAGCGCGGGGAAACTCTGTGTGCTGCCACAACTTCAGAGGACCGTATCCGAATGGTTACGAAAAGTGAGAGCCTTTGGGTCTCGCACCGTAACACACCTGGGCGTTACGCTATTGGCGGATCTTTCATCTTGGTCAATCTGGGTCAGATGTGACCTGACGAAGGTTCTGGCGCGAAGTGAAATATTTCGGGCCAGGCACGCAGGGTAACGCCGGACATCCGTCTTTTCCGGCTGCCGCCGGGGCACGCCGGAGGAGACGGGCTATTCCTTCACTAGGAGGGATCCTTTTGAGCGTCAGCGAAGACCGCACAGTCCAGCCCAGTGCCACCTCTCTTCCCCCTTCAGGCATCGCCGACCCCGCACCGCTGGGGCTCGCCGCCTTTGCCCTTACCACGTTCCTGCTGTCCGCTAAGAACGCCGGATGGATGACTCATGCCACCGGCGACGCGTGGCTCGGCTTCGCCTTCGCGTACGGCGGATTCGCCCAGCTATGCGCCGCCATGTGGGAGTTCCGTAACAGGAACGTCGTCGGCGCGACCGGCTTCGGTACGTTCGGCGCCTTCTGGATCGGCCTCGGCTTCTGGGTTCTGCTCGTCGTGAACCCGGCCGTCGCGGCCATCAAGCCGGCCACGGCCGCGGCGACGGTCGCGTCGCTCAACCACGACCTGGGCTGGATTCTGCTCGGGTTCGGTATCTTCACCCTGTACGTGACGGTCCTGGTCACTCAGACGAACACGGCGTTGTTCACGACCTTCTTGCTGCTGTTCGTGACCCTCATCGTCCTGTGCATCGGGAACTTCAACGCTGGCTCGGCACTCCTCCCCACCGGGACGATCAAGGTCGGCGGATATCTGGGGATTATCACCGCGCTCGTCGCCTGGTATACCTCATGTGCAGGCATGGCAGCCGGCATGGGCGGCAAGCTCAGGCTCCCCGTGGGCCGGGCGCTGGTCAGGTAAGCACCTTGACCGCGTAGGTGCTGGGACCGGACCCGTGGGGCTCGGTCCCAGCACTTATTTCTCCTGCCAGGCGAGTCCTGCGGTTGTGCCGGGTCGCCCGCGGCACTCACTTCCTGCCGGATAGCGTTAGGCCGGATGGCCTGGCAGGAGGAGGTGCGGGTGCAGGACAGACAGATCGATCTGTCGGCCAGGGTGGCTCGGGTCAAGCGCAAGACGCGACCGTGGAAGTCGATCATCGCCCTGGTGCTCGCGATCGCCGCCGCGGTCATCTCGCGTGAGGCCCGCGTCGACCCGCATGCCCTGTGGACCGAGAGCCATCAGATCCACCAGCTCGTCAGGTACGGCACGGCCGTGCTGTTCACCATTTTCGGGTCCATCGCCACGTACGGCCTGGCCGGGAAGTCGCGGGAGCTGCTCGAGCCGAAGGCCGGTACCTCCCATTCCGCCGTGGTCAGGTACGCCATCTTGCTCCTCGGCGCGTTCACGACCTTGGTGATCACCCTGAACCTGTTCGCCGTGCCGGTCGCTCAGCTGATCGTCGCCGGCGGGCTCACCAGCGTGTTCGTCGGCATCGCGGCCCAGCAGGCGCTCGGCAACGTATTCGCTGGCCTGGTGCTGCTGTTCGCCCGGCCGTTCGTCGTGGGCGAGGCGATCCGGCTCCGGGCCGGCGCCCTGGGCGGCACTCTGGACGGCACGGTGACCGAGATCGGGATCACCTACGTCCGGCTGGACACCGGCGGCAGCGTCATGGCCATCCCGAACTCGCAGGTGCTGAACGCCGTGATCGGCCCCATCCCGTCAGACGAGGGGAACGGCAGCCCGGCTCCGGCCGTCGCGGACGGCAAATCGGGCACCCCGGGCGGCCCGGAGCAGCCCCAGCCCGGACCGCCGGGGCCAGTCTGAACGGCCCGCCTGAACGCCCAGTCTGCACGGCCAGTCTGAACGGCCAGTCTGAACGCGAAGGACCGGCACGCTGACGAGCAGATCGCCCGCCCGCGTACCGGCCCTTCGTCACGCCAACCGGTGCGGAGGTCGCCTCTCGGCGAAAGGCACAACGCGGCTCCAGCCGAACGGTATTCCGCGAAGGCAGTAGGTGCGGCCCGGGGACACAGCCGCACCGGTCTGAGTCGTCAACGCCGACGACGGCGTCGATGTTCCCGCTCCGGCGGCGGACCGCCTTCGTAGGGGAATGAGGACATCGGCTGGCTCGGGGTCACGTCCGGGTCGTCGTACTGCGCACGGTCCCTCGAACCGCTGGCCCCCGGCAGCTGGCTGTACCCGCCTGACCGAGCCGAGCCGTCTTCGTAACCGGCCCCGCCGTACCCGGAACCGTCATCCGTGCCGCCACCGTAGCCTGCGCCGTCGTACCCGGGCCCGCCGTAGCCCGCATTGCCGTAGCCGGCAGTGTCGTAGCCAGCGTTGTTGTGGCCCGGGCCCGCATTGTCGTAACCGGCGTTGTCGTAACCGGCGTTGGTGTAGCCGGCGTTGTCGTAACCGGCGTTGGTGTAGCCGGCGTTGTCGTAACCGGCCGCCGCGCTCGCGTCATAGCCGCGGGTGTCGTACCCGCCTGGTTCCGCGCCGGGACGGTCGTAGCCGCTCTGCTCGTAGCCCGCCGGGTTCCCGACGCCGCGCCGGTCGCCGGCGTAGTCGTAGCCGCTGTAGCCCTGTTCCGGGTAGGTCTCGCCCGGGCTGGCGTACCTTTGGTCCCGGTAGTCCTGCCCCGGGTATCCGTACTGGTCGCGAGCGGCCTGGCTGACGTCCTGCTGGCCGTACTCGCGCTCGGAGTAGCCCTGCTGGCCTTCCTGGCCCCGGTAACCTCCGTGCGGCTCGAAGGGCTGGCGCTGGCTCCCGTGCTCGGCATACCCGTAGCCCTGGTTCCCCTGCTCGGAGTACGACCGCTCCTGGTAGCCCTGCTGCTGGTACCCGCGGTCGTCGTAACCCTGGGCGGGGTAAGCCCCGCTGTCGTATTCCGGCCTGGAGTAGGAGGACCCGAGGGGCGCGAGCCCGGGGGGCGTCGGCTCACCATAGGGCGACAAGGCGTACGCCCGGTCGCCGTGTTCGGAGCCGACGCTGGCCTGCTCGCCATACCCGTATCCTTGGTAACCCTGCTCGGCGGGAGCCGGGGACCCGCGATCCTCGTACCGCTGGCCCGGCTGCGGCGTCTGGGCTCCGTAGGGTCCCTGCGCTCCGCTTCGCTCCTGGTAACTCTGGTCGGGGTAGGCCTGGTCGGCGTACTGCGGCTGCGTGGCGTACGCTGCCTGACCCGCGTATTGGGCTTGGTCCGGATACCGACCCTGGTCGGGGTACTGCGCCTGGTCCGGATACTGGGCCTGCTGAGCGTACCCCTGGTCCCGGTAGTGGGCCGGGTCCGCGTAGCGGGCCGACTCCGGGTACTGAGTCTGCTCGGGGTACTGAGACGGCTCGTAATACTGAGCCGGCTGGGAGTACTGACCTGGCTGNNACTGAGCCGGCTGGGAGTACTGATCGCTGTAGCCGCCGCCCGGCGGCAGCGCCCGCGGAGCAGCACTGCCGAGGACCATCGGGCCCACCGGCTCGTCGGCGCGCAGGGCGCGGAAATCACCCGTGACCGGCCCAGTGAAATCAGGTCCACGGCTCAAATCACGCACGTCCGCGTAACCGGGCAGGGCCGTGAGCCTGGGATCGGTCGGGGCACCGGGAAGCTGGCGCGGGAAACCGCCTGTTCCACGCGCATCCCGCGGATCGGGGTACATGCCGCGATGCAGAGCGTCGATCAGCCGGGGCAGTTCCTCCTGGGGCAGCCGGAACGTACCGGTGCAGGTGCCTCCCTGCCAGATGCTGAACACCGAGATCCCGGTATCGGAGTACCAGCTCAAGCGCATGCTGCGGGAGCTGCCCCGCACGTCGAAGAAAACCTCACCGAGCCGGGGCAGAGGTGCTGCGTCCGACGCTGACATGCTGCCCATGGTCCCGTGCTCACTTCCCTTTGTCCAGTTCGTCACGAACATTGCCACGCAGGCTAGCCGCAACCGGGAGGACGCCAGAGAAAGAAGCCCGAAATCGGGCGGTGAATTTCGCCAGCCTGCATGCACGATGACTATCGAGGATGGCATCATTATCGGCGGGCATACACCAGCCCGCGCGATGGTTAGCACGACGGGTGAACCGTAGCGCTGGTGCCAGCCGTTCGGTATGGTGACCGTTTGCTAACGCGATCGCCTCGCCTGCGTACGGGAACACCACGTCACTAAGACGCGTTGTATCTGCAACGGAGGTTCCCGGACGGGTCTGGCTCGCGTTGGCGTGTTCATGAGCCCGACGACCCACTGTAATGCACGAGTTAACGCACTTTGGTTGAGGTGATTGATCCATGTCTCAGGTACGTCGGCAGTCTGCTGTGCTTCCCCGCCCTAACTGGGGTTGGCAGGATGCTGCAGCGTGCCGTGGCGAAGACCTGTTGCTCTTTTTCGGTCCGGACGGTGAGCGCCAGCCGGAGCGGGACATCAGGGAGCGCAAGGCGAAGGAGATCTGCGCTGCTTGCCCGGTACGGCTTGAATGCTTGAACTACGCCGTGTCGAGGCCGGAGAAGTACGGCACGTGGGGTGGGCTGAACGAGGACGAGCGCTCGGCTGAGCGCCGCCGCCGCATGCGCCGCGCCAACGCCGCCTGAGCGTCGAGCGCTCTGGAACACGAAAGCCGTCGGCCGTTCGGACCATGATCTGCGTACCGTGTCGCAAGCGCCATCACGAGGACTGCCCTGGCGGCACCTGGTGCGACTGCCAGCATCAGCCGCCGGCGGAATCGGTTTCCTCCGGGTCCGAGCCGGCGCTCAGCTGGATCCGTCAGGGCTGACCTCCAGCGGGCGTCGGCCGCCCCGGGAATAGCCTGCCGAGCGGCCCGGTTGCCAGCGGTATGGCGTCCGCTGCGAGCATCCACACCGTCCACATGCTGGACGCCTCCTGGACAGCCGGGTCCGTTACATGTGATCCTGTTGTAATGACTGTTACGGACCCGTTGCTCGTCGTCCGTCGACACGTCGATTTCTTGCGCATCCGTAGTGCCATCTGTCGCGACACCCGTTGATCGCCGCCCCGGATAACTGACCGGGCGCGCCCGCGATACCGGGTGCTTCCTGCCGTTTACCTTTGTGAACGCGTCGGCCCATCATGGCTGGCCAGCAGGGACCAGGTTCTCGTGACCCACGCGTCCCCAAGCATGAAGGAACCGCATCGATGTCCGTCGCCACCGCGGCCAAGGCGGGACGCAAGCGAGGCGAGGGCCAGTGGGCCCTCGGCTACCGCGAGCCGCTGAATAAGAACGAAGAGAACAAGAGGAACGACGACGGGCTCAACGTCCGCCAGCGGATCCTTGACATCTACTCCAAGTACGGCTTCGACTCCATCGACCCGGCCGATCTGCGCGGCCGGTTCCGCTGGTACGGGCTGTACACCCAGCGCCGCCCCGGCATCGACGGCGGCAAGACCGCGGTGCTGGAGCCCGAGGAACTTGACGACCGCTACTTCATGCTGCGGATCCGGATCGACGGCGGCCAGCTCGATAACCGGCAGCTGAGCACGATCGCGGACGTCTCTCGCCGGTACGCGCGCGGGACCGCGGACGTCACCGACCGGCAGAACATCCAGCTGCACTGGGTGGAGATCGAGAGCGTGCCCGCGATCTGGGACGCCCTGGAGTCGGTCGGCCTGAGCACCACGGAGGCCTGCGGAGACACACCGCGCGTGATGCTTGGCTGCCCGCTGGCCGGTTTGGACGCGAACGAGATCATCGACGCCACGCCAGAGATTGCCGCGATCGCGGAGCAGTACATCGGCGACTCCGCGTTCTCCAACCTGCCACGCAAGTTCAAGTCCTCGATCAGCGGCTGCGCGGCGCAGTGCGCGATCCACGAGATCAACGACGTGGCGTTCGTCGGGGTGATCAATGAGGCCGGAGAGACCGGATATGACCTGTGGGTCGGCGGCGGCCTGTCCACCAACCCGATGATCGGCCGCCGCCTGGGTGCGTTCGTCCGACCCGGCCAGGTACCCGAGGTGTGGGCCGGCGTGGCCGGGTTGTTCCGGGACTACGGCTACCGTCGGCTGCGGCACCGGGCCAGGATCAAGTTCCTGGTCGCGGACTGGGGCCCGGAGCGGTTCCGTGAGGTCCTGGAGAAGGAGTACCTCGGCCACGCGCTACCGGACGGGCCCGCGCCGGCGGCGCCGCTGCACGGGATCCGCGACCATGTGGGCGTCCGTCAGCAGCGGGACGGCAACTACTACGTGGGCTTCGCGCCGACGGTGGGCCGCCTGTCGGCCGACGCGCTGGATGTCATCGCCAAGCTGGCCGCCACCTACGGCAGCGGCCGGGTGCGGACCACCACCGAGCAGAAGATGGTCATCCTCGACGTGCCGCCGGAGCGCACCGAGGAGCTGGTGGCCGAGCTGGACCAGGCCGGCCTGCCCGCCCGGCCCAGCGCGTTCCGCCGGCACACGATGGCGTGCACAGGTATCGAGTTCTGCAAGCTCGCGATCGTGGAGACCAAGGCCCGGGCCACCGACCTGATCGCCGAGCTCGAGCGGCGCCTGCCGGAATTCTCCACGCCGGTCACGATCAACGTGAATGGCTGTCCGAACTCCTGCGCCCGGATCCAGACGGCCGACATCGGGCTGAAGGGATCGCTGGTCACCGGCCCGGATGGCACCCAGGTCGAGGGCTTCCAGATCCACCTGGGCGGCAGCCTGAACGGAGGTGACGGCAGCGGCTCCGGCTTCGGCCGCAAGCTGCGCGGGCTCAAGACCACGGCCGAGGAGCTGCCGGACTACGTCGAGCGGGTGCTGCGCCGGTTCGAGGCAGGCCGCGAACCGGACGAGAGTTTCGCTGCCTGGACCGCGCGAGCGACGGAACAGGAGCTCACATGAACGCGCGGGCCGTCCCGTTTTACTGCCCTTACTGTGGCGAGGAAGACCTCGAACCACAGGGCGCAACCGACGGTGAATGGCATTGCCGCAGTTGCACTAGGACTTTCCAGCTACGCTTTGCCGGAATAGGAGTCACGCTGTGAGTCCCGTCGTATCGCGCGGCCTGGCGCAGACCAGCCTGGAGGACCCTGAGCTCATGCGAACCCTCGCCGAACAGGCTGCTGAGGCACTCGCCGACGCGCCGGCCGAAGAGGTTATCCGCTGGGCCACCGACACCTTCGGGGACCGGATCTGCATTACCTCGTCCATGACCGACGCGGTGATCATCCACCTGGCCTCCGCGGTCCGGCCCGGCATCGACGTGGTCTTCCTCGACACCGGCTACCACTTCCCCGAGACGATCGGCACCCGGGACGCGGTGGAGGCGGTGTACCCGATCCGCCTGGTCAACGTCACCTCGTCGCGCACCGTCGCGGAGCAGGATGCCGAGCTCGGCCCCCGGCTCTACGGGCGCAACCCGGACCTGTGCTGCTACCTGCGCAAAGTAGAGCCGCTAGAGCGGGCGCTGACCAACTATGACGCGTGGATCACCGGGGTGCGCCGCGACGAGACCAGTGACCGGCGCCAGAGCCAGGTGGTCGAGTGGGACGACCGGCGCGAGATGGTCAAGGTCAACCCGATCGTCAGCTGGACCCAGAAGCAGGTCGACGACTACATCACCACCAACGGTGTGCTGGTCAATCCGTTGGTCTACGACGGCTACCCCTCGATCGGCTGTGCGACCTGCACGATCCGGGTCGAGCCCGGGTCCGACCCGCGCAGCGGGCGCTGGGCCGGGACGGGCAAGACCGAGTGCGGCATCCATGCCTGATTCTGCCAGCCGTCGCGGGGGACGAACCCTCCCGCAACGGACGCTTGTCATCGTGGCGCACGGGAGTGTGGACCCGCGCGCGGCGGCGGCCATCGATGAGCTCATGCCGCTGGTCGCATGCCGGGCCCGCGAACGCGGGCTGAGCGTGCCGGACCTGCGCGTGGCCTACCTGGGCCACGCCGCGCCGTCCGTGCCGCAAGTCATGCGGACGTTCGGGCCGGAGGCGCAGGTCACCGTGCTGCCGCTGCTGCTCACCGCGGCCTACCACAGCAAGACCGATCTCCCCCGGGTGCTGGCTCGGATAGGTACCGGGGCACGAGTCACGTACGGTGAGCCGCTCGGACCGCATCCGCTGCTGCTCCGCGCGCTCGAGCGGCGTTTGGCCGAGGCGGACCCGTCCGCGCTGGAAGCCCGCAGGCGCACCGGCGTCGTCCTCGCGGCGGCTGGGTCGAGCGACCCGGAGGCGAACGCCACGATCACGCGCCTGGCCGCGCAGTGGCAGGCCCGGGCCGGCTGGTTCGCGGTCCGCCCGGCGTACGCGTCAGCCGCTGGCCCCAGGCCTGAGCAGGCGGTAACGGAGCTGCGCCGGGCCGGGGCCCGCCGGGTACTGGTGGCCAGCTACCTGCTCGCGCCCGGGCTGTTCGCCGACCGGATCCGGGACGCCTCGCTGGCCGCGGGGGCGGCTGCGATCTCACCGGCGCTCGGCGCGTCGCCGGAACTGGCCGACGTGGTGGTGGATCGGTACCAGGAGGCGGGAACGCTGGCGAAGGCTGCGGCGTAAAACTGGGTAAACCTTCCGATAGTCCTCACTACTACCGAGGACCCCAGACCCGCAGAACGATCCGGTAACGTACGTCCCTCCGGGCATGCGCGTACCCGGTAGAGTCGGCCGCTGATCAAGGCGACCCGACTTGCCGCAGGAGAAGGGGGCGAATGCGTACCTGGCCAGGAACGCCCTATCCGCTTGGCGCGACCTGGGACGGGTGGGGGACGAACTTCGCCTTGTTCTCCGAGATCGCCGAGCGCGTCGAGCTCTGCCTGTTCACCGATCCCGAGAACGACGACAGGGGCCCGCTGACCGAAGAACGGGTCGAGATGACCGAGGTCGACGGGTTTGTCTGGCACGCCTACCTGCCCGGGATCGCACCCGGGCAGCGGTACGGCTACCGTGTGCACGGTCCCTATGATCCGCCGCGCGGGCTGCGCTGCGATGACTCCAAGCTGCTGCTCGACCCGTACGGCAAGGCGATCGAGGGCGACATCCAATGGGATGAGTCGCTGTTTGACTACCAGTTCAGTAACCCCAGGAAGCGGAACACCGCGGACAGCGCGTCGCACATGCCGAAGAACGTGGTCATCAACCCGTTCTTCGACTGGGGTCACGACCGGGCGCCGCAGATCCCTTACCACGAGACGGTCATCTACGAGGCGCACGTCCGGGGGCTGACCTTGCGCCACCCCGACATCCCGGCGCATCAGCGCGGCACCTACGCCGGCCTCGCGCACCCGGCCGTGATCGCGCACCTGCTGCGGGTCGGCGTCACGGCGGTCGAGCTCATGCCGGTGCACCAGTTC
>PLIQ01000307.1 GCA_003140115.1 Actinomycetota bacterium | reverse complement strand
GCATGATCCTCGCAAGACGACGGCAACCTTTCCCGTAGAACTTGCACAACGGCACCATCGACACGGTAACCAGCGCGCTCAGCAGCCCTCCAGCAGCCGACCCGCTCGCTCCAGCACCGCCGGGCGACTGCCTCCCGGGTGCTCGGCGGCGATGAAGTGGTTCCCGATCCACAGCGACAGCGCCATGAGGCAGCGAGCCTCCACCTCGGCCTCGTCGCCGCCCAGCGCCCCGAACAGCCCGCGCAAGTACCCCATCCGCCGGTTGTCCACGCGGCGCACTCGCTCGGCCACCGCCGGGTCGCGCCGGGCCCACTCCCGGACCGCGAGGTCGGTCCGCAGCGCCCCGGTGCCAGCGAAGGCCATCGTGAACAGCCGTCGCAGCCGCGTCCGCGCGTCCCCGCCGTCGCGCTCGACGGCCTCGATCACGTCCTCCAGGTTGGCCCGCTCCCACAGGTCGAGCACCTCCCCGAGCAGCGCCGT
The DNA here is from genome assembly GCA_003140115.1 of Actinomycetota bacterium. The sequence continues at coordinate 9,663 of PLIQ01000307.1, read as the reverse complement.
CCGGTCCGTGAAGTGCCAGTAGAAGCCGCCCTTGGTCACCCCCATCGCCTGCGCCAGCGGCTCGATCCGGACCGCGTCCGGCCCGCCCTCCGCCAGCGCCCGCAGCCCCTCCTCGACCCACCGTCCCCGCGGCGTCCGCGTCACCGCCATCGCCCGCCCCTCCCGTCCGTCCCACCGCGTGCCCGCTCCCGCGCGCCTACCCCCGCCCGCACCATCCATCACCAGCCATGCTAGCGTTTTCCATACGGAACCGTATGGAAAAGAGGCTCACGCATGAGGCTCCCGAACACCGCGCACACCTCCCGTCCCTGGCGAATCCACGAGCTGACCCGCGACTTCCGGCTCGAGGACGTGTGGGCCCTGCCCACCCCGGGCGGCCCGGACGACTTCCCCCGCCTAGTCCGGCTGATTGCCTCGGATAACGCCTCGCGGGGCTCCAAAGGCGCCGCCCGCGCGCTATGGGTGATCCGCCTGAAGCTGGGGGAGTTGCTCGGCTGGGACGACGGCCCAGACGCCGACCCCCTGGCGGAGCAACGGCTGTCGCTCCGCGACCGGCTGCCCGCCGACCTGCGTGCAGGTCCATCCGCGCCGTCCGCCGACCTGCGTGCGGGCTCATCCGGCCCGCACCCCCGCAAGCTGCCGTTCACCCCGCTCTACCTGACCGCCGACGAGTGGGCCGCCGAGATCATCAACCGCACCGTGCACGGCGTCCTGCACCTCGGCTGGGTCCCGGACCGCCCCGGCCGCTACCACGGCCAGCTCGCCGTCTACGTCAAGCCGGCCGGCCCCTTCGGCACCGCCTACATGACCGCCATCACGCCCTTCCGTCACCTGATCGTCTACCCCGCGATGACTCGCCAGCTCGCCCTCGCCTGGTCCACCCCCACCTCAGCCGCAGCCCCCTCCCCCCAGACCCCGTAACGGCCAAAACGCCGGGCCGAGGAAGATGGCGGCGAAGAGGCCGGGGAAGAACCGCGGTCCGGGAGAGGTTGGGTGCAGCATGAGCGATCTCGGCGGGACGATCACCCCCTCGGCCATGCGCCGGACGCTGGCCCGGGCCCGGGACGGCAAGCCGCTCGACCACGACGAGGCCACGGTCCTGCTGCACGCCCGCGGCGAGGACCTGGACCGGCTGCTGGAGTACGCGGGCCGCACCCGCGACGCGGGCCTGCAGGCCGCCGGCCGCCCAGGGACCATCACCTACTCGCGCAAGGTCTTCGTCCCGCTGACCCGGTTGTGCCGGGATCGCTGCGGCTACTGCACGTTCGCGACCGTGCCGCACCGGCTGCACAGCCTGTACCTGGAGCCCGACGAGGTCCTCAAGATCGCCCGCCAGGGCGCGGAACTGGGCTGCAAGGAAGCCCTGTTCACCCTGGGCGACCGCCCGGAGACCAGGTGGCGCCAGGCCCGGGAGTGGCTCGACGCCCGTGGCTACGACGACACCCTGTCCTACGTGCGGGCCATGGCCATCCGCGTCCTCGAGGAGACCGGCCTGCTGCCGCACCTCAACCCGGGCGTGCTCAGCTGGGCGGACTTCCAGCGCCTCAAGCCGGTCGCCCCCTCGATGGGGATGATGCTCGAGACCACGGCCAGCCGCCTGTTCACCGACAAGAGCGGCCCGCACTTCGGCAGCCCGGACAAGGACCCGGCCGTCCGGCTGCGCGTGCTCGAAGACGCCGGCCGCTGCAACGTCCCCTTCACCACCGGCATCCTCATCGGCATCGGCGAAACCCTGGCCGAACGCGCCGAGTCGGTCTTCGCCATCCGCAAGGTCGCCCGCGAGTACCAGGGCATCCAGGAAGTCATCGTGCAGAACTTCCGGGCCAAGCCGGACACCAAGATGCGCGACGTGCCCGACGCCGAACTCGACGACCTGGCCGCCACCATCGCCGTCACCCGCCTGCTCCTCGGCGCCAAGGCCCGGATCCAGGCCCCGCCCAACCTGGTCGGCGACCAGCACGACCTGATCCTGCGGGCCGGCATCGACGACTGGGGCGGCGTCTCCCCGCTGACCCCCGACCACGTCAACCCCGAACGCCCCTGGCCCGCCATCGACGAACTCGCCGCCCGCACCGCGGCGGCCGGCTTCACCCTGCGCGAGCGCCTGACCATCTACCCGCCCTACCTGCGCGAGCCCTGGCTCGACCCGCGCCTGGCCGCGCACGTGGCCGCGCTGGCCGACCCGGCCACGGGCCTGGCCGCCGACGGCGCCCGGCCGCACGGCCTGCCCTGGCAGGAACCCGACGGCGGCCTGACCGAGGTCGGCCGCACCGACCTGTTCGTGACCATCGACACCACCGGCCGCACCCACGACCGGCGCGACGATTTCGCCGAGGTCTACGGCGACTGGAATGAAATCGCCGAACGGGCCGTGGTGCGCCCCTCCGCCCCCGCTGCTAGCTCCTCACCCGGCACCTCCCCACCCGGGACCCCTCCGGCCGTCCTCGCGGCCGGCGAGACCGCCGCCGCCCTCCGCCAGGCCGAACGCGACCCGGCCGCCCTCACCGACGACCAGGCCATCGCCCTGCTGTCCGCGGACGGCCCCGACCTGGAGGTGCTAGCCGGGATCGCCGACGCACTGCGCCGCGAGGTCGTCGGCGACGACGTCACCTACGTCGTCACCCGCAACATCAACTTCACCAACGTCTGCTACACCGGTTGCCGGTTCTGCGCGTTCGCCCAGCGCCGCACCGACGCCGACGCGTACACCCTGTCACTGCAGCAGATCGGCGACCGCGCCGTCGAGGCGTGGCAGGCCGGCGCCACTGAGGTGTGCATGCAGGGAGGCATCCATCCCGATCTCCCAGGAACAGCCTACTTCGAAATCGCTTCCGAAGTCAAGCGGCGCTGCCCAGATCTTCACGTTCATGCGTTCTCACCGATGGAAGTGGTGAACGGCGCGTCCCGGACCGGGGTGCCGATCCGGGAGTGGCTGGTCCGGGCCAAGGAAGCGGGCGTCGGCTCGCTGCCCGGCACCGCGGCCGAGATCCTCGACGACGACGTGCGCTGGGTGCTGACCAAGGGCAAGCTGCCCGCCTCGGTCTGGGTCGAGGTCATCACCACGGCGCACGAACTGGGCCTGCGGACCTCGTCCACGATGATGTACGGGCACGTCGACACCCCGGCGCACTGGGTCGGGCACCTGCGGGTGATCCGGTCGATCCAGGAACGGACCGGCGGCTTCACCGAATTCGTCCTGCTCCCGTTCATCCACGAGAACGCCCCCCTCTACCTGGCCGGCCTGGCCCGGCCCGGCCCCACCCGGCGGGAGAACCGGGCCGTGCACGCCGTGTCCCGGCTGCTGCTGCACGGGGCGATCGACTCGATCCAGTGCTCCTGGGTCAAGCTCGGCGACGACCTGTGCCGTGACGTGCTCCAGGGCGGCGCCAACGACCTGGGCGGCACCTTGATGGAGGAAACCATCAGCCGGATGGCCGGCGCCGACCACGGCTCCTACAAGACGATCAGCGGGCTGCGGGCGATCGCCGAGCCGCTCGGCCGTCCCATGCGCCAGCGCACCACGACCTACGGCGAGGTCCCGGCCGAACGCCTCGCGGCCTCCGCGGCCAGCGACGGCGTGTGCGCCTCGGTCCGCTCCGGCCTCCCCCTGCTCACCTAGCGGGCCTAGGCTCTCTGAGCATGAGCCAGCCGGCGGACCAAGACCCAGCGAGCCTGCGCGCCTCGGACAAGGACCGGGAGAGCGCGGCGGAGGTACTGCGTGAGGCGGCCGGCGAGGGCCGGCTGAGCATGACCGAACTCGATGAACGGCTGGACGCCGTGTACGAGGCCAAGACCTACGCCGAGCTCGAGCCGATCATCCGCGACCTGCCGCACGTGGCCATAGCGCCGGACGCGGTGGCGGTCCGGGCTAGTCCGCCCGCAGGCACCGTGGAACGGCCCGCCGCAAAACCAGCGTCCGGCTCCGCCATCGCCGTCATGAGCGGCTTCTCCCGCAAGGGTGCCTGGGTCGTCCCGGCGGATTTCACCGCGGTGGTGGTCATGGGCGGCGGGGAACTCGACCTGCGGGACGCGCAGTTCTCCGCACCCGTGGTAAACATCCACGCGACGGCGATCATGGGCGCCATCGTGATTATCGTGCCCGAGGATGCCGAGGTGCAGGTCACCGGCGTCGGGTTGCTAGGGGTCTTCGAGCACGGGCCCACCGGTGCGGGACGACCCGGGGGTCCGAAGATCCACATCGGCGGCGTGGCCTTCTGGGGTGCCGTCGACGTCCGGCGCAAGCCGTACGAGAGCAAGGGCGCCCGCAAGCGCCGGGAACTCCAGGCCGAGCGCACCGAACTCGAGCCAGGAAACCCGGGACAACCGTAAGCCGGCGCCGCCCGTCAGCGGACGAGCAGGAAGTCGTCCGGGACCCGCGGCGGCCGCGGCCGGGCCTGCTCGGCCGCGTGACCGACGGCGACCGCGCCCATCGGCCGCCAGCCCTCCGGCAGGTCCAGCGCCCGGGCCGCGGCATCCTGGCAGAACAGGGTGCTGGAGATCCACGCCGAGCCGAGCCCCTCGACCGCGAGCGCGATGAGCAGGTTCTGCACCGCCGCGCCCATCGAGACCACGAACATGGCCTGCTCCGCCGCCGCGCGCCGCTCGTCCGGGTAGGCGTGCGCCGCGTCGGCGACCAGGCACGGCACCACGATCAGCGGTGCCCGCCGCAGCACCTCGCCGCGCTGCACTCGGCGGCTGATCTGCTCCGCAGTGAACCCGTCGCGGCGCAGGTCAGCGGTCCACGCCGAGAGCATCGCGTCGAGCAGCGCCTCGCGCGCCGCAGCCGACTCCAGGATCACGAACCGCCAGGGCTCGCTGTGGTGCGGCGCGGGCGCGGTCAGCGCCGTGGCCACCGCCCGGCGGACGGCCGCGGCCCCGACCGGCTCGCCGGTGAACGCCCTGATCGTCCGGCGGGCCAGCGGCACATCGGCCGAGCCGAACCGGAACATGTCCTCGTCGGCGGGCCGGATGAGTTCCCGTGCCCCCGGGCCGTCCTGGTCGGTGACCAGGTCCTGCAGTCCGCGCACCACGGCTACCGGCACGCCGGTGGACTTGCCTTTGACCAGGTCGGCGGCCGCGGCGATCTCGTCGGCCACGGCCGCGACCGTGACCTCCAGGATGTTGCCGAAGGTGTCGGCCTCGCCGCGGTAGTCGCGGACGGGCGTCACCCCGGCCGCCCCGATCGCGTTGTCGGTCTGCCCGGCCCGCCACGGCCGGCCCATCGTATCGGTGATGATCACCCCGACGGTCCGCGCCGTCCGGGCCTGCAACGCCTTGCGCAGCCGCCGGGCCGACTCGTCGGGATCCTCCGGGAGCAATACCACGGTGCCCGGTGCCGTGTTGGACTCGTCCACCCCGGCCGCGGCCAGGACCAGGCCGTGCCTGGTCTGCGCGATCGTCGTCGGGCCGCGCCGGGCCACCACGCGGGCCGTCTCCGCCTCGATGGCCTGTTCGCGGGAGGTGGTCACCACCCGGCCTTCGGCCTTGCTCACGACCTTGGAGGTGACGACCAGGATGTCGCCGTCGCGCAGGTCCGGCGCCGCGTCCGCGATGAGCGCGGCCAGGTCGCTGCCCGCGGTGATCTCCGGCAGCCCGGTCACGGGGGCCACGCTCAGCGTCATAGCGAGGGTCATGCCAGCTCCAGGGCCAGGTCAAGGGCCGCGCGCGCGATTGCGGCGGTCGCGGGCAGGTCCCGCATGTACAGCGGCAGCGCCCGGACCTCGATCGGGGCCAGCGCCGGGTCGTCCACGGCGGCCTTGTCCTGGTCGTCCACCAGCCAGCCGTCGATCAGCTCCGGCCCGTAATGCGCCGCGACGGCGGCGGCCGAGGTCTGGACCCCGATCGCGGTCAGGCACGCGTCGGCCATGCCGCGCACCGGAGCGCCGCCGATGATGGGCGATACGCCGACTACGGTCTTGGCGGTGAGCGCGGCCCGGATGCCCGGCACGGCCAAGATCGTGCCAATGCTCACCACCGGATTCGAGGGCGGGAACACGATCACGTCCGCCGCGCCGATCGCGTCGAGCACCCCGGGTGCGGCAGTGGCCTGCGCGGCGCCCACCGCGATGATGTCCGTGGCGGGGGTCTGCGCGTGCATGCGCACCCACCACTCCTGGAAGTGCACCGTGCGCTGGTCGTCCAGCACCACGTGCGTCTCGATCGGATCATCGGACATCGGCAGCAGCCGCACCCCCGGCTGCCATCGTTCGCACAGCAGCCGCGTGACGGCCGACAGCGGCTGACCGGCGGCCAGCAGCTGGCTGCGCAGGATATGGGTGCCGAAATCCCGGTCCCCGAGCGTGAACCAGTCCGGGCTCGCGCCGTAGGCGGCCAGCTCCGCCCGGATGCTGAACGTCTCGTCGGCCCGGCCCCAGCCCTGCTGCTCGTTGATGCCGCCGCCCAGGGTGTACATGACGGTGTCCAGGTCCGGGCAGACCCGCAGGCCGAACAGCGTGATGTCGTCGCCGGTGTTGCCCACGACGGTGATGTCGGCGTCTGGGGCCGCCTGCTTCAGGCCGAGGAGGAAACGCGCGGCCCCCACGCCGCCCGCAAGCACGGTGATACGCATACCCCAAAGTGTGTCAGGTCCCGGCCCGGCCCCCGGACCGGGCCGTTTCACCCTTCTTGTCACCCCTTGTGACTAGAGAGGCTAGTGATGCCAGTAGCACCAGTGGTGCTGATGAGGTTCACGGCGGCCGGATTTCCCACGTGATTTATCTCGCATCTCAGACAACGAGGCGACCATTATCACCTTCCTCGCTTGACTTGAAGCAAGACACGCGAGTGTAATTTCATTGATGTGATTTTCACCCCCGAGTGGAGCGACAGCAACGGGGGCTCCGAATGGGGAGGGAGGGAGGATGCGCCGTGACTGAGGTCATCGTCCCGCTAGCGCAGGTCTTCATCAGCCCGGAAGAGGTTGAAGAGCTGGGCTGGCAGGACCGGGCGCTATGCGCGCAGACAGATCCGGAGGCATTCTTCCCGGAGAAGGGAGGATCGACCCGGGAGGCCAAGCGGGTGTGCCGCAGCTGCGAGGTCCGGTCCGAGTGCCTGGAGTACGCGCTCGAGCACGACGAGCGGTTCGGTATCTGGGGCGGCATGTCGGAGCGTGAGCGCCGCCGTCTCAAGCGTGAGGCCGGATAGCCGGGCTGGCCGGATAGCTAGTTCGGGAGCACGGCCGGCCCGCCCGGCTGGTGCGCGGATTACCCGAATTTTTGAATATGGCCTGTGTATGGTTGGTCGTGTCGTGAACGCTGGGGGGCTTGTCGTTCGCGTAGTCCGCACGCTCTTGCCGGGCGGGTAGCCGCAGGAGCGCCGTTCCCCACGCCACCAGACGGGACCCTTGTCAGAGAACGCCTTGCCTGTGCGCCACGTGGTGACCCTCGTGGTCGTCGTGCACGACGGTGCGCGACTTCTCCCGGGGCTCGTCAACGCGGTACGGGAGCAGACGCATCCCGTGGACCGCGTGGTGGGCGTCGACACGGGCAGCCGGGACCGCAGCGGAGCCGCGCTGACCGAGCTCCTCGGTCCCGACGCGGTCTTCGGGATGGACGCCGACACCGGGTACGGCACCTCCGTCGCCCGGGCGCTGCAGCACCCCGCGGCGCGCACGCCGGTGCCGGGACCCGGCTCGCCGCCGGACCCGGCAGTGGAGTGGATCTGGCTGCTGCACGACGACTGCGAGCCAGTCGCGGACGCCTTGGAGCAACTGCTCGGGGCGGCCAGCCGCAACCGCTCCACGGCGGTGCTCGGCCCCAAAGTGATGGACCTGGCCGACCGGCGGGTGCTGCGCGAGGCGGGCCTCACCATGGACCGGGCGGGACGGCGTGTCACCGGGATCGAGCCCGGCGAGATCGACCAGGGCCAGCACGATGGCAACCGGCCGGTGGTGGCCGTGAGTTCGGCGGGCATGCTGATCCGCCGCGACGTCTGGGACCAGGTCGGCGGGTTCGACCCCAACCTGCCCCTGATGCGCGACGACCTCGACTTCTGCTGGCGGGTGCACGCCGCCGGCTACGACATCCGGGTGATCACCGACGCGGTGGTCTACCACCGCGATATGTCGGCCCGGCAGCTCCGCAAGGCCCCGGCCGCAGGCGGTCATCCGCGGCTGTTCGACCGGCGTGGCACCTTGTACCTGTTCGCCGTCAACGTGCCCTTCGTGCCCATGCTCTTCCTGGTGACCGGCGGCGTGATCGGCTCGCTGGTCCGGGCCGCCTACTTCCTGGTCACCAAGCAGCAGCGCCGGGCCTGGGACCATCTCGGCGCGGTCGCCTGGCTGCTGCGGCACCCGATCCTGCTCTGGCGGGCCCGCCGCCGCCGCGCCGCCGACCGCAAGCGCGCGTGGTCGATCCTGCGCGGCCAGCTGCCCCGGAGCCGGACGCTGGCCCGGCTGGCCGAATCGGCCGCGGGCCTGCTGTCCGGCGCGCCGGCCTACGACAGCGGCGGGCTGCATCACGCCCTCGTCGACGAGGTCGGCGAGGACCTGCCGCTGCCCGCCGCCGATTCCGCGGTCCGGCGCGCGGCGACCAGCCCGGGTTTCCTGCTCTGCGCCGGCCTCACCGTCATCGCGCTGGTCGCGGAACGGTCGCTGGTCGGCTCGGTGCTGACCGGGTCGGGCACGCTGAGCGGCGGGGCCCTCGTGCCGGCCTGGGGCGGCGCGAGCGATCTGTGGCGTGAGTACCTGGCCGGCTATCACGACGCGGGCCTGGGCTCGGCGGCCAGCACGCCGCCCTACATCGGCGTCATGGCCGTGCTCGCCACCGTGCTGGCCGGCAAACCCTGGCTGGCCGTGGACGTCCTGCTGTTCGCCTCCGTGCCCGTGGCGGGGCTGACCGCGTTCCTGGCCACCCGCCGCCTCACCTCCGTGCTGGTCGCGAGGATCTGGCTGGCCGCCACCTACGCCCTGCTCCCGGTCGCGATGGGTGCCGTGGCGGCCGGGCGGATCGGCACCCTGGTGGCGTTCGTCCTGCTCCCGCTCATCGGCCTGGTGGCCGGGCGGATGCTGGCCGGCCCGCCCCGGCGGGCCCGCCGCGCGGCGTGGGCGGCCGGCCTGCTCATCGCGGTGGCGGCCGCCTTCGTACCGCTCATCTGGCCGCTCGCGGTGGTCGCCGTGGCCGGCTTGATCGCGGCCCGGCCCTGGGCCGGCCGGGGGAGCCTGATCAACGCGGCCATCGTCGCGGTAGTGCCCGCCGTCGTCCTCCTACCGTGGACCTTCCAGCTGTTCACCAGCACCTCCGCGCTCTTCCTCGAGGCCGGTCTCCAGCGGCCCGGCCTCGCCTCGGCGGGCCTGCGGCCGGAGTCCCTGCTGCTGCTCAGCCCGGGCGGTCCGGGACTCCCGCCCGCCTGGGTCACCGCCGGGCTCGTGCTGCCCGCGTTCTGCGCCCTGCTGGCCCGCAAGCGGATGCCCGTGGTGTACGCCGGCTGGGCCACCGCGCTCGGCGGGCTGGTCGTGGCGCTGGTCGTGAGCCGGGTGCGAGTGACGTCGCCGGACGGGACCGCGATCAGCGCCTGGCCCGGCGTCGCGACCGCGGTCGCCGCCGCCGGCCTGCTGCTGGCCGATCCGCGCGGCGAGCTGCGCGTGGTGGCCGCCTCTAGCGAAGCTGCCAGGCTGGTTGAGCTGTTCCAGATGCAAAACGATCAGGGTCCCTGCCTGGACTGCTT
>PLIQ01000480.1 GCA_003140115.1 Actinomycetota bacterium | reverse complement strand
GGCAGTCGCGTTACAGCCTCTCTAGCTGGACCTATGGCCCATCGACCCGCATAGGGCGGGCCGCCTGATGCCGGGCGCGCACGCCCAGCCGCAACACTCCGAGGCTCGACGAGGGGTCCGCGAGGCACGCACCGCGGCCCGTTCGGGAAAAAAACTTGCCAACAGATAGTCATCGATATATCGTTAACCTAACGACAAGGATCGAGAAGCGATCTAGACAGATTTAAGGAGTATCACAATGCATAACGAAGGATGGGGAGACCCCCGAGAAGGCCACCGTGGCCACGTGCGAGGAGGCTCCCGCGTACGCGGCGGTCCGATGCCGTGGGGCCCTGGCCCGTTCCCGTTCGAAGGGCGCGGCGGGCCGTTCGGGCCGCCCAGGTTCCGGGGTCCCGGAGGCCGCGGGCCGCGGGTGCGGCGCGGTGACGTCCGGGCCGCGATCCTCGACCTGCTGGCCGAGGGACAGCCGTGGAACGGCTACCAGATCATCCAGGAGATCGGCGAGCGCACGCAGGGCGTGTGGCGGCCGAGCGCGGGGTCGGTGTACCCGGCGCTGCAGCAGCTGGAGGACGAGGGCCTGATCACGCCGGCGGCCGGCGAAGACCGCAAAAGGAACTACACGCTGACCGACGATGGCCGGGCTTACGTCCAGGCGCACGCCGATGAGCTCAAGGCGTCCTGGGACGCCGTGACGGGCAGCGTGGACGACGCCGCGGTCCAGATGCACAATCTGGCCCGCCAGGTGGCCATGGCCACCGTGCAGGTCGCTCAGGCCGGCTCACCAGCCCAGGTCCAGCAGGCCAGCAAGATCCTGGCCGACACCCGCAAGGCCCTGTACCGTATCCTCGCGGCAGACGACGAGGAAGCGGGGGAGGGCTCGAAGGGGTGACTCCGGCTATCTCGGTCAGCGAGCTGACCAAGAAGTACGGCGAGATCGAAGCCGTCCGCGGCATCGACTTCACGGTCGCCGCCGGGGAGACGTTCGGGTTTCTCGGCCCGAACGGGGCCGGCAAGTCGACCACGATCAAGATCCTGTGCACCCTGGCGGATCCCACCTCGGGCTCCGCCAGGGTCGCGGGCCACGACGTGGTCCGGGAGCGGGACACCGTGCGTCGCAACATCGGCCTGGTCTTCCAGGACACCACCTTGGACAACTACCTGACCGGGGAGCAGAACCTGCGCTTCCACGCCGACCTGTACGGGGTGCCCAAGGCAGCGTTCGCGCCCCGGATGCGTCAGGTGCTGGAGATGGTCGGGCTATGGGAGCGGCGGGGCAACGTGGTGGGCACCTACTCCGGCGGGATGCAGCGGCGGCTGGAGATCGCCCGCGGCCTGCTGCACGCCCCGCGGGTGCTGTTCCTCGACGAGCCCACGGTGGGCCTGGACCCGCAGACCCGGGTCTCGATCTGGGATTACATCAACGACCTGAAGGGGCGCGAGGACATCACCATCTTCCTCACCACGCACTACATGGACGAAGCGGAGAACTGCGACCGGATCGCGATTATCGACCACGGCCAGATCGTGGCGATCGACACTCCGGAGGCGCTGAAGGCGTCGATCGCCAAGGACCGGGTGCAGATCAGCACGGCCGACGACCAGGCCGCGATCCGCGCGCTGACCGACGTGTTCGGCATCGACGCAGGGCTGCATGAGAACCTGGTGACGTTCTCGGTGGAGTCCGGCGAGCACTTCGTGCCCCAGCTCTTTGCGCGCCTGCCGCAGGCCATCCGCTCGGTGAGCGTGTCCCGGCCGTCCCTTGACGACGTGTTCATGTCCTATACGGGTAAGACGATCCGTGACGCCGAAGCCTCGATTGGCGACCGCAACCGCCGGGTCGCGACGCGGTTCGGCCGGAGGTAGCAGTGGCGACCAAAGAGATCCCGACCCAGGACCCCATTACCGCTGAAGAACTGGCCCTGACCGAGACGATCAGGGTCGCGGTACCTGAGCGTAGCCTGCGGCACGACCTGCGCGCGGTCAGCATCGTCTGGCGCCGCGAGCTGATCAGGTTCCGCACTGACCGGCTGCGGGCCGTCACGTCCCTGGTGCAGCCAATCCTGTTCCTGTTCGTGCTCGGCACCGGTCTGTCCCGGCTCGCATCCCACGGCCTGCCCGCCGGGGTGCACTTCAGTACGTTCATCTACTCGGGCGTGCTCGCCATGTCGGTCCTGTTCACCGCGATCTTCTCGGCCGCGTCGATCGTTTGGGACCGGGAGTTCGGGTTTCTGCGCGAGATGCTGGTCGCGCCGGTGCGGCGCTGGGCCATCGTGGTCGGCAAGTGCCTGGGCGGCGCCACCGTCGCCACCTTCCAGGGCCTCATCTTCCTGGCCCTGGCGGGCGTCGCGCACGTCCCCTACGACCCGGTTCTCCTGCTGACCCTGATCGGGGAACTACTGCTGCTGTCGTTCACCCTGACCGCGTTCGGAGTCATGATGGCGGCCCGCATAAAGCAGATACAGGCGTTCATGGCGCTCACCCAGTTGTTCGTGTTGCCATTGTTCTTCCTGTCCGGCGCGCTCTACCCGCTGAACGGCCTGCCCGCCTGGCTGACCGTGCTGACCCGGATCGACCCGCTGACCTACGTCGTCNNGCCCGGGCATCACCTGGTTCGGCTGGGTTGTCCCGGTCGGCCTATGCCTGGCCATCGTCGCCGTCATGGGAACCGCGATGCTAGCCGTAGCCATAGCCGAGTTCCGTAAGACCGAATAGCCCAGCCGCCCACAATGTGGCATTACCCGGGCCCCATTAGTAAGCACCCGCTGATCATTCCCCGGATTTGCCCTCACCAATAACGAAAACACCTCAACAAAGCCTAAGAATCCCCTCTCAAAGCCTCCCCGGATAGCCCCCCGCCCGTACCCTGCATACATTATGCATTCAGAGCCAACCCAGAGCCAGAACTC
>PLIQ01000462.1 GCA_003140115.1 Actinomycetota bacterium | reverse complement strand
ACTGGTGGTGTGAAGGATGTGGGGCTGGTGGTGGTGGGGCGGATGTTGGGCTGGTGGCGCACGGCCCGCCAATAGGCGGGCAGCCACGTCGAGCACGGCACAGGGCCGGGCGCGGGGATCACCGGCCGTTCGGCATAAAAATCGGCGGCACCGGCCGGGACGGCGGAGATCAGCGGGTAACCGTCGCGGACCTTGGACGAGCATAATCAGCCCTGGCCGAGGTTCCGCTCGAGCTCGGCTCGGTACTGCTCGAACTGCGCCTGGCTCGCGGTGAACAGGGTCTCGCCGGTCTTGGGGTTCACGGTCACGAAGTAGATCCAGTTCCCGGGGGCCGGGTTCAGTGCGGCCTGGATCGCGGCGGCGCCTGGGTTGTCGATCGGGCCGGGCGTGAGGCCCTTGTACTTGTACGTGTTGTATCGCGAGGTGCTGGTGAGCTGCTGGTCGCTCGCGATGATGCCGTAGGTGTTGAGCCCGTAGAGCACGGTGCTGTCCAGCTGCAGCGGGATGTTTTGTGCCAGCCGGTTGTAGATCACCCGGGCGATCTTCGGGTAGTCGGAGAGCCGGCCGCCTTCGGCCTCCACCAAGCTGGCCACGATGACGACCTGGCTTTGGCTCAGATGCACCTGCTTGGCCGCCGTGGGCAGGTTGGCCTGCGCCGCCTCCTGCTCGAACCGCTGGACCATGCCGGACAGCACGCCCAGCGCGGTCTCGTGAGGCACGACCTCATAGGTCGCGGGGAACAGGTAACCCTCCGCCTTGCCGTTCGCGTAGGCGGGCAGGTGCAGCTGGGCCGGGTTCTTGAGGACCGCCTGGTACGCACTGGCTGGGATGCCCGACTTGGCGCCCAGGTAGGCCACGATCTGGGTGAGCCGCCAGCCCTCCGGAATGGTGACCTTGACCTCCACCAGGTTCGCCTGGTTGAGCAGGCGCGCGTAGGCCGCCGTCGCCTTCATGTGCAGGTGCATGGCGTAGAAGCCGGGCAGCAGGCCGTTGGGGTTGGAGCTGTGCTCGGCGGCCAGGACGAACGCGCGGGAGCTGGCCACCACGCCGAGCTTGACCAGCTGCGGGCCGAGGCCGGTCGGCGTCTCGCCCGAGCCGACCTGGACCACGAGGTAACCCGTGCCCGCGCCTGAGTAGTCGGCCGGGTGGTACTTGTTCTGGTACAGGCTGTAGACGTACGAGCCGCCGATGCCGAGCGGGATCAGGATGACTAGCAAGGCGACCAGCGGCGCGATCCAGCGGAGCCGGCGCCGCCGCGGCCGTCTGGGTCCGCCTGGGCCCCGTTTACTCGGGCGGCGGGCGGACCGGCCACGGGCGGACCGGCCACGGGCGGACCTGCCACGGGCGGGATAACCGGCTTCGTCGGCCTCGTCGGCTTCGTCGCCGTAGTCGCCGAACCCGGGGACGAACCGGTCCCCGGTGTCGTAGCGGTCGTCGTAGTCCTCTTCGCCGCCGTCTTGACCGTAGGGCTCCGGATCGCCGTACTGGCCGCTCGGCGAGTAGAATTCCTCGCCGCCCGGGCCTGCGTCATAACTGGTAGGCGCGGGATGCCATCCGGTGGTCTCGGGGCGGGAGAGCCGCTCGGTCCGGCGCCACGGCGAGTCTGCGGGACGCCGCGGATCGGCCAGCCGCGGATCGTGGTCGCGCGGGTCGTGGTGCAACGGCTGTGGCGGCTGCGGCTGTAGCGGCTGCGGCTGTGGCTTTAGCGGCTGTGGCGGCTGGGTTCCGGGCGACGGCTGGATTCCCGGCGGCGGCTGGATCCGGGGCGGCGGCTGGAACGGCCGTGGGTCCTGGTTCGGGGACCAGGGGTTTCCGTTCTCGCTCACGCGTCGGCTCCCCCGGTGAGCGTGACGAGCTGGCCCGGGGGGCGCCCGGTGGCACGTTCGGTATCCAGGGCGGCTTGCAGGACCACGGCGGCGGCCGCGGCGTCCACCACGCCGCGGCGGGCGCGGGAGTCCTTGCCGCCGCGCCGTAGCGCGTCGTGCGCCTGGGTGGTGCTGAAGCGCTCGTCGACCAGCCGCACCGGGATGGGGGCAACCCGGCCGGCCAGGTCCGTGGCGAAGCTCCGCGCGGCGGCCGCGGCGGTGCCTTCCCGGCCCGACAGCGAGGTGGGCAGGCCCACGATGACCTCGATCACGTCGGCGGCGGCCGCCAGCTTAGCCAGCTCGTCCAGCTCACGGGGGCCGGACTGGACCACGGTCAGCGGGCTGGCCAGGACGCCGCCCGGATCGCTGCGGGCCACCCCGACCCGCACCGAGCCGACGTCCACGGCCAGGCGCACGCCTTCCCTCACCGATCTGGTCCGGGACGCAGACTTGGCGGCAGGGGGGCGCGCCCGGGCAGGGCGCGACGAGACCCCGCGGGGGCGCAGCAGCATATCAATACGCTACCCAGCGGACCCATGTATGTCCCGCAAAGCGGCACGAACGGCACCAAACGCCTCATCGACCACGCTCGAGCCCGGCGCCAGCGGTGCGCCGCCGCCCTGGGCGACGTCGGATCGCCCGCCGCCGCCGCCGCCCAGCGCGCGGGCGGCGATCCCGACCAGGTTGCCGGCCGACAGCCCGAAGCCCCGGCCCGCCTCGTTGACCGCGACAACCACCACCGGCCGGTCCGCGGGCACGCCGACGATCATGACCACCGCGGGCTGGCTGCGCGGCAGCCGGCCGCGTACGTCCAGCGCCAGCTTGCGGATGTCGTCCGCGTCGGTCCCGTCGGGCACGCGGTTTGCGACCAGGGCCATGCCGCTGATCTCCGCCGCGCTGGCCGCGATCTGTTCGGCCGACTCGAGCACCCGGGCGGCCCGCAGTCGCTGCAGCTCACGCTCGGCATCCCGGAGCCTGGTCAGCACGCCGGAGATGCGCTCGGGAAGCTGCTCGCGGGGCGCCTTGAGCTGCTCGCTGAGCTGGTTGACCAGCACGCTCTCCCGGGCCAGGAAGCGGAACGCGTCCAGGCCGACGAGCGCCTCGATCCGGCGCACGCCCGAGCCGATGGACGTCTCGCCCAGTACCTTGATCAGGCCGAGCTGGCCCGAGCGGACCACGTGGGTGCCACCGCACAGCTCCCGCGAGTAGTCACCGACCTCGACCACCCGGACCCGGTCGCCGTACTTCTCCCCGAACAGGGCCAGCGCCCCCATCTCGCGGGCCTCCTCCTGGGAGGTGTAGTACGCGTGCACGTTCAGGTCGTTGACCAGCACCGCGTTGACCTCGTCCTCGCTGTCCCGCAGCACGCTCAGCGGCACCGCGCCGGAGGCGGTGAAGTCGAACCGGAGCCGGCCTGGTGAGTTCTCCGAGCCCGCCTGCGCCGCCGTCTCCCCCAGCGCGTTGCGCAGCGCGCGGTGCACGAGGTGGGTCGCGGTGTGCGACCGGGACAGGGCCCGGCGGCGCTCGATGTCGATCTCCGCGTGCGCGGGCGCGCCGGTGGTGATCTCGCCGGAGCGGACCCGGCCGCGGTGCACGACGAGCCCGGTCAGCGGGGTCTGCACGTCGGAGACGTCGACCACGCCGCTGTCCACCGTGATGACGCCGGCGTCGGCGAGCTGGCCGCCGCCCTCGGCGTAGAACGGGGTGCGGTCCAGCACCACGTCCAGCTCGGTGCCCGCGCCCGCACTCGGTACCGGGATGCCGTTCACCAGCAGACCGAGGACCGTCGCCTCGCCGGAGATCTGGTCATAGCCGGTGAAGGTGACCGAGCCGGACCGCTCGAGCATCTCCGCGAACACCGAGATGTCGACGTTGCCGGTCTTCTTCTCCGCCGCGTCACGCCGGGCGCGGTTCTTCTGCTCGGCCATCAGCCGCCGGAACCCGTCCTCGTCCACGGACAGGCCCTGCTCGGCCGCCATCTCCAGGGTCAGGTCGATCGGGAAGCCGTAGGTGTCGTGCAGCTGGAAGGCCTGAGGCCCGGAGATGCTGCTGCGGCTCTTGCGCCGGTTTTCCTCGATCGCGGCCTCGAAAATCGCCGTGCCGGTGCGCAGCGTGCTGGCGAAGGCCGTTTCCTCGGCGTCCATGACTGTGTGGATGTTCGCCGCGTCCCGGCGAAGCTCCGGATACAGCGGCGCCATGGCCTCGATCGTGACCGAGGTGAGCTCGTGGATGAAGTGCTCGCCGGACGCCTGCTGGCCGCCGCCGCCGCGCTGGGCCCCGGCCAGCAAGCGGAGGTTCCTGATGCTGCGACGCATGATGCGGCGCAGCACGTAGCCGCGGCCCTCGTTGCTCGGCAGCACCCCGTCCTCGATCAGCATCACCGCGCTGCGCACGTGGTCGGCGATCACGCGCAGGGCCACGTCGGCCTTGTGGTCCCGGCCGTAGCTCTGCTCGGTCAGCTCCGCGGCCCGGTCGAGGATCTTCCACGTGGTGTCGATCTCGTACAGGTTGTCCACGCCCTGCAGGATGGACGCCATCCGCTCCAGGCCCATGCCGGTGTCGACGTTCTTGGACGGCAGCGACCCCTCGATGTCGAAGTCGTCCTTGGCCCGGAACTTGCTCAGCTGGTCCTGCATGAAGACCAGGTTCCAGACCTCCAGGAAGCGGTCCTCGTCCGCCTCCGGGCCGCCGTCGCGACCGTACTCGGGCCCGCGGTCGTAGTAGATCTCCGAGCACGGCCCGCCCGGCCCGGGCACGCCCATGGACCAGTAGTTGTCGGCCAGGCCGCGGGCCTGGATCCGGTCTTCGGGCAGGCCGATCTGGTCCCGCCAGATCGCGAACGCCTCGTCGTCACCGTGCAGGACCGTGGCCCACAGCTTGCTCTCCGGGAACCCGAAGCCGCCGTCGGCCTCGGACTTGGTCAGCAGCTCCCAGGCGTACCGGATCGCGCCTTCCTTGAAGTAGTCACCGAACGACCAATTGCCCAGCATCTGGAAGAACGTGGCGTGCCTGGTGGTCTTGCCGACCTCTTCGATGTCCAGCGTGCGCACGCACTTCTGCACGTCGGCGGCCCGTTTCCAAGGCGGCGTCTGCTGGCCGAGCAGGTACGGCTTGAACGGCTGCATGCCCGCGATGACGAACAGCACCGTGGGATCATCGGCGACCAAGGGGGCCGAAGGCACGATGGTGTGCCCTTGCTGCTCGAAATAGGCAAGGAAGCGGCGGGCGATCTCTGCCGACTCCATTAGCGGCCATCCTTGGGTCGAGGGTCGTAATTGATGTTGTCGTTAACCGCGAGGTCCCGGGCTGGCTCAGGACCTCGCGCGCCGCGGGCTTGTCGGGCGTCTCGTGCTTCTAGGGCTTCTCGTGCTTCTCGCGCTTCTCGTGCTCCGAGGGTAGAGCCTGCGGGGACGGAATGCCGAGCCATATACAGTTCCATGCCCTCCCGCACGTCGCGGGTGAACCGGAAGGTCTCCCGGGTCACGCTGACGGCGGTGCGCCGTCCCTGCCGGGCCAGCCTGGCGCCCTGGGTCAGCTCTGCGGAGTTAAGGCTGGCAGACAGGCGGCGGCCGACGGCGGAGACACGCCGGTAGCCGTAGATGCCGGTTACCGCCCCGGCGGCCAGCCAGAAGCCGCGGCGGATCACTTGGCGGCCCCGCTATGTGTGAGCTCGCCGCGTTCCACGACGCGCCCGGGCAGCGGGTTCTTGGGGCCGCCGCGACGCAGGCTGACGGCGTGGCGTACCCCGTAGGCGAGGGCGCCCAGGCGGCCCACCGGGCCGCTGGCGATGGCGCGGCCCAGGCCGGCCAGCGCGGTCACCTGCCCGGCGAGCTCGGCCATCCCGGCGTCGAGCTCGTCCATGCTGGCCGCGACGGGCTCGGTGCGGTCCAGCTGCCGGCCCGCCCGGTCCACGGCAGCCTGAGCCCCGTCCACGGCTACCTGCGCCCGTTGCAGCAGCGTGTCACTGCGCTCGCGCAACTCGGCTATCAGCCCTCTCGACTCCGACAGCAGCCGTCCCAGCCGGAACAGGACGAAGACGCCTACACAAACCAGCAACGCCCAGAAGACGGCGGCGATCAGCGCGGCCGCTTGGGCGACGTTCATGACTGTCCCGTCCGCGTCATCGCTGCTCCTTAGTGGTCTGGACCGCTTGGCTGGCTTAGCTTGCTTGGCTGGGCTTGCTCGGCTTGCTCGGCTCGCTCGGCTTGCGGAGGATGGCCCGGATCCGGCCCGCGCGTTCGGCGACGCGGGCCTCCTGGCCATGTCCCGACGGCTCGTAGTAGATGCGGTCCGCCACCGGATCGGGAGCGTAGCGCTGCGTGACGATGCCGTCGTCGAAGTCGTGCGGGTAGAGGTAGCCTTCGCCGTGGCCGACCTTGCCCGCCCCAGGATAGTGCGCGTCGCGCAGGTGTGCAGGCACGGCACCTATTAGCCCGTTTCTTATGTCGGCGTCAGCCGCGCCGATGGCCTTGATCACCGCGTTGGACTTGGGCGCCATCGAGATGTGGATCACCGCCTGGGTCAGGTTGATCCGGGCTTCGGGCAGCCCGACGAACTCGACCGCCTGAGCGGCCGCGACGGCGATCAGCAGCGCGGTGGGGTCGGCCAGGCCCACGTCCTCGCTGGCGTGCACGATGAGCCGCCGGGCGATGAACCGCGGGTCCTCTCCCGCCTCAATCATCCGAGCCAGGTAGTGCAGCGCCGCGTCCACGTCGCTGCCCCGCATGGACTTGATGAACGCGCTGATCACGTCGTAGTGCTGGTCGCCGTCCCTGTCGTAGCGGACCGCGGCCCGGTCCACCGCGCGTTCCAGCGCTTTTACGTCGATGTTCTTACCGTCGGGCAGCCCGAGGGCGGCCGCCTCCAGGTAGGTAAGCGCCCGCCGGGCGTCGCCGCCGGCCAGCCTGACCAGGTGGTCGGCCGCTTCCTCGTCGAGGGTAACGGTGCCGTTCAGGCCGCGCGGATCCTGTATCGCCCGCTGGATGACTTCCCGGATGTCGTCGTCGGACAGCGGCTGCAGGGTCAGCAGCAGTGATCGCGACAGGAGCGGTGAGACCACCGAGAAGAACGGATTTTCTGTGGTCGCGCCGATGAACGAGACCCAGCGGTTCTCCACCGCCGGGAGCAGCGCGTCCTGCTGGGTCTTGGAGAACCGGTGCACCTCGTCGATGAACAGCACGGTCTGCGTACCGCTCATGCCCAGGGTGCGGCGGGCCGCCTCGACGGCGGCGCGCACGTCCTTGACCCCGGCGCTGACCGCCGACAGTTCCACGAAGCGGCGCTTGGTCACCTGGCTGACGACGTAAGCCAGGGTGGTCTTGCCGGTTCCGGGCGGGCCCCACAGCAGCAGTGACATAGGCGCGTCATTGTCGATCAGCTTGCGGAACGGTGTGCCCGCGCTGGTCAGGTGCCGTTGCCCGATCACCTCGTCCAGGGTGCGCGGTCGCATCCGGACGGCGAGCGGCGCGGCCGCGCTCGCGGCTGCTGCTTCCGCGTCATCGAACAGGCTCGCGGACTGCCCGTCCGCCTCCCCTTTCACGGATCCGGCCATCCTCCGACCCTATCTCGGCGCCCGGTTATACCACGCCGGCGAAAATAGAACATGGTTATCCACAGGCGGATGCCTGCGGGTCAAGGTTATCCACAGGTTATGGGTGCTGGTCTCGGTGTCCTGTGTGCCCCGGCAGCATGAGCCCATGTCAACCGAATTGCCTGCGCTGTCTCGCGAGTTGCTCGCGGTCCAGGGCAACTCCATCGCCCGGCGCCAGAGCACGAGCTTGGGCATCGATCCGCGCGCGATGCGCAGCAGGGTGAGCAGCGGCAGATGGCAGCGGCTTCAACGAGGCGTATATGCGACTTTTTCCGGAGAGCCCGCTCGGGAGACGATATTGTGGGCCGCCCTGCTCCGTGCCGGGCCTCACGCCGTTCTGAGCCACCAGACAGCGGCCGAGCGACACGGCTTGATCGACGAAGCCAGCTCGCCGGTCACTATTACCGTCCCCGCGTCAAAACGTCCCGCACGGGCGAAGATCTCCGGCATCGTCATCCACCGGTCAGACGCGATCCTGCGGACCAGGCACCCGGCCATGCTCCCGCCGTGCACCCGGGTCGAGGACACCGTGCTGGACCTTATCGAGATCGCGCCGACCTTTGACGATGCATACGCGTGGATTTGCCGGGCCATCGGCCGACGACGGACCACCGCGGACCGGATACGCCTCGCGATGGACGCCCGCAAGAAGATGCGCTGGCGCCGGGAGATCACGGTCGCGCTGGGCGACGCCGATGGCGGCGCCTTGTCCGTGCTGGAATACCGCTACATCTATCGAGTGGAACGCCCGCACGAGCTGCCCGTGGCTCGCCGGCAAGCAAGGATCAGGCAGCGCACCGGTAACAGGTACCTCGACAACCTCTATGAGGCCTGCGGGGTCTGCGTCGAACTCGATGGGACCGCCGCACATCCGGCCGACGAGCAGTGGCTCGACAAGCGGCGCGACAACGCCAACGCGGTCGGAGGCCTCGTCACGCTGAGGTTCGGGCTACTGGACCTGGTCGATCGCCGCTGCGAGACCGCGAGTGCCGTGGCCACCCTGCTGCGCCGCCGCGGCTGGACGGGCTCTCTCCGCGCCTGCGGGCCGGGGTGCACAGCGGCGGTTTCATGATCGCGGGCACTTTTGGTCGCTATTTGGCCCGAACTGCCCGCGATCATGAACCCGGGGTGCCCGGGGTGCCCGGGGGGGTGGGGTGGGCGTCGATGCCGGCTTCGCGGCGTTGGGCGGGGGTGATGGGGGTGGGGGCGCCGGTGAGCGGGTCCAGGCCGGAGGCGGCCTTGGGGAACGCGATCACGTCGCGGATGGTGGGCGCACCCGCCAGCAGCATGCACACCCGGTCCCAGCCGAACGCGATGCCGCCGTGCGGCGGCGGGCCGTACTTGAACGCGTCGAGCAGGAACCCGAACTGCGACCGCGCCTCGGCGGGCGACAGCCCGATCACGTCGAACACGGCCTGCTGCATGGCGGCCCGGAAGATACGGATGGACCCGCCGCCGATCTCGTACCCGTTGCACACGATGTCGTAGGCGTCGGCCAGCGCGCCGCCGGGCTCGGCGACGAACTTGTCCGCCCATTCGGGCAGCGGCGCCGTGAACGGGTGATGCACCGAGGTCCAGCCGCCGTCGCCGTCCTCCTCGAACATCGGCGCGTCCACCACCCACAGGAACGACCACGCCGACTCGTCGATCAGGCCGCAGGTGCGCCCGATCTCCAGTCGCGCCGCGCCGAGCAGCTCCCGGGTGGCCGAGGCCGCACCCGCCGCGAAGAACACGCAGTCACCCGGCCCGGCGCCGGTGGCGCCGGCCAGCCCGGAGCGTTCGGCCTCGGACAAGTTCTTGGCCACCGGCCCGGCAATCTCGCCGTCCGGCCTGATCAGGGCGTAGGCCAGGCCGCGGGCACCCCGGGACCGGGCCCACTCCTGCCACTGGTCCAGCTCGCGCCGGGACTGCGAGGCACCGCCGGGCATGACCACGGCCCCGACGTACGGGGCCTGGAAGACCCGGAACTCCGTGTCGGCGAAGTACTCGGTCAGGTCGGTGAGCTCGAGGTCGAAGCGCAGGTCGGGCTTGTCCGAGCCGTAGCGCGCCATCGCGTCGGCGTAGGTCATCCGGGGCAGCGGCCGGGGCACCTGGTAGCCGGCCAGCTCGGACCACAGCAGCGCCACGATGTCCTCGGCGACGTCGATGACATCCTGCCGGGTGACGAAGGACATCTCGACGTCGATCTGGGTGAACTCGGGCTGCCGGTCCTTGCGGAAGTCCTCGTCCCGGAAACACCGGGCCAGCTGGTAGTACCGCTCCAGCCCGCCGACCATGAGCAGCTGCTTGAACAGCTGGGGTGACTGCGGCAGCGCGTACCAGTTACCCGGCCGCAGCCGGACCGGGACCAGGAAGTCGCGCGCGCCCTCCGGCGTCGAGCGGGTCAGGTACGGGGTCTCCACGTTCACGAACCGGTGCTCGCGCATCACGTCGGACAGCAGGTAGGCGGCCTGGGACCGGATGCGGAGGGCTCGCGCGGTGTCCTCGCGCCTGATGTCGAGGTACCGGTACTTGAGCCGGATGTCCTCGCTGACCTCGGCGGAGCTCTCGACCGGGAACGGCAGCGGGTCGGACTCGCTGAGCACCTCGACCTCGTCCGCGGCCACCTCTATTTCCCCGGTGGGCAGCTCGGGGTTCTCGTTCCCGCCCGGACGCTGCCGGACCGTTCCGGTCACCAGCAGGCAGAACTCGGCCCGCAGCTCGTGACCCACAGCCTCCTCGCCGCGCCACACGACCTGGACCACGCCGCTCGCGTCGCGCAGGTCGATGAACAGCACGCCGCCGTGGTCCCGGCGCCGCGCCACCCAGCCGGCCAGCACCACGCGCTCTCCCGCGTGCGACGCCCGCAGCGTCCCCGCCTCATGGGTGCGGATCATCGCGCTCTTCCCCTTTTCTCATGGTCAGACTTTTTTATCCGAACGACCCGGCCTGCGTGCTCCCGCTACCTTCATAGCCCACGGGAGGGGCCAGCCTCGGGAGACAGCCCGTCGAGGAACGGATTGGTGCGGCGCTCGGCGCCGATCGTCGTCTGCGGCCCGTGCCCAGACAGGACCAGGGTCTCGTCCGGCAGGGTCAGGCAGACCCGGGCCAAGCTGCGCAGGATCGTCGGGTAGTCGCCGCCGGGCAGGTCGGTCCGCCCGATCGACCCAGCGAACAGCAAGTCACCGGAAAACAACACGTCCCGGGGACGGTCTATTTTGCTTTTGCCGCCTACGATACTCGGTTCTTCCGGCGCGGCGTCGAGTGGCAACCGGAATGTCACCGACCCTTCGGTATGACCGGGCGCGTGATTAACGACGATCTCGAGTCCCACGAGACTCATGGTCATGCCGTCAGTGAGTTCTTTCACGTCATCCGGCTCGGTGAATTTCAGCCCGCCGAACAGTTCCTGGCCTATCCCGAGCGAGAAACCGCGGCCCGGATCACTGAGCAATGCGCGGTCGGCCGGATGGATATAGGCCGGGATGCCCCGAGCGCCGCATACCGGCGCGACCGACCACACGTGGTCGATATGACCGTGCGTGAGCAGGACCGCGGCCGGCCGCAGCCGGTGCTCGGTGAGGATCTCCTCGATCCCGCGCTCGGCGTCCTGGCCCGGGTCGATGATGATGCACTGTTCGCCGGGAGCGGTCGCGACAATATAACAGTTCGTAGCGAACGTCCCTGCTGGGAACCCTGCGACGAGCACAACCGTCCTTTCTCACGGTACGGTGTCTCAGGCTACCGAGGCGACCCGCATGGCGGCGAACCGATAACGAAGGGTACCGGTCCCGGCATCTGGAAGGTACGATTCGCGAACGATCGCGAATTATGCGGTGGTTCCGGGGGTTCTCCCCCGAGCCAGCACACCAGCCGTGTTTCGGGATCAGCGGTATACGGGTTCGTTGGCCTGCCTCCCCGTGAATACCAGCGGTAGTCAGATAACGCAACAGGCCAAGGAGGATACGACCGGTGGCGGGTAAGAACGAACGCCAGCGCAGGCAAGCTAGGGAAAGGTACCGCCGTCAGCAGGAGATGCGGACCGTCAGACAGCGCCAGGTCCGCAAACGCTGGCTCACCGGTTTCAGCGCGGTCGCAGCCGCGGGACTGGTCGCCGCGCTGCTAGTGGTGTTCCTGCCGGGCGGCAGCGCCAAGAAGGACCCGTCGGCCTCGGCCAAGAAGTCAGCGTCCGCGTCGGCATCTGCCTCCGCGTCCGCGACGGCGACGGCGTCTACCGTGGCCGAGCCCGCGCACCACTGCACCTACACCAAGGCCACCCCGGTCTCGAAAAAGGTGAGCTTCCCGCCGTCGGCGCCGGACTACACCGCCAGCTATACCGCGACGATCAAGACCAACCTGGGCCCGATCACCTTCAACCTGCTCAACAGCAAGGCGACCTGCACGGTCAACTCGTTCGTCCACCTAGCCGAGGTCGGCTACTTCAATAACACTCAGTGCCACCGGATGGTGACCAGCGGTCCCTACGTGCTGCAATGCGGCGACGCTTACGCCACGTCCACCACCAAGCTGGACTGCAGTACCACCAGCGTCGTCGGTACCGGGACGCCGGGCTACGAGTACGCCAGCGAGAATCTCACCGACGCGAAATACCCGGCGGGAACGGTCGCGATGGCGAACGGCGGCACCGCGACCAGCAACGGCAGCCAGTTCTTTATCGTATACAAGGACAGCAGTTCCACGCTGGGAAGCTCCTATACGCCCTTCGCTACGGTTTCATCTGGACTGGATATCGTCCAGAATGTGGCGAAGGATGGAGTCTCGTGTACATATCCCTCGGCCGAGGGCGGCGGCATTGTTCCGAAGAAGAAGGTCATCATTGACAGCGTGACGATCAAGAAAACCTGACCAGGAAGACACGCAGGAGGTTCGCCGTGAGCACCGCCGACCATCCGTGGGGCCGGGTAGACGCCGACGGGACGGTCTATGTCCGTACCGCCGATGGCGAGCGGGTGATCGGATCCTGGCAGGCGGGCAGCCCGGAGGAGGCCATCGCCTTCTACCAGCGTAAGTACGAGGCGCTGGAGACCGAGGTGGTCCTGCTCGAACAGCGGATCAGCGCTACCGACATGGCGCCCGCCCAGGCCGCGGCGACCGTCCAGCGGCTGATCGGCAGCATCGGCGACGCCAACGCGCTCGGCGACCTGGACGGCCTGCGAGTACGCCTGGGGCGGCTGACCGAGGACGTCGGCCACCGTCGCGAGGAGGCCAAGGCGGCCCGCGAGCAGGCGCGGGCGACGGCCAAGGAGGTCAAGGAGCGGATCGTCGCCGAGGCCGAGCAGATCGCCGCCGAGGCCACCCACTGGAAGAGCAGCGGCGAACGGATGCGCGAGCTGCTCGAGGAGTGGAAGGCCGCGCCGCACGCCGACCGGGCCGCCGAGGCCGTGCTGTGGAAGCGGCTGTCAGCGGCCCGTAACGCGTTCACCAAGCGGCGCAAGGCCTTCTTCGCCACGCTGGAGGCCGAGCGGGAGGACGTCAAGGCCCGCAAGGAGCAGCTGTGCACCGAGGCCGAGACCCTGTCCTCCTCGACCGACTGGGGCCCGACCACCAGCGCGTTCCGCGAGCTGATGAGCCAGTGGAAGGCGGCCGGGCGGGCCGACCGGGAGGCCGAGGCAGAGCTGTGGAAGCGCTTCCGGGCGGCCCAGGACAAGTTCTTCACCACGCGGACCGAGGTGTTCTCGGCCAAGGATGCCGCGCTGCGTGAGCACGCCGAGGCCAAGCAGCAGCTGCTCGACCAGGCGCAGGCGCTGCTGCCGGTGACCGACGTACGCGCCGCCCGGTCCGCGCTGCGCGGCATCCAGGAGCGCTGGGAACAGCTCGGCGCCGTGCCGCGGGACTCACGCGAGCACCTGGAGTCGGGGCTGCGCCGGGTCGAGGAGGCGGTACGCAAGACCGAAGAGTCCCAGTGGCGCCGCTCCAACCCCGAGGCGCTGGCCCGGGCCGAGGACACGGTGGCCCAGCTGCGCTCGACCATCGCCCAGCTGGAGGACCGGCTGGCCAAGGCACGCGAACGGGACGACGCCCGGGCCGTGCGCAATGCCGAGGAGGCCCTCACCGCCCGGCGCGCCTGGCTTGAAGAAGCCGAGCACACGCTGGCGGAGTTCTCCAGCTAGCTCGTGATCCGGTAGACGTCGTATACGCCGTCGATGGCGCGGACGGCGCGCAGCACGTGGCCGAGGTGCTTGGGGTCGCCCATCTCGAACGTGAAGCGGCTGACCGCCACCCGGTCCCGGCTGGTGGTGACCGTCGCGGACAAGATGTTGACGTGCTGGTCGGACAGCACCCTGGTCACGTCGGACAGCAGCCTGGTCCGGTCGAGCGCCTCCACCTGGATGGCGACCAGGAACACCGAGCCTTCGGTCGGAGCCCAGTGGACCTCCACCATCCGGTCCCGCTGGGTGTCGCTCAGGTGGGCCAGGTTCGGGCAGTCCATCCGGTGCACGGACACGCCGTGGCCGTGGGTGACGAAGCCGTTGATCTGGTCGCCGGGCACCGGCGTGCAGCACCGGGAAAGCCGAACCCACACGTCCGGCGCGCCGGTGACCTCGACGCCCGAGTCGGACGGGGCCCGGGGCTGGGGCATCTTGGTCGGCAGCGTGGTCTCGGCCAGGTCGTCCTGCGCGCCGGCCAGCCCGCCGACCGACCTGACCAGCTTCTCAACCACCGACTGGGCGCTGACCCGGCCCTCGCCGACCGCCGCGTACAGCCCGGATACATCGGGGTAGCGCAGGTCGCGGGCCAGGGTGATCAGCGTGTCGGCGGCCGCTAGCCGCTGCAGCGGCAGGCCCTGCTTGCGCATGGCCCGGGCGATCTGGTCCTTGCCCGACTCCACCGCGGCTTCCCGGCGCTCCTTGGAGAACCACTGCCGGATCTTGTTCCGCGCCCGCGGGCTCGCCGCGAACTTGAGCCAGTCCCGGCTCGGCCCCGCTTCGGCCGTCTTGGAGGTGAAGATCTCCACCGTGTCGCCGTTGTCCAGGGTGGACTCCAGCGCTACCAGGCGGCCGTTGACCCGCGCGCCGATGGTCCGGTGGCCTACCTCGGTATGGATGGCGTAGGCGAAGTCCACCGGGGTCGAGCCCTGCGGCAGCGGGATCACGTCGCCGCGGGGGGTGAACACGTAGACCTCGGCCGCGGCCAGGTCGAAGCGGAGCGACTCGAGGAACTCGGCCGGGTCCTCCGTCTCCCGCTGCCAGTCGACCAGTTGCCGGAGCCAGGCCATCTCCTGCGTATCATCCTTGGCGCCGGAGGACCGGCCGCTGAAGACCGCCTCTTCCTTGTACTTCCAGTGCGCGGCAACGCCGTACTCCGACCGCTGGTGCATACGCCAGGTCCGGATCTGCAGTTCGACCGGCTTGCCGCCGGGGCCGATGACCGTCGTGTGCAGCGACTGGTACATGTTGAACTTCGGCATCGCGATGTAGTCCTTGAACCGTCCCGGGACGGGGTTCCACCGCGCGTGGATGGTACCGAGGGCCGCGTAGCAGTCGCGGACGGAGTCGACCAGGACGCGGATGCCCACCAGGTCGTAGATGTCGTCGAAGCCGACGTCCCTGGCGATCATCTTCTGGTAGATCGAGTAGTAGTGCTTGGGCCGGCCGGTCACCGTGTTCTTGATCTTGGCCTCGTGCAGGTCGTCCCGGACGTCCTGGATCACTTCTTGCAGGAACGCCTCGCGGCGCGGCGCCCGGCTGGACACCAGGCGCGCGATCTCGTCGAACCGCTTCGAGTAGAGGGTCTGGAAGGCCAGATCCTCCAGCTCCCACTTCACCGTGTTCATGCCGAGCCGGTGGGCCAGCGGGGCGTAGATCTCCAGGACCTCGCGGGACTTGCGCTCTTGCTTCTCCCGCTTCAAGTAGCGCAGCGTTCGCATGTTGTGCAGCCGGTCCGCGAGCTTGATGACCAGCACGCGGATGTCGCGCGACATCGCGACCACCATCTTGCGGACGGTCTCCGCCTCGGCGGACTCGCCGTACTTAACCTTGTCCAGCTTGGTGACGCCGTCTACAAGCGCGGCGATGTCCTCCCCGAACTCGCCGCGCAGTTCGGTCAGCGTGTACGGGGTGTCTTCCACGGTGTCGTGCAGCAGCGCCGCGCAGATGGTGTCGGTGTTCATGCCGAGCTCGGCCAGAATCGTCGCCACGGCCAGCGGATGGGTGATGTACGGGTCGCCGCTCAGCCGCTTTTGTTCCCGGTGCCAGTAGGCGGCCGTTTCGTAGGCCCGCTCGACCAGCCGGATGTCGGCCTTGGGGTGCGTGGCGCGCACGGTTTTGATCAGCGGGTCGAGCACGGGGTTGAGCGTCGTGCCGCGCTGGGCTCCCAGCCGGGCCAGCCGCCGCCGGACCCCGACCCCGGACGCCGCGACGTCGGCGGCCTGACCCTGCACCGCCGCGACCGCGGCCCGGGCCCGGCTTGTCCTGGCCTGGGTGCTCGCGGGCGGAGGCTTGCGGGCCGACACGGTATCGTCGGCGGGGCTCTCGGGGGTCTTTGGCAGCTCCGAGGCCTGCGGGCTCGCAGGGGTCGCCGCGGCGCCGTCGGCCGCGCGGCCACCGGGCACGTCGGCTGCCCCTGCCTCGGCCTGTTCCGCATCGATGACGGGATCGGTACCCCGTGGCGCGTCCACCCGGGCAGGATCGGCAGCCTTCGTACCGGTCGTTATGACATCACCGGCCACACTGCTCCTCACATCTGCCAAGCCACCATCCTACTTAGTTGCGTTAAACACCAGATCACATGCGCGCGATTCCCGATGCATCTCACATGCTGAGATCCCACCAGGCCCTACGGGGCCTGGCCGGTGGTCATCAGGTAGATGCTGAACCAGGTGGACGCGGCGGCCAGGACGGCGATCAGCGGGATCAGGACCCAGATCCGGGCCCGGGCCAGGAGGCGGGCCAGCGGCAGGCCGAGCAGCATGGCGGGCAGCAGGAAGCGAGGCTTGGAGCCCAGGTACCAGGGTCCCGGGGTGAGGGCCAGCACGACGACCACCAGCGTGTAGGCGTGCAGGTAGACGGGAATGCGCTCGGTCAGGCTGCAGGCGGTCAGGATGACGGCGGCCGCGATCACCAGCAGGATCAGCGCAGTCGCCGCGCTCGGCCCGGAGATGATCGCGTTCTTGGCGGCCAGGACGATGCCCTTGCCCCAGTCGAAGCTGTTGTGCGCGTTCTTCTCGACCCAGCCAAACCCGGCCACGTGGTGCGTGGCCCAGGCCGAGTAGGCCCAGTAGCCGAGCAGGCCGAGCGGAGCGGCCACGGTGGCCACGGCCGGCCGCCACCACGCGCCGATGGGCTCGCTCGTTCGCACGGCCCGGATCACCGGGGGCAGCGCCGCGACCGCGATCGCCGCGACCAGGGCAATGGCGGTGCTGCGCACAGTCCCGGCCAGGATGGTCAGGCCCGCGGCGCGCAGCCAGTGCCGCTCCACCAGGTTGACCAGGGTCCAGACGGCCAGGGCGCAGAACAGGGCTTCGGAGTAGAGCATGGTCCACACGAGCGAGCCGGGCGCGACCGCCCAGAGCGCGACCATGAGCAGGCTGATCCGCCGGTCACCGGTCAGCGCCAGGCCCAACCGGGTCAGCCCCCACGCCGCCGCCAGCCCGGCGACGATCGTGACGGTGAGGGCGGCCCGGTCGGTGCCGACTCCGGGTATCCAGGACAGGGTGTCGATGGCCGCCGGGTATCCGGGGAACCAGGCGAAGATGACGTCCAGGCGCAGGTTGCCCGGCACGTAGGAGTAGCCGTGGGCCGCGATCTTCAGGTAGCGGACGCTGTCCCAGGACGCGATCAGGTGCCACAACGAATAGTGCAGGGTCTGGAACTTCCCGCGCGGCAGCAGGAACGCCGAGACGCCCAGGGCCAGGAGCCGGATGCCCGCGAAGATCCCGACTCCGGCCAGGGCCGGCCGCCATCGCGAGCTGGTGCCGCCCTGGTCAGCGGACGCGGGGGCCGACAGGGCCGACTGCGCGGCCGGACCGATATAGGCGGGCCCCGGGCGTGACATCGGCGCGCATCCCTAGACCGTGATCAGCGCGGTGACCGGGAGGTCGGCGACCTTGGCCCGGCCGTTCAGGAAGGACAGTTCCAGCAGCACGGCGATGCCCGCCACCTGGGCTCCGGCGCGCTGCACCAGGTTGGCCGAGGCGCGAGCGGTGCCGCCGGTGGCCAGCACGTCGTCGATGACCAGGACGCGATCGCCGGGGTCGAAGGCGTCGGCCAGCACTTCGATCGTGGCGGTGCCGTACTCGAGCTGGTAATCCTCCGCGAACGTGACGCCGGGCAGCTTGCCCTTCTTCCTGATCGGAATGAACCCCGAGCCGAGCCGGGCCGCGACCGGGGCGGCCAGGATGAAGCCGCGTGCCTCGATGCCCGCCACCTTATCGACGGGCCCGTAGGTCTCGGCCAAGACGCCGATCACCGCGCGGAACGCCTCACCGTCGGCCAGCAGCGGGGTGATGTCCTTGAACACCACGCCGGGCTGCGGGTAGTCCGGTACGTCGCGGATCCGGGCCGCGATCAGGCGGGTTACCTCGCGTTCCCCGGCGGTGGCCTCCGCCTGGTCGGCCATGCTCAGCGCCGCTTCTTCTTGCCCGTCGGACGATGCCGGGCCGAGCCGCTGCTGCGGCGCGGCTGCTGGCGCGGACCGGGGCGGGCCGTGCCCGGCGTGCCGCGAGCAGCCGAGATCCGCGCGGCGGCGGTCAGCGCGCTCGCGGGCGGCGCGGCGTCGTCGGCGTAGTCGGTGTCGGCCTCGTCGTCCGCCTCGTCGTCGGGCAGCGCCTGCGCGGTCGCGGTCGCGGCCCGGCTGCCCGCCTTGGCGGCGGTACGCTTGGCCGCCCGGCCGCCGGACGCGCGGACGCTCACCCGCTTGGCCAGCGCCCGGTACTGCGGCTCCCGTTCCTTCAGGTCGGCCAGCACCGGGGTGGCGATGAAGATCGAGGAGTAGGTACCGGACAGCATGCCGACGAACAGCACGAGCGCGAGGTCCTTCAGCTCGCCGGCGCCGAGCAGGCCGCCGCCGACGAACAAGATCGCGGCCACCGGCAGCAGCGCGATTATCGAGGTGTTGATCGACCTGACCAGGGTCTGGTTCAGGGCCAGGTTGGCTGCCTCGCTGTAGGTGCTCCTGGCCCCGCCGAGCAGGCCGGCGGTATTCTCCCGGACCTTGTCGAAGACGACCACGGTGTCGTACAGCGAATAGCCCAGGATGGTCAGCAGCCCGATAACGGTCGCGGGACTGACCTGGAATCCGGTCAGCGCGTACACACCGGTGGCGATGACCAGGTCATGGATGAGCGCCACGAAGGCCGCCACCGCCATCTTCCATTCGAACGCGATCGACAGGTACAGCACGATCACGATCAGGAACGTGATGAGGGCCTGGATCGCCTTGGTCGTGATCTGGCTGCCCCAGCTCGCCCCCACGAACGAGGTGCTCATGTTCTTGGCGTGGAGCTGGCTGGTCAGCGCGTTCTCGACGGTGTAGGTCTGCGCGCTGGTCAGCGGCGGGGTCTGCACCTGCCAAGACCTGGCGCCGAGCTTGCCGGTGAGTTGCTGGACGACCGCGCCGTTGATGCCCTCGTGGCTGACCGTGTCCTGGACCTCGGTCTGCGTGGCCGCGGGCGCGGAGAACTGGAACACCGCGCCGCCCTTGAAGTCCACGCTGAAGTCCAGGCCGCGGGCGAACAGGGCCACGATGCTGATGAGCAAGATGGCCCCGGAGATCGCGTACCACCTGCGCTTGCGGCCGACGAAGTCGTAGGACACCTCGCCGCGGTAGAGCCTGCTGCCGATCTGGCCGAGCCGCGACATCACGCCTCCCCGGTGTTGCGGGACCCGGTGTTGCCGGACACTCTGCTACGGGGCGTGGCGTCGGGCCTGCGGCCGGCCTGGGTACGCCGGACCGAGGACCGCCACGGGGTCCGGGCGCCCAGCCGGGCCGGGTCGAGCCCGGAGAGCGGATGGCCGTTGCCGTAGAACTTGGTCCGGGCCAGGATCGTCACCATCGGCTTGGTGAACAGGAACACCACGATGATGTCGATGACGGTGGTCAGGCCGAGGGTGTACGCGAACCCCTTGACCTCCCCGATGGAGAAGTAGTAGAGCAGCACCGCGGCGATGAACGACACCGTGTCGGAGACCAGGATCGTGCGCCGGGCCCGTTTCCAGCCGGCCTCCACGGCCGGCCGCAGCGCCTTGCCTTCGCGGACTTCGTCCCGCAATCGCTCGAAGAACACGACGAACGAGTCCGCGGTGATGCCGATCGCCACGATCAGGCCCGCGATCCCGGACAGCTCCAGGGCGAAGTTCTGGTACTTGGTGAGCAGCATGACCGCCAGCAGCGCCAGCGTGCCGGCGATGATCAAGCTGGAGACCGACACCAGGCCGAGCCCTCGGTAGTACAGGAACGAGTAGGCCACCACCAGGGCCAGGCCGATCGCGGCCGCGATCAGGCCGCCGTCCAGCTGGGCCCGGCCGAGGGACGCCGACACCGTGTCCGCGGTGAGGATGTCGAAGTTCAGCGGCAGCGACCCGTACTGCAGCACGTTCTGCAGCTGCGTGGCCTCCGCCTGGGTGAAGTCGCCGGTGACCTGGGCCTCGCCGTTGGGGATGGCCGAGGTGAACTCCGGTGCGGTGGTTACGTTCCCGTCCAGCACAACCGCGAGGGTATCCAGCCAGTAGTCGTTGGTTTCGGGGTTGTCCTCGCCAGTGGCGTAGTACTTGTCGACCAGGTTGGAGCTCAGGGTGGCGTAGGGGCCGACCGCTGAGCTCTTGAAGTTCAGCAGCACTTCCCACTCGTTGCTGGTCGTGGACAGCTCGGCGGTGGCGGTCGAGATCTGCTGGCCCGTTACCTTGGCCACGTCCAAGGCGTACTTGTTGCCGCTGCTGTCGCACGAGACGATCTGAATGTTCGGGTTGTCGTAGTCATTGGGAGCGGTGTAGCCCGCCTCCTGCTTCCACTTCGTGGTGTCGTTCGGCGTGCACTGCACCTTGTTGAACAGGGCGAGCGTCTGCTTGTTGACCAGGCTCGCGTCGCCGAGGGCAGAGGCGCTCGAGGGCTGGCTCGCGCTCGCGCTCGGACTTGGGGTGGCGCTCGGGCTGGTCGACGCGGACGCCTTAGGCGAGGCGGTACTGCTCGCCGTCGGGCTGGCGCTCGAGCTCGCGGCCGGGACGATCTTGGCGGAGGTCTTGGCCGTGCTGGTGGCGCTGGCCGACGGGGACGGCGTGGCCTTCGCGGTCGAGCTCGAACTGGCCGAGGGGCTGACGCTGGGCGACGCGCTAGGCGTGGCGGACGTCGACGGCGAACTGCTGGCGCCGGTGTAGGGCAAGTAGAGCAGCGTCTCCCGGAAGTTCAGGTAGGCGGTCTCGCTGACCAGTTGCTCGGTCTGCTCGGTGGTCTTGCCCGGGACCGACACGTTGAGGATGTCGTTGCCCTGGGTCTGCACCTCGGCGCCGGTGTTACCGCTGGCGTTCACCCGGGACAGGATGATCGTCTTGGCCTCGTTCAGGTCGTCGGTCGTCGGGGCGGTCCCGTTCAGGGTGGTCGCCTTCATGCTCAGCTGGGTACCGCTGGACAGGTCGAGCCCGAGACCGACCCGAAAGTCCTTATGCCACTGGCCCGGGCTGAACAGGTCCCCGCCCGCGATGGCCAGCAGCATGATCAAGATAAGCGCGATGAGCGCCGCGATTGCCCGTCCCGGATGCGGGACGGTCTTCGTAGGGCCTGCCACTTCTCCGCCTGTCTTAAATCGGTCGTTCGCTCATGCCAGCAGCAGCTCAGAAAACGTTGTCCTTGTCAGACTTGGCCAGCTGGTCATCATGAGCATCCGCGAGATCCCCGTTACCTGATCCAACGCCGTCAGCGGGCGTGTGGGTTCCAGTGGTCTCGTCGTAGCTGTCAGTGAACGACGTGTTCCCGGTGTCTTCGGAGGACTCATGGTCGTCGAAGCCCTCGCCGGTATCGCCCTCACCTGGGGCGATGACCTCCATGATGGCGCGCTTGAGGTAACGGACCTCTACGTTGGGCGCGACTTCGAGCACGACGTCATCGCCGTCCACTGCGACCACCGTCGCGTACATCCCGGCGGTGGTGCGGACCCGGGCACCGGGGGTGACCGTGTTCTGCTTCTGGGCGGCCTGCTGCTGGCGGCGCCGCTGCGGCCTGATCATCAGGAAGTAAAAGCCGATAAAGACCAGCGCGATCAAGAGCAGGAACGTATAGGAGCTGCTGCCTGACTTGCTCGTGGTCGCCGCGACGACCGCTGAGAAACTCCCCATGACCGGGGCATCCTTCCAGTTGGTTCTGCGTGCGTGGTCGCGGCGAAGGCCAACGACCAACTGCCGAAGTGTAACCGCGCTTTGACCGCGCACCAACAGGCTACGAGGTTTTGGGGGCGATCGTGACCTCGGCGCGATCTTGCCGACCAGGACTAGTCAAACAGGGTTGGCAATTCGGCCAGCGATGGCGGGGGCGTGAGGCCGAGATGGGCCCAGCCCGCCGCGGTAGCGACCCGGCCGCGCGGGGTCCGCGCCAGCAGCCCGCACCGGACCAGGAACGGCTCCGCCACCACCTCGACGGTCTCCGCCTCCTCGCCCAGTGCCACCGCGAGCGTGGACAAGCCGACCGGCCCGCCGCCGAACCGGCGGACCACCGCCTCCAGCACACCCCGGTCGAGCCGGTCCAGGCCGTGGGAGTCCACCTCGTAGATCTCGAGCGCGGTGCGGGCGATGTCCCGGGTCACCACTCCGTCCGCCCGGACCTCGGCGTAGTCGCGCACCCGGCGCAGCAGCCGGTTCGCGATCCGGGGCGTGCCCCGCGACCGGGTGGAGAGCTCGGTCGCCCCCTCGTCGGTGAGCGTCACCCCGAGCAAGCCGGCGGACCTGCGGATGATGTGCTCGAGCTCGTCGGGAGCGTAGAAATCCAGGTGCGCGGTGAACCCGAACCTGTCCCGTAGCGGGGCGGGCAGCAGCCCGGCCCGCGTGGTCGCCCCGACCAGCGTGAACGGCGCGATCTCCAGTGGGATCGCGGTCGCGCCCGGCCCCTTCCCGATCACCACGTCGACCCGGAAGTCCTCCATGGCCAGGTAGAGCATCTCCTCGGCGGGCCGGGCCAGGCGGTGGATCTCGTCGATGAAGATCACCTCACCCTCGCTGAGGGTGGACAAGATCGCGGCCAGGTCACCGGATCGCTCGATCGCCGGGCCGCTGGTGATGCGCATCGGCGCGCCGAGCTCGACGGCCACGATCATCGCGATCGTGGTCTTGCCCAGGCCGGGCGGCCCGGCCAGCAGCAGGTGGTCCGGCGGCCTGCCCCGGCGCAGGGCGCTCTGCAGGATCAGCGACAGCTGCTCGCGCACCCGGGCCTGGCCCACGAACTCGGTGAGTCGCTTGGGCCGCAGCGCGGTCTCGATGTCGCGCTCGTCCGCGTCCGCCAGCGCGGACACCATCTCGTCGGGGTCGCGGTGCATCCGCTGGCGGCGGGCGGTCAGCTCGGCGTCCTCGGCCCGCGCCAGTGAGTCGCCGCCCGCCCCGTCCGGGCCCGGGGGGCTCCCGCCCCCCGGCCCATCCCCGGTCATCGTCATTGCCTGCTGAGCTTTCGCAGCGCGGCCCGCAGGACCAGGGCGACGTCCACCGGTTCGCCGCTGGCGACGATCGTGCCCTCCTCCTCCAGGGCCGCGATCGCCTGGTCGGCGTCACGGGCCGGCCAGCCCAGGTTCACCAGGCCGGACTGCACCTGGTCCCGCCACTGCGGACCCCGTTGGGGCCGAGCGCCAGGCAGGCCGCCCAGGGCGCTTTCGCCGGGCGGGCCGAGCCGGTCCCGCAACTCGAGCACGATCCGCTCCGCCCCCTTCTTGCCGATGCCCGGGACCATGGTCAGCGCGCCGAGGTCCTCGGTCGAGACGGCCCGGCGCAGCGCATCGGGCGAATGCACGGCCAGCATGGCCAGCGCCAGCCGGGGTCCGACGCCACTGGCCGTCTGGAGCAGCTCGAAGACGTTCCGCTCGTCGTCGGAATAGAAGCCGTACAGGGTCAGCGAGTCCTCCCTGACCACCAGGGAGGTGGCGACCTGGGCCCGCTCGCCGAGCGTGAGCGTGGCCAGGGTGCCCGGCGTGCACTGGACCCGCATCCCGACGCCCCCGACGTCGATGACGGCGCCGTCGGGCGCCACCGCGGCGACCGTTCCGTGCAGATGAGCGATCACGCCTACCTCCTCAGGCTCGCCGCGAGCGGCAGACCGGTGCTCAACGGGGCCCCGCCGCGCCAGATGTGACAGATGGCCAGCGCCAGCGCGTCGGCCGCATCCGGGGGGCGGGGCGGGTCCGAGATTCGCAGCAGCTTGGTCACCATGGTCGTTACCTGGGCCTTGTCGGCCCGTCCGTTGCCGGTCACGGCGGCCTTGACCTCGCTGGGGGTGTGGGTGGCGACCGGCAGCCCGCGGCGGGCGGCACACACGATCGCGACCGCGCCCGCCTGAGCGGTGCCCATCACCGTGCGCACGTTCTGCTGGCTGAACACCCGCTCGACGGCCACCGCATCAGGCTGGCACGCGTCCAGCCACTGCTCGAGCTCGGTCTCGATGGCCAGCAGCCGCGCGGCGATGTCGTCGGTGGCCGAGGTCCTGATGACCCCGACCCGGACCAGGCTCAGCGCCCGGCCCGGCGCTCCGTCCACCACCCCGACGCCGCACCTGGTCAGCCCGGGGTCGACGCCGAGCACCCGGAGCGGGTGCCGCGCATAGGTCAGGCCCACGAGGTGCTCCGTTCGGCGCGCGAGGTCCACGAACATCTGTTCGCTACGAACGTACCGGCCCGCGAGGGTCCAGTCGCGCACCGACTCGGCGTGTTGCGCGAATTGACTCAGGCGCCGGGCCGGCGTCAGGCTTCGAGCTTCTCCATGATCTCGTCGGAGACCGAGTAGTTGGCGTACACGTCCTGCACGTCGTCGGAGTCCTCGAGCGCATCGATGAGCCGGAACAACCGCTTGGCCTGCTCCTCGTCGAGGTCGACCTCGACGCTGGGCAGGAAGGCCACGTCCGCGGAGTCGTAGTCGATCCCGGCGTTCTGCAGCGCGGTGCGGGTCGCCACCAGGTCGGTCGGCTCCGACACCACCTCGAACGACTCGCCGAGATCGTTGACCTCCTCGGCGCCCGCCTCGAGTACGGCCGCGACCACGTCGTCCTCGGTCACCCCACCCACCTCCCCTCCCCCCCTCTTGTCGACGACGACGACCCCCTTGCGGTGGAACAGGTACGACACCGACCCGGGGTCGGCCATCGAGCCGCCATTGCGGCTGAACGCGGTGCGCACGTCCGAGGCGGCCCGGTTCCGGTTGTCGGTCAGGCACTCCACCAGCACCGCGACGCCGCCCGGGCCGTAGCCCTCATAGGTGATGTTCTCGTACTGCGCCCCGCCGGCCTCGGCGCCGCTGCCCCGGCGCAGGGCGCGGTCGATGTTGTCGTTCGGGACCGAGCTCTTCTTCGCCTTCTGGATGGCGTCGTACAACGTCGGGTTCCCCGCCGGGTCTCCCCCGCCGGTACGCGCGGCGACCTCGACGTTCTTGATCAGCTTGGCGAACAGTGTGCCGCGCTTAGCGTCGACCAACGCCTTCTTGTGCTTCGTGGTGGCCCACTTGGAGTGGCCGCTCATGTGTTGTCCTTCACAATGTCTACGAATAGCTCATGGATACGCCGGTCCGGGGTCAGCTCAGGGTGGAAGGCCGTGGCCAGCAGTTGGCCCTGCCGCACCGCGACGATCCTACCGGTGCGCTCCTCGGTACCCAGGACGGCGACGTGCTCGCCATTCTGCTCCACCCAGGGGGCCCGGATAAAGACCGCTCGCAGTGGCCCGGTGCCGTCTATGCCCAGGCCGGATAGCGTGATGTCGCTCTCGAACGAGTCGACCTGGCGGCCGAACGCGTTCCGGCGTACGGTCATGTCGATCCCGCCGAAGGTCAGCTGCCCGGTCACGCCGTCGGCGAGCCGGTCCGCCAGCATGATCATCCCGGCGCAGGACCCGAAGGCGGGCAGGCCGGACGCGATCAGCTTCCGCAGCGGCTCGAGCATGTCGAACGCGACGGACAGCCGCCACAGCGTCGTCGACTCACCACCCGGGATCACCAAGCCGTCAAGCTGATGCAGCTCCTCGGGGCGGCGGACCGAAACGGCCCGGGCGCCGACGTCCTGGAGCGCGCGCAGGTGCTCGGGCACGTCGCCCTGCAAGGCGAGCACTCCGATGACGGGTCCTGCGGGCTTCATCATTCCTCCTGACGGCGTCGGGGCCCTGCGGGAGGAGGCCGGGGCAGCGCGACGCTGAGGCAACGCAGCCTCATAATGCGGGATTAATAAAGGTAAAACGCTAAACCGGGCGCTCGTCTTCCCTACCAGCCACGCCCGGCGTAGTGCTGGTCGGCAGGCAGCGTGTCCAGGTTGATGCCGACCATGGCCTCGCCCAGGCCGCGGGAAACCTTGGCGACCACGTCCGGGTCGTCATGGAACGTGGTGGCCTTCACGATCGCGGCGGCGCGCTTGGCCGGGTCGCCGGACTTGAAGATGCCCGAGCCGACGAATACGCCTTCCGCGCCGAGCTGCATCATCAGCGCGGCGTCCGCGGGGGTCGCGATGCCGCCCGCGGTGAACAGTACGACCGGCAGCCGGCCAGCGCGGGCCACCTCGGCCACCAGCTCGTACGGCGCGGCGAGCTCCTTGGCCGCGGTGAAGAGCTCTTCGGAGGGCAGCCTGGACAGGCGCGCGATCTCGGACCGGATGGACCGCATGTGCCGGGTCGCCTCGACCACGTTGCCCGTGCCTGCCTCACCCTTGGAGCGGATCATGGCCGCGCCTTCGGCGATCCGCCGCAGCGCCTCGCCCAGGTTCGTGGCGCCACACACGAACGGGACGGTGAACTTCCACTTGTCGACGTGGTTGGCCTCGTCGGCGGGGGTGAGCACCTCGGACTCGTCGATGTAGTCGACCCCGATGGCCTGCAGGACCTGCGCCTCGGCGAAGTGCCCGATCCGGCACTTGGCCATGACCGGGATGGACACCGCGGCGATGATGCCGTCGATCATGTCGGGGTCGCTCATCCGGGCCACGCCGCCCTGGGCGCGGATGTCGGCGGGCACGCGCTCAAGCGCCATCACCGCGACCGCGCCGGCATCCTCCGCGATCTTGGCCTGGTCGGGCGTGACCACGTCCATGATCACGCCGCCCTTGAGCATCTCTGCCATGCCGCACTTCACCCGTGCGGTCCCCGTGGCCGACTCAATGGTGCTTTCTGCGTTGACAATGGACACTCGAACCTCGCTTGATCAATCAGGACTGCTTGAGACCATCGTATGGCCAGCCGGACCCGCCCACGGGCCGGGCTTGTCGGCGATGAGGGAGTCGTCCATCTCGAAGAACACCGGGGCTTCCGCGTGGCCGGACAGGTGCAGCACCCGGGCCAGCGGCCGGTTCCGGGCGTCCCGGGTCACCGCGGCCAGGTCGTTGTAGAACTTGCGGGCCACGAATACCTGGTGCGCGGTCTCCTCCACCTCGGCCAGCAGCTCGTCGGCGCCTTCCTTGCCGCTCAGCGAGGCACGGAAGTCCGGCTGGCTGAAGGCGGCGCGCAGGGCCCGGGTCAGGTCGCTCTCGGCCAGATCCCGCGGCCTGGCCCCGCCGCGAGTGCCATATACGGCGCCGGCCAGCAGCAGGCTGGTGGCCGGGTCGAGCAGGCCCGAGGTGGCCAGTTCCTGGGCCACCGAGCTTCGCCGCAGCAGGGTCACGTCCAGCGCCACGCGCGCTATCTCTACGCGGGCCTGCAGCCGGTCGATCCGCCCGGCCCGCCAGGACACGTACACCCCGACGAACAGCGCGGCCGCGATGATCAGGATGATGTCGGCGATCACGGGAAATCACCGCCGTCCGGGGACACGGCCACGCCGGTGCGGCCGAGCATGACCGTCTGGTAGACGCGGAGCACGTCGCGGGCCACCACCGACCAGTCGTACTGGGCCACGGCGGCCAGCGCGGCGGCCGAGAGCTCGGCGCGGCGCGCCGGGTCGTCCAGCAGGCGCCCGGCCGCCCGGGCCAGGTCGTCGGC
Organism: Actinomycetota bacterium; assembly: GCA_003140115.1. The sequence goes on along the minus strand of PLIQ01000462.1, from coordinate 20,497 downwards.
GTCGCCGGCGGTGAACAGCTCGCCGGCTTCGCCGCCGTCCAGAACCTGACGGAACGCGTCGATGTCGCTCGCGACGACGGGCAGGCCGGCCGCCATCGCCTCGGCGGTGACGATGCCGAACGACTCGCCGCCGGTGTTCGGCGAGCAGAACACGTCGACCGAGTGCAGCACGCGGACCTTGTCGTCCTCGCTGACCTGCCCGAGCAGCGCGACCCGGTCCCGCAGGTCGGCGGGCACCCGGTGCAGCACCTCCTCGGCGTCCGAGGTCGGCCCGGCCACCAGCAACCGCAGCCCGGGCCGTTCCGGGCCGAGGATCTCGAACGCCTTGAGCAAGACGGCCAGGCCCTTGCGCGACTCGTCCAGCCGGCCCAGGAAACCGATGGCGCCGCCCGGGCCGGGCCAGCCGGGCAGCGGCTCGGCCTTGCGGTAGCGGCGGGTGGCCACGCCGTTGGGGATGACGACCGCGTCGCCGCCGATGTGCTCGACCAAGGTGGTGCGGGCCGCCTCGGAGACCGCGATCCGGCCGTTGATCTTTTCCAGCGCGGTGCGCAGCACCGGATAGGTAACCACCAGCACCCGGGAGCGCGGTATCGCGGTGTGCACGGTAGCCACGATCGGGCCCGAGGCCACCCAGCAAGCCAGCAGCGACAGGCTCGGGATACCGGGTTCGTGGACGTGCAGCACGTCGAACCCGCCCTGGTGCAGCCAGCGCCGGACCCGGCTCACCGACAGGAAACCGAACGATAGCCGGGCTACCGATCCGTTGTAGGGCACGGGCACCGCGCGGCCGGCCCCGACCACGTAGGGCGGCAGCGGCGTGTCGTCGTCGGCCGGGGAGATCACCGAGACCTCGTGCCCCTCGTCGATCAGGGCCTCGGCCAGGTCCCTGATGTGCTGCTGGACGCCGCCGGGCACGTCCCAGGAGTACGGGCAGACCATCCCGATCTTCATGGATCGGCCTGACGGGAGGCGGGGAGCCGGGCCGGATCAAGGTCGGCGGTGAAGACCCGCTGGAGCATGTGCCAGTCCGCCGGGTGCTCGGCGATGGCGGCCTCGAAGACCCGGGCCAGTTGCTGGCTCATTGCCACGATCTTCTCCGAGCGGGTGCCCGACTCGGGCACCGGGATCTCCTCGTAGATGTGCGCGCCCCAGTCCGGCCCCTCGAACCAGGTCGCGACCGGCATCAGCGCGGCGCCGGTCTGCACCGCCAGGGCAGCGGTCGCGGCGATCCGCGCCTGCTCCTCGAACATCTCGACCTCGACGCCGGTCTCTTTCAGGTCACGGTCGCTGACCAGGCAGACCAGGCCGCCCGCGCGGAGCCGCTGGGCGAGGATCCCGAACGGGCTGTGCCCGCCGGTCAGCGGCAGGACGTCCATCCCCAGGCCCTCACGGAACCGGACGAACGCCTCATACACCGATTCCGGCCGCAGCCGTTCCGCGACGGTGGTGAGCGACCCCGCCCCGCGCGCCACGACCCACGCCCCGGCCTGCTCGAAGTTGCCCATGTGCGGCAGCGCAAGGACCACGCCGCGGCCCGCCTTGAGGTTGGCGAACAGAGCCGCCTCCCCGGCCGGGTTGACGTGCATCCCGGACACGATCCGCGCGACGGGAATCACCGGCAGCCGGAACACCTCGAGCCAGTACCGCGCGTAGGAACGCAGCGTAGCGCGGGACAGGGCCCGCAGTTCCTTGCCGTCCACGTCCGCACTGGCGCTGGAGTAGCTGAGCACGCGGCGCAGGTTGGCCTCCAGCACCTGGACCTTCGGGCCCTGCCGTCGCCAGGCGACGTCGGCCGTCTTGGTGAACGCCCACCTGGCCCATGGCTCCGGGACGCGGCAGGTAACCTTCCAGCCCAGCTGGTACGCGAACCCCGTCAGCCGCTCGCTAAGCCGCCCGCCCAGCCTCGTGGACCCCGATGAATCCGCCACGTCCGGCTGTCTGTTCACCCGTCTGACCCTTCCCCGCCGCCCGGGTCTACCGGAGTGCGGGCGGCCCGGTAGACCGCGTGCATCCGCTGCCCGAAAGTAAAGGCGCTTCCCGCCGCGAGCGCCCAGAGCCCTACGTTGAGAATGTACGGCACGCCGAGGCCGGAAACACCGACCGCGATCAGCGATATGAGCATGCGCTCGGGCCGTTCGATCAGGCCCACGTCGCAGCGCAGTCCGAGGCCCTCGGCCCGGGCCTTGGTATATGACACCAGGACGCCCGAGACTAGGCAGAACAGCGACACCCCGCCGAGCAGCGGGTCGTGGCCGCCACTGAAGAACCAGATCACCAGGCCGCTGAAGATACCCGCGTCGGCGATCCGGTCCATGGTCGAGTCGAGGAACGCCCCCCAGGTGCCGCTGGTGCCCTTGATCCGGGCCAGCACGCCGTCCAGCATGTCAAGGAGCACGAAGATCGTGCAGGTCAAGGCGCCGGGGAACAGCTCGCCGATCGGGAACAGGCCGAGCGCTCCGCCCGCCACGCCCACCGTGCCGACGATCGTGATCGCATTCGCCGTGACCGGAGTACGCGCCAGGACCGCGCCGACCGGAGTGAAAACGCGCGTCATGACGGGCCGTAGCGGATTCAGCATGGCCGTCCGATAATACGGCGTCGACCTGAGAGGTTTTGCGCTGGGCCTGGGGGGACGTCGGCTTCACCTCCCGGTCACCGGGAAGATTCTTTGCGTGGGGGTTGTGGTCACGGTGCTCGCGGGTTAAGGCTGGTCGTGCGCACCAGCAAATCGCAAGGAGGCGAAGGTAATTGGCAACGACAGGCAGTGGGGCGGGAGGAGCCGCTGGCAGGGCACCGGCGGCCGATCAGGTAAGGAACGTGGTACTGGTCGGCCATTCCGGGTCCGGGAAGACCAGCCTGGTGGAGGCGCTACTCGCCACGACGGGGACCATCCAGCGGCAAGGCAGCATCGAAGAGGGCACCACGGTCAGTGACTTCGATGAGGTCGAGATCAGGCAGCAGCGCTCGGTCAACTTGACCCTCGCGCCCCTCGTGCACAACGGCATCAAGGTCAACCTGCTAGACACTCCCGGCTATGCCGACTTCACGGGGGACCTTCGGGCCGGGCTCCGGGCCGCGGACTCGGCGCTGTTCGCCGTCTCCGCCGCCGAGGGAATCGACGGCCTGACCCGGATGCTGTGGGACGAATGCGCCGCGGTGGGCATGCCGCGCGCGGTCGTCATCACCAAGATCGACCACCAGCGAGCCGAGTTCGACGCCACCCTGACCGCCTGCCGTAGCGCCTTCGGCGACGCGGTCGCGCCCCTGTACCTGCCGGTCGGGAACCCGGTGGACGGGCTGATCGGGCTGCTGTCGCAGAAGCTGTTTAGCTACTCGGGCGGGACCCGGACCGAGGGCGCGCCGCCAGCCGCGGACCAGGACCGGCTGGAGGAGCTGCGCGGTGAGCTGATCGAGGGCATCATCACCGAGAGCGAAGACGAGTCCTTGATGGACAGGTACCTGTCCGGGGAAGAAATCGACCCCAAGGTGCTCATCGAGGATCTGGAGAAGGCCGTCGCGCGCGGCAGCTTCTACCCGGTGCTCGTGGTGTCCGCGCCGCAGCGGATCGGCATGCTCGAGCTGCTCGAAGTGATGACCGAGGCCTTCCCCTCCCCCGCCGAGCACCCGCTGCCCGCGGTGACCACCCCCGACGGCAAGCCCGTCAGCGGGCTGACCGCTGACCCCAAGGGACCGCTGCTGGCCGAGGTGGTCAAGACCACGACTGACCCGTACGTCGGCCGGATCAGCCTGGTCCGCGTCTTCTCCGGCACGCTGCGCCCCGACGCCTCCGTGCACGTGTCCGGTCACGGACGTTCGGCCCGCGGGCATGACGACCACGACAACGACGAGCGGATCGGCGCGCTGACCTCGCCGCTGGGCAAGCTGCAGCGGACCGTCACCCAGTGCGCGGCCGGCGACATCTGCGCCGTGGCCAAACTCAGCACGGCCGAGACCGGCGACACGCTGTCGGAGAAGGAACATCCGCTGCTGATGGAGTCGTGGTCGATACCGGAGCCGCTGCTGCCGGTGGCGATCGTGGCCAAGTCCAAGGCGGACGAGGACAAGCTGTCCCAGGCCCTGAGCCGGCTGGTGGCCGAGGACCCGACGCTGCGCCTGGAGAACAACCCGGAGACCCACCAGCTGGTGCTGTGGACGATGGGTGAGGCCCACACCGACCTGCTGCTCGACCGGCTCACGCACCGGCAAGGCGTCGCGGTAGAGACCACCGAACTGCGCGTCCCGCTGCGCGAGACCATCGGGGGCAAGGGCCAGGGCCTAGGCCGCAACGTGAAGCAGAGCGGCGGTCACGGCGAGTACGGCATCTGCCACATCGAGGTGGAGCCGCTGGCGGATTCGGCCGGCTTTGAGTTCGTGGACAAGATCGTCGGCGGCGTGGTGCCGCGCCAGTTCATCCCCTCGGTGGAGAAGGGCGTCCGCTGGCAGATGGAGCAGGGCGTGCTGGCCGGCTACCCGATGACCGGGGTGCGGGTCACCCTGTACGACGGCAAGGCGCACTCGGTGGACTCCTCGGACATGGCCTTCCAGAAGGCCGGGCGGCTGGCCCTGAAGGACGCGGTGGACAAGGCGCAGCCGACGCTGCTCGAGCCGGTCGACGAGGTACACGTGCTGGTGCCTGACGACTACGTCGGAGCCGTGATGTCCGACCTGTCCTCGCGGCGTGGCCGGGTGCTCGGCACCGAGCCGGTCGGCGTGGGCCGGACCCTGGTTAAAGCGGAGATCCCGGAACTCGAGATCACCAGGTACTCCATCGACCTGCGGTCGCTCTCGCAGGGCACGGGCTCGTTCACCAGGCAGTACGTCCGTCACGAGCCGCTGCCGTCGCACCTGGCGGCCAAGGTCGCCGCGGACGCCAAAGCCTAGGATCAGCTCCTAGCCGACGCCTGGCCAGGCGTCGGCTAGGAGTTTGCGGGTGTCGGCCAGGAGCTGGGGCAGGACGCGGGTGCGGCCGATCACGGGCATGAAGTTGGTGTCGCCGCCCCACCGGGGCACCACGTGCTGGTGCAGGTGAGCGGCGATCCCGGCGCCGGCCACCGAGCCGAGGTTGATGCCGATGTTGAACCCGTGCGGAGCCGAGACCTGGCGCAGCGCGCGGATGGCGCGCTGGGTGTACTCGGCGAACTCGGCGGTCTCACCGGCGGTCAGGTCGGTGTAGTCGGCCACGTGCCGGTACGGGACGACGAGCAGGTGCCCGGCGTTGTAGGGGTACAGGTTGAGTACCACGTAGACCAGCGAGCCGCGCGCGACGATCAGGCCATCCTCGTCGCTCAGCGTGGGCGCCCGGTCGAACGGGCAGCCCTCAGCCTCGCCGGGGCCCGAGGGTTTGCCCTCCCCCTTGATGTAGGCCATCCGGTGCGGCGTCCAGAGCCGCCCGAACGAGTCGGGTACGCCCGCGAANNGGCTACACCTGGACGCGGTCGCGCACGGCGGCGACGATCTCGGCGATCGCCTCGGCGACCGGGACACCGTTGTTCTGCGACCCGTCGCGGTAGCGGAACGACACCGCCCCCTGGGCCACGTCGTCGTCGCCCGCGATCAGCATGTACGGGACCTTCTGCCGCTGCGCCGTCCTGATCTTCTTCTGCATCCGGTCATCGCTCGCGTCGACCTCGATCCGGATGCCATGCTCGCGCAGCTGCTCCGCGACCTGCGACAGGTACGGCACGTGCGCGTCGGCGATCGGGATGCCGACCACCTGGACCGGGGCCAGCCAGGGCGGGAACGCCCCCGCGTAGTGCTCGACCAGGATGCCGAAGAACCGCTCGATCGACCCGAACAGCGCCCGGTGGATCATGATGGGCTGCTGCCGGCTGCCGTCGGCGGCCTGGTACTCCAGCCCGAACCGCTTGGGCAGGTTGTAGTCGACCTGGATGGTGGACAGCTGCCAGGTCCGGCCGATCGCGTCCCGGGCCTGCACCGAGATCTTCGGGCCGTAGAACGCCGCGCCGCCCGGGTCGGCCACCAGCTCCAGGCCGGACTCCTCGGCGGCGTCGTTCAGTTCCCGGGTGGCGTGCTCCCAGTCTTCCAGGCTGCCGACCCACTTCTCCTTCTCGTTGTCCCGGGTGGACAGCTCCAGGTAGAAGTCGTTCAGGCCGTAGTCGCGCAGCAGGTCCAGCACGAAGGTCAGCAGCCGCCGCAGCTGGGCGCCGACCTGCTCCTTGGTGCAGAAGATGTGCGCGTCGTCCATGGTCAGGCCGCGGACCCGGGTCAGGCCGTGCACCACCCCGGACTTCTCGTACCGGTAGACGGTGCCGAACTCGAACAGCGGCAGCGGCAGGTCCCGGTAGGACCGGCCGCGCGAGCGGTAGATCAGGATGTGCATCGGGCAGTTCATGGGCTTGAGGTAGTAGCTGGCGCCCTCGAGCTCCATGGGCGGGAAGATGCTCTCCCCGAACCAGCCCAGGTGCCCGGAGATCTCGAACAGCTCGGACTTGGTGATGTGCGGGGTGTTCACGAACTCATAGCCGGCCTCTTCGTGCCGGCGCCGCGAGTAGTCCTCCAGGATCTTGCGGACCATGCCGCCCTTGGGGTGGAAGACGGGCAGGCCGCTGCCGATCTCGGTCGGGAACGAGAACAGGTCCAGCTCGGCGCCGAGCTTGCGGTGGTCGCGCTTCTCGGCTTCGGCCAGGAACACCAGGTACTCCTCCTGGCGTTCGCGGGACTCCCAGGCGGTGCCGTAGATCCGCTGCAGCTGCGGGTTCTTCTCGCTGCCCCGCCAGTAGGCGCCGCCGCTGCGCATCAGCTTGAAGGCCGGGATCTGCTTGGTGGTGGGCACGTGCGGACCGCGGCACAGGTCCTTCCAGCGCAGCTCGCCGGTGCCCGCGTCCAGGTTGTCGTAGATGGTCAGCTCCGGGCCGCCGACCTCGACGCCCTCGCTGAGCTCGAAGTCCAGCGTGCCGGACCCGTGGCCCTTGAGCCCGATCAGCTCCAGCTTGTAGGGCTCGGCGGCGAGCTCGGCCCGGGCCTGCTCGTCGGTCACGACCCGCCGGGAGAACCGCTGGCCCTGCTTGACGATCTGACGCATCCGGCCCTCGATGGCCTTGAGGTTCTCCGGGGTGAACGGCTCGGGCACGTCGAAGTCGTAATAGAAGCCGTTCTCCACCGGTGGCCCGATGCCGAGCTTGGCCTGCGGGAACAGCTCCTGAACGGCCTGGGCCATGACGTGCGCGGCGGAGTGCCGCACGATGTAGTGGCCGTCGTCGCTGGCGATGTCCACCGGCTCCACGACGTCCCCGTCGGCGAGCGGCCAGGCCAGGTCGCGCAGCTCACCGTTGACCCGGGCGGCGATGACGTTCGGACCACCGTCCAGGGCCCCGCCCACCGTCGTGCCCGGCTCGACCGCATGCTCGCTTCCGGCGAGGGTGATGCGATGGCGCGGGCTGGACACGGCAGACTCCTTCAGGGTCGGCAAGACTAGTTACCCGATGCTACCGGTGTCCGGGCGCTTCGGGGTTTGACGGGCTGCCCCGGGCGTTAGGGGGCCAGCCCCGCCCGGCGCAGCGCCTCGGCGAGCGCGCCGGGTGAACCACGGTCCGTTCGTTCCAAATTTCCTGAGGAACGGCCCTTCGGACGTGCTGCTGGCCTGGCCCCCTGCGGCGGGGGGCCCTCGTCGTCCAGCCGCAGCGTGAGCGAGATCCGGTGCCGGGGCACGTCCACGGACAGCACCTTGACCCGCACCACGTCGCCCGACTTGACCACCGAGTGCGGGTCGGAGACGAAGCTCTTGGACATGGCGGACACGTGTACCAGGCCGTCCTGGTGCACGCCGATGTCCACGAACGCGCCGAACGCGGCCACGTTGGTCACCACGCCCTCCAGCACCATGCCGGGCACCAGGTCGGCCAGGGTCTCGACGCCCTCGGCGAACGTCGCGGTGGCGAACGCGGGCCGCGGGTCGCGGCCGGGCTTCTCCAGCTCGCGCAGGATGTCGCTCACGGTCGGCACGCCGAACCGGTCGTCGGTGAACTGCCCCGGCTTCAGCGTGCGCAGGGTGGCCGTGCTGCCGATCAGCTGGACCGCCGTGGAGCCGGTGGCGGCCAGGATGCGGCGGACCACCGGGTAGGCCTCGGGGTGCACGCCGGACGCGTCCAGCGGGTCGTCGCCGCCGCGGATACGCAAGAACCCGGCGCACTGCTCGAAGGCCTTGGGGCCGAGCCGGGGCACCTGCATCAGCTGCTGGCGGGTCCGGAAGGGGCCCTCGACGTCGCGGCGGGCCACGATCGCGGTGGCCAGCCCGGAGGTGATGCCGGAGACCCGGGCCAGCAGCGGCTGGGAGGCGGTGTTCAGGTCGACGCCGACCGCGTTGACGCAGTCCTCGACCACGGCGTCCAGCGAGTGCAAGAGCTTGCCCTCGGTGACGTCGTGCTGGTACTGGCCCACGCCGATGGACTTCGGGTCGATCTTGACCAACTCGGCCAGCGGGTCCTGGAGGCGGCGGGCGATGGAGACGGCGCCGCGCAGCGACACATCAAGCTCGGGAAGTTCGGACGAGGCGTAGGCCGAGGCGGAGTACACCGACGCGCCCGCCTCGGACACCACGACCTTGGTCAGCTTGAGCTCCGGGTGCCGCTTGATCAGGTCGGCGGCCAGCCGGTCGGTCTCCCGCGAGGCGGTGCCGTTGCCGATGGCGATGAGCTCCGCGTGCTGCTTTTGCGCGAGTTTGGCCAGGGTATCGAGGGATTTGTCCCACTGGCGGTGCGGCTCGTGCGGGTAGATGGTGGCGGTCGCGGTCACCTTGCCGGTCTCGTCGGTGACGGCGACCTTGACCCCGGTCCGGAAGCCCGGATCCAGGCCGATCGTGGTCCGCGCGCCGGCCGGGGCGGCCAGCAGCAGGTCGCGCAGGTTGGCCGCGAACACCCGGACCGCCTCGTCCTCGGCCAGCTGCCACAGCCGGACCCGGACGTCGACGCTCAGGTGGGTCAGGATGCGGGTGCGCCAGGCCCAGTGCACGGTCGCTTTGAGCCAGGGATCGGCGGGGCGGCCCTGGTCGCGCAGCCCGAACCGGTTCGCGATGTCCGCCTCGATCTCCTCGTCGGGCTGTCCCGGATCGAGGGTGAGGTCGAGGACCTCCTCCTTCTCACCGCGGAACAGGGCCAGGATGCGGTGCGCGGGCAGCCGGGCGAACGGCTCGCTGAACTCGAAGTAGTCGGCGAACTTCGCGCCCTTTTCCTCTTGGCCCGCGCGGACCTTGGAGATCAGCGTGCCACGGGCGGCCATCGCCTCGCGGAGCGGCCCGATCAGGTCGGCGTCCTCGGCGAACCGCTCGACCAGGATGGCCCGGGCGCCCTCGAGCGCGGCGGCCGCGTCGGGAACGTTGTCGTTGACGAAGCTTTGCGCTTCGCGCTGCGGGTCGTTGCGCGGATCGTTGACCAGCAGGTCGGCCAGCGGCTCCAGCCCCGCCTCCCGGGCGATCTGGGCCTTGGTGCGCCGCTTGGGCTTGTACGGCAGGTACAGATCCTCCAGCCGGGCCTTGGAGTCGGCCGCGCGGAGCTGGGCTTCGAGCTCACTGGTCAGCTTGCCCTGGGCGGTGATCTCCTTGACGATCGCGTCCCGGCGTTCGTCGAGCTCACGCAGGTAGTGCAGCCGCTCCTCGAGCGTCCGCAGCTGCGCGTCGTCGAGGGTGCCGGTGGCTTCCTTGCGGTACCGGGCGATGAACGGGACGGTCGCGCCCCCGTCGAGCAGCTCGACCGCGGCGCTGACCTGCCGGACCGCCACGCCAAGCTCGGCGGCGATCCGCTGGTCTACCGACGGCGTCGGGCTGCTCGCTGACTGAGTCTGAGTCACCACAGCAATTGTGCCAGCGAGCTGAGCGCGGGCCGACCGGACCGACCCGGGTGGGGCTTCCTTTTCGGCGCTCCGTATGTTTATTCTTGATGAATTACGTTGGTCCGTAAGGGGGGATACGTCCGATACCGGAGGACGGCGTGATTATCGGTGCTCGAGTTCTGTCCAGTTACCGCAGATACCGGCGAGGACGGCTAGCCGCGCTGGCGATCGCGACGCTCGCCGCGCTCGCGGTCCCGCTGGCCATGCCCGCGGCCGCGGCCACGTCCGCGGCGAGCCCAGGCTCGACCGCATCGGCCGCGCCGAGCTGCCCCTGGGTCTCGTCCCGGGCTCCCATCGCCCAGCGCGTGGCCCAGCTCATGAGCCAGATGAGCCTGGCCGACGAGATCACCATGGTGGAGGGCCACGGCACCACCAACCCCTACGTGTTCTACACGCCCGCGATCCCGGCGCTGTGCATCCCGGCCGTGGGCCTGGAGGACGGGCCCGCGGGGGTCGCCGACGGGATGACCGGGGTGACCCAGCTGCCCGCCGGCGTGGCGCTGGCCGCCACCTGGGATCCGTCGCTGGCCGAGCAGTACGGCCAGGTGATCGGGGCCGAGGAGTACGGCAAGGGGGCCAGCGCCAACCTCGGGCCGACGGTGAACATCGACCGGGACCCGCGCTGGGGCCGGTCGTTCGAGGCGCTCTCGGAGGACCCGTTCCTGAACGCGTCGCTGGACGTCCCCGAGATCGACGGCGTGCAGAGCCAGGACGTGGAGTCGCAGGTCAAGCACTTCGACGCGTACAACCAGGAGACCTATCGCAACACGCCGGCCGACGACGTGATCGTCGACCCCCGGGCGCTGCACGAGATCTACATGCCGTCCTTCGACGCGGCGGTGACGCAGGCCAACGTGGCGTCGGTCATGTGCGCGTACTCGGTGGTGAACGGCAACTTCAGCTGCAACAACTCCTACCTCAACAACACCGTGCTGCGCGACGAGTGGGATTTCCCCGGCTTCGTGATGTCCGACTACGGCGCGCTGCATTCCACCCAGGGCGCGCTGGAGGGCACCGACCAGGAGCAGCCGTTCAACACCTATTACGGGGCCGCGCTGCAGACCGACGTGGAGAACGGGACCATCCCGAGGAGCGCGCTGAACACGATGGTCGAGCCGGTCCTGACCGAGATGTTCCGGTTCAACCTGTTCAGCCAGCCGCGGACCGGCTCGCCCTCGGACACGGTGACCACGCCCGGACACGTCGCGCTGGCGACCCAGGTCGCCGAGTCCGGCACCACGCTGCTGAAGAACGCGGACTCGGTGCTGCCGCTGTCGTCTTCCGGGGGCGGAACGATCGCCGTCATCGGCCCGGCCGCGTCCGCCTCGCCGACCTATGCGGGCGGCGGCAGTGCCTACGTGATCCCGTCGGGCACGGTGAGCCCGCTGGCCGGCATCGAGGCCGCAGCGGGTTCGGGGACGACCGTGTCGTACTCACAGGGCCTGCCCACCGACACCTCGCTGCCTGCCATTCCCGCGGCGGACCTGTCCCCGGCCTACGCCGCGACCCCGTTCGGCGGCAGCTACACGGGCACGCTCACCGCGCCGGAGACCGGCACCTACGTGCTGGCCATCACCAACTCGTGCGGCTGCTACACCTCGACCTACCTGTCGCTGAACGGCACCCAGCTGATCGACGACCCGGGTACGCCGCCGGTCTCGACCTACTCCGTGGCGGTCGACCTGACCGCGGGCCAGACGTACACCCTGTCCATCAGCGGCGCCTCGTCTGCGCTGCTATGGGGGACACCGACCGCGCTGGCGCCGGGCATCACGGCCGCGGCGAAGGCCGCTCGTGCCGCGTCCACCGCGGTCGTCGTGGTCTCCGACGACACCGAGTCCGAGGCCACGGACCGGCCGTCGCTGAACCTCCCGTCGGCCCAGGACGAGCTGATCTCCGCGGTGGCGGCGGCGAACCCGCGCACGGTAGTGGTCATCAACGCCGGTGCGCCGGTCGCGATGCCGTGGCTGCCTTCGGTGGCGGGCGTGCTAGATGCCTGGTACCCAGGGCAGACCAGCGGGACGGCGCTGGCCAGCGTGCTGTTCGGCCAGACCGATCCGGGCGGGCACCTGCCGGTGACCTTCCCCTCATCGCTGAGCCAGGTACCGGCCTCGACCACGGCGGAATTCCCCGGTAACGGCACCGACGTGCTGTACTCCGAGGGCATCGACGTCGGGTACCGCTGGTATGACACCAAGGACACCACGCCGCTGTTCCCGTTCGGGTTCGGGCTGTCGTACACGCAGTTCGCGTTCAGCGGCCTGTCGGTCAGCCGGTCCGTGGTCGACGGCACACAGGACGTCCGGGTGTCCGCGATGGTGACCAACACCGGTCACCGGGCCGGTTCTGACGTCGCCCAGCTCTACCTCGGCGATCCGGCCTCCTCGGGCGAGCCGCCGCGTCAGCTCGAAGGGTTCCAGCGGGTCTCGCTGGCCCCCGGCCAGTCGGCCCGGGTCTGGTTCACGCTGACGCCGCAGCAGGAGTCCTGGTGGAGCGACTCGGCGAACGGCTGGACCCAGACGGCGGGCTCCTACCGCGTATACGTGGGCGACTCCTCGGCGCTAGCCGACCTGCCGCTGCAGGACTCGTTCACCATGGCGTCCACCCCGGGTGCCCGCCAGGTCACCGTCAGCGCGCCATCGGTCATGCAGGCGGGCAAGACTTCGACGGTGCGGGTCACGCTGTCCGCGGCGGGCGACGCGACGCTGCCTAGCCTCCGGCTGGCGCTGCAGCTGCCGCAGGGGTGGCGGGCAGTGCCGGCCGGACCGACGGTGTTCGTCAACGTCGGCCCCGGCCAGGCACCGACTGCGACGTTCCTGGTCACCCCGGCGAGCTACACGCCGAACGCCACCGCCGTCGTCCACGCGACGGCCACCATGGGTGACCTGCAGCGGGAAGCGGGGGTGAGCGTCACCGTCTCCGGCTAGGCGGGGTGGGTCCGCTCGGGCGTGACTAGCACGGCCACGCGGCGTTCCTCGGCCATGACGCGGTCGTAGGTGGGCCAGTCGTCGTGCGTCCCGCCCGCCGCGGTGAAGATCTCCCGCAGCAGCAGGCGCAGCCGCTCGGCGTCGACTCCGGGCAGCGGGTCGTCGGGCCCGGCCAGTTCGACCGGGCCTTCGGCCAACGCCCACTGCCAGCCCGCCCGGATCACGACCGTGGCTCGCGGCCGGGCCCGTAGGTTAGCCACCCGGTACGCGTCGCCCCGGCTGACCAGGCCGACCACCTGGGCTCCGGTGACCGGATGGGACAGCACGCCCGCGTTCACCACCGACGACTGGATCGTCTGGTCCGCCCGCAGCGTCGACACCACAACCAGGCCGTGATCGCCGTCGACCAGCCGGGCGAACTCCTCAAGTCCGCTCACCGCGCCAGCCTATCGGGGCCACGAGGCCCAGAGGAACTGGCTCGCGGGGGTGTGATCAGATGGTGGGAGGAGGCGAAGCGACGATGCCTGAGCAATCGGCCTCGGCGACGACGGCGAGCGCGGTTGCGGCTGCCGATGACGCGTTCGGCGCCGACCTGTACCGGCTGCTGTCCGAGCAGGCCCCCGATACGGTGTTCTCCCCGGTGAGCGTGGCCAGCGTGCTGCAGATGGCGCTGTGCGGAGCACGCGGCCAGACGGCGACGGAACTGGCTGGGGCCCTGCACCTGGACAAATCGCAGAACCTGGAGGGATCGCCTGACGCCGCGGCCGAGGCCCTGAAGGCCCTGTCGGCGCTGGTCGCCGGCGTGACGGCGGGCGGGGCGGTTACGTTCCGGGCGCCCGCCACGGTCTGGGTTCAGGCCGGGCTACCGCTGCAGGCCAGCTTTACCGCCCGGCTCGGCGAGGCGGTAGCCGAGACCGACTTCGCCGGCGCGCCGCAGCGGGCCCGGGCCGAGATCAACCGAGTGGTCGCCGAGCAGACCGAGGACAAGATCACCGGGCTGCTGCCGGCCCGCGCCATCGACGGCCAGACCCGGCTGGTGCTGACCAGCGCCATCTACCTCAAGGCGGGCTGGGAGCAGACCTTCCCGGAGCCCGCGACCGCGGATGCGCCGTTCTACCCGGACGGCCCGGACCGCCCGAGCCGGACCGTGCCGATGATGCACGGCACGGCGGCCCGGATGTACGTACGGGGCGACGGATACCAGGCGGTCTTGCTGCCGTACCGCGGCGGGAGCCTGGCCATGGCCGTGGTCCTGCCGGACGGCCCGCTTTCGGCGCTTGGCCCGGCGATCGCGGCCGGCGGCGTGCGCGGGCTGCTGACCGGGACGGCCAGGTTCCGGGTCACGCTGGCGCTGCCGAGGTTCCGGCTGGAGGCCGCGTTCGACCTGATCCCGGTGCTGCGGCGGCTCGGCGTGCAGCAAGCTTTCACCGACGGCGCCGACTTCGGCGGCATCACCGAGGCAGCCCGGCTGCTGATCAGCGCGATCGCGCACAAGGCGTACGTCGACGTGGACGAGCAGGGCACCGAGGCGGCCGCGGCGACGGCGGTCAGCATGCGGCCGGCGGCGGCGTTCCGCGTCCCGCCGCCGGTCACGATGACCGTGGACCGGCCGTTCCTGTTCGCGATCCTGCACACCCCGACCGGCCTGCCGCTGTTCCTCGGGCAGGTCACCCATCCGTGAGAGACCGGCCGACCGGGCTGCGGGAGCACGGGAAGGCGTCAGCCATCAATTGTTGACAATATTGTTGGACATTTTCTAGGATCGGCCCCGTGCGAACGCAGAAGGGCGCGTCGCCGGTGCTGGCCGGCGAGCCGGGACGGCGGTTCGCGGCCGAGCGGCTGCGCCAGGCCATCTTGTCCGGGGACGTGGCCCCCGGACAGCGGCTGGTCGAAGAGGAGCTGGCCGGGCTGCTCGCCGTGACGCGGGCTAGCCTGCGGGCGGCGCTGTTCGACCTGACCGCCGAAGGGCTGGTCGAGCGGATCCCGAACCGTGGCGCGCGGGTCCGGGCCGTGACCCTGGACGAGGCCGTCGCCATCACCGAGTGCCGGATGGCGCTGGAGGGACTGTGCGCGGCCAAGGCCGCCGAGCTGGTCACTGAGGCGCAGGCCGCCCGGCTGCGTGACCTGGGCGAGGAGATGGAGCGCAGGGTCGCGGACGGCGAGCCGCTGAAGTACTCGGCGCTCAATCACGAGCTGCACCGGCTGATCAGGGAGATCTCGGCGCAGACGGTCGCAGCCGACATGCTCGAGCGGCTGAACGGGCAGCTGGTCCGGCATCAGTTCCAGCTGTCGCTGCGGCCGGGCCGCCCGCAGGCCTCGCTGCCCGAGCACCTGGCCATGATCTCGGCCATCACCGGACGGCGGCCGGCCGAGGCCGAGGAGGCCACCCGGAGCCACCTGCGCAGCGTCATCACCGCCCTGCGTGAGACGGAGGAAGCCTCGTGAGTAGCCAGGAGTCCGACCGGGTCACTACGGTGTGCCCTGAGGTCACGGACGGGCTCGCCTGATGCGCCACGTGATCGTGACCGGCGTCCCCCGGGCCGACCTGGCCCTGGTGGACCAGCTCGCCGCCCTCGGCGTGGCCACCGTGCACGAGGCGATCGGCCGGGCCGGGTACCTGGGACCGGGACTGCGCCCCATCCAGGACGGGACGCGGACCGGCGGGACGGCGGTCACCGCATTGTGCTGGCCCGGTGACAACCTCATGATCCACGCCGCGGCCGAGCAGTGTCAGGCCGGGGACGTGCTGGTGGTGACAACCACCTCGCCGTGCACCGACGGGATGTTCGGCGAGCTGCTGGCGACCTCGCTGGCCGCCCGGGGCGTCCGCGGGATCGTGATCGAGGCGGGCCTGCGGGACGTGGCCGAACTGCGCGCCATGGGCTTCCCGGCCTGGTCGGCGGCGGTCAGCGCGCAGGGCACGGTCAAGGAGACGCCCGGTGCGGTCAACGTGCCACTCTCCGTGGGCGGCCAGATCATCCGGCCCGGCGACGCGATCATCGCCGACGACGACGGCGTGGTGTGCGTGCCGCGGGGCGAGGTGAGCCAGGCGCTGACCGCCGCGCGGGCCCGGGTGGCCAAGGAGGAGCAGGTACGCCAGGCGCTGGCCGACGGCCAGCTCGGCCTGGACCTGTACGGCCTGCGGGCCAAGCTCGCCGCCCTCGGCGTCGAATGGGTCAGCGCCGCCGACGAGGCTCGCTCGAACGACGTGGACGTGGCACCGTGATGGATCTTCCCGTTACGGTGCCACCTTCATGGGGTTGGGCGCTGGTACGGGTGTGACTAATGGTGAGGGTGGGCTGAATGGGGTCGGGTGACGGGGTGCGGTGCATGCTCATGCGGGGCGGCACGTCGAAGGGCGCCTACTTCCTGGCCGAGGATCTGCCGCAGGACCCGGCCGAGCGCGATGACGTGCTGCTGCGCATCATGGGCAGCCCCGGCGCCCGGCAGATCGACGGGATCGGCGGAGCTCATCCGCTGACCTCCAAGGTGGCCGTGATCTCCCCCTCGGCCCGCGCCGACGCCGACGTCGACTACCTGTTCCTGCAGGTCGGCGTCGAGGAGCCCGTGGTGTCCGACCGGCAGAACTGCGGCAACCTGCTGGCCGGCGTGGGGGCGTTCGCGGTCGAGCGGNNGTGGTGGACTACGACGGCGACGTCGCGATCGCCGGGGTGCCGGGAACGGCCGCGCCCGTGGTCCTGGACTTCGCCGGGACCGAGGGCTCGGCGACCGGCGCGCTGCTGCCCACCGGGCACACCACCGACGTCCTCGACGGGATCACCGTCACCTGCATCGACAACGGCATGCCGGTGGTGGTCGTGCCCGCCGCCGCGCTCGGCCGCACCGGGTACGAGACCGTCGCCGAGCTCGAGGCGGATCCGGATCTCGGCCANNGGGGTGCTCGGCGCGATCAGCGTGGCGACCGCGCTGCTGCTGGACGGGGCGGCCGGCGCTGACCTGGCCGCGGTCAAGCCGGGGCAGACGCGGTTCGACATCGAGCACCCGACCGGTCACCTGCAGGTCGAGGCCGAGGTCGACACGACCAGCCAGCCGCCCACGGTGATCCGCTCGGGAGTGGTGCGCACCGCGCGCAAGCTCTTCGACGGCACCGTCTTCCCCCGGAGGTCCCGGTGACCAGCCCCCAAATCCCGGCGGCACAGCACCCTGCGGCACAGCACCCTGCGGCGACCCGGCCGCCGCTGCACGATATTGCCCACCTCGGATATATCGAGCTGCTGACGCCCAAGCTCTGCGAGAGCCTGTGGTTCTTCGTGGAGGTGCTCGGCCTGACCGAGACGTGCCGCGAAGGCAACTCGGTCTACCTGCGCACCTGGGACGACTACGAGCACCATACGGTCAAGCTCACCGCGCACGAGACCTCGGGCATCCGGCGGGNNCGGGCATCGGGCCGACGTACTTGTTCCGTGACCCGGACGGGCACGAGCTGGAGCTGTACTGGGAGAGCGAGTGGTACACGCCACCGGATGAGCTCAGGCCGTCGCTGAAGAACCAGGCCCAGGCCTACCCGGGGCGCGGCGTCTGCGTCCGGCGGCTGGACCACGTGAACTACCTGGCCCGGGAGGTACCGCCCAGCGGGGACTTCGTCCGGGACGTGCTCGGCGGGCGGATCACCGAGCAGATCATGCTCGACGACGGCACGATCTCCGCGCAGTGGCTGCACTTCACCAACAAGGGCTACGACCTGGTGTACACGCGGGACTGGACGGGCAGCACCGGCCGGCTGCATCACGTCGCGTTCGCGCCCGACACCCGGGATGACATCCTGCGCGCCGCGGACATCTGCCTGGACCACGGCGTGTTCATCGAGACCGGGCCGCACAAGCACGCGATCCAGCAGACGTTCTTCCTGTACGTCTACGAGCCCGGCGGCAACCGGATCGAGCTGGCCAACCCGGTGGCGCGGCTGGTGCTAGCGCCGGACTGGCGCACGATCACCTGGACCGAGGCCGAGCGGGCCAAGGGTCAGGCCTGGGGGCTGAAGACCATCGAGTCCTTCCACACCCACGGGACTCCGCCGGTCGGGTTAGCCGAACGACGGGGTGATCAGGGAGAAGACGGCGCCGTGGTTGTCGGCGACGACGGCGACCCGGCCGTACGGGCTGTCCCTGGGCGACTGGACGACGCTGCCGCCCAGCTCGGTGACCTTGGCTACCGCGGCGTCGGTGTCGGTCACGGCGAAGTACGTGGCCCAGGCGGCGGGCACCTCCGCGGGGGTCTCCGCCGGGTACTCACCGATGCCGCCGACTATCTGGCCGTCGAGCATGAGCGTCGCGTACTTGAAGCCGTCGCTGCTCATGTCCTGATAGTCGTAGCCAAACACGGCCTGGTAGAAGGCCTTGCTGCCGTCGAAGTCCCGGCTCATGTGCTCGTTCCAGGTCAGCGCGCCCGGTTCGGTGGCCACGCCGAGCCCGGTGGTGTGCTCGCCCTGCCAGAGCCCGAAGACGGCGCCGGACGGGTCCATGGCCACCGCCAGCCGGCCCTCTTCCATGACGTCCATCGGCTCGGCCAGCAGCTGGCCGCCCGCCCCCTTGGTCTTGGCGGCGGTCGCGTCAGCGTCGTCGGTGGCCAGGTAGGTCGTCCAGACCGACGGGGCGTCGGGGGCGCCCATCTTGGGGCTGACGGCCGCGACGATCCGGCCATCTTGATGGGCGATGGAGTAGCCGCCGACCTCCGGTCCGCCGAGCTCGATGTCCCAGCCGAACAGGGCCCGGTAGAACGCGATCGCCTTCGGCACGTCGTCCACGCTGACATCCACCCAGCAGGGCGTACCGGCAGGCCACCGTGTATCGCGCGTTACCACTTGTGTTACCTCCCCGTGAAGATCCCGTTGCCGCCGACGCTAACACAGGGCACCGTCAGCCGGCCTCCTAGACTGAGCGTTCATGTACGCCAAGACCAACCCCGGCGCGGGACGCCTGCCGCGCCGCCAGAAGCGCGTCTTCGCGGTGGTCGGCGTGGTGGTCGTCTTGCTGCTCGCCGGACTCGCGACCTGGGGCGCGCTGGCCTCGGACAGCTACTCCAGCTCGGGCCACGGCTGCGTGAACGTCACCGTGCCGAGCTCCACCGGCGGGGCGACCCTGCACTACTGCGGCGCGGCGGCCCGGTCGTTCTGCCAGACGTCGTTCCGGTCGCAAGATCAGATCTCGCTTCGGGCCCGGCCGCAGTGCGTTCAGGCCGGGCTGAAGCCTTCGGCCAGCGCTTCCGCAACGGGATAGGCCTCACGCGTCGACGATGACGGTGACGGGGCCATCGTTGACCAGGGACACCTTCATGTGGGCGCCGAAGACGCCGGTCCGCACGCGGGCGCCGAGATCACGCAGGGCCTGGACCACGGCGCTGACCAGGGGCTCGGCGACCGGGCCCGGCGCGGCGGCCGACCAGGACGGGCGGCGGCCCTTGGCCAGGTCCGCGTAGAGGGTGAACTGGCTGATCACCAACAGCGGCGCGGCAATGTCGGAGCAGGACTTCTCGCCGTCGAGAATCCGCAGGCCCCACAGTTTGGCGGCCAGCTTCGCGGCCAGCTCGGGGGTGTCGTTGTGGGTGATGCCGATCAGGACCAGCAGGCCGGGCTCGTCGATCTCCCCGACCACCCGGCCGTCCACGGTTACGCTGGCCCGGCTGACCCGCTGCACTACCGCTCGCATAACACGGCAGGGTACCGGCGCCATCGGTCGCCGGGACAGGGCAGACTACGAGCGTGACGATCATCCCGGATCGCAAGGACGTGAATCCTGTCGTCGCCGAGGTCGTGCGGTCCGGCTTCGCCGAGTCCTGGCACCGCGGCGCGGTGGCGGCGGTGGCCGCCGACGGCCGGCCGGTCATCAGAGTCGGCCGGACCGACGTCCCGTTCCTGCCGCGGTCGGCGAACAAGCCGCTGCAGGCGACGGCGATGCTCCGCTGCGGCCTGAACCTGGAGGCCGAACTGCTCGCGCTGGCCGCGGCGAGCCATTCCGGCGAGGACTTCCACGTGGACGGGGTCCGGAAGATCTTGTCCTGGGCCGGCCTGAGTGAGGATGACCTGCGTTGCCCCGCCGCCTGGCCGCTGGAGACGCAGACCGCCCACCGGATGATCGCCCGCGGTGAACCCATGTCCCGGATCCGGATGAACTGCTCGGGCAAGCACGCCGCGATGCTGGCCACCTGCGCGGCGAACGGCTGGCCGACGGCCAGCTACCTGGACCTTGACCATCCGCTGCAGCAGGCGATCCGGCACGCCATCGAGGACCTGGCCGGGCAGCGGTCGACCGCCACCGGGGTGGACGGCTGCGGCGCGCCGCTGCTCGCGCTGACGCTGGACGGGCTGGTCCGGGCGTTCCGGGCCCTGGTGCTGGCCGACCCCGGGACGCCCGAACGCCGGGTCGCCGACGCCATGCGCGGGTACCCGGAATGGACCAGCGGTACGGACCGGGACGAGCGCCGGCTGATGAAGGCGGTACCGGGCCTGCTGCTCAAGAGCGGCGCCGAGGGCGTGTTCGCGTTCGCGTTCGCGGACGGCCGGGCGGGGGCGGTGAAGATCGACGACGGGGCGCAGCGCCCCCGGATCCCGGTCACGGTGGCGGCGCTGCGCCTGCTGGGCGCCGTGGTGCCGGACAACCTGGCCACCGTCCCGGTTACCGGCGGCGACGCCGTGGTCGGCGCGGTTCGCGCGGTCGGACTGCCGTAGCCGCACCGTAGGATGGCGCGGGTGAGCAAGAAGACCCGGCCGC